>JAETUM010000082.1 GCA_021768625.1 Candidatus Stoquefichus sp. | reverse complement strand
TGGACGTCCACAACGTTCGCATCTTGTATATTCACGAACTTTGTATTTTTGAGGACGTTGTTGTTTAACTTTCATTGATGTTTTAGCCATTAATTAAGTCCTCCTTATTTATGGAATGGCATTCCTAATTGTGCTAATAATTCATGACCTTCTTCATCAGTTTTAGCAGTTGTTACGAATACTATATCCATTCCTCTTAATTTATTTACTTTATCAAAATTGATTTCTGGGAAAATTAATTGTTCCTTAATACCTAAAGTATAATTTCCTCTTCCATCAAATGAATTTTTTGGTACTCCTCTAAAATCTCTAACACGTGGTAAAGAGATATTAATTAGTTTATCTAAAAATTCATACATCTTTTCTCCACGTAAAGTAACTTTACAACCAATTGGCATACCTTCACGTAATTTAAATCCAGCAATTGATTTTTTAGCTTTAGTAATCACTGGTTTTTGTCCTGAAATTAATGTTAATTCTTCAACAGCTTCATCTAATAACTTAGAATTACTTACTGCATCACCAACACCAATATTAATAACAATTTTTTCCATTTTTGGAACTTGCATTACAGAACTATAATTAAATTTAGTCATTAATGACTTACATACTTCATTTTCATAACGTTCCTTTAGTCGGTTCATTATTTAACCTCCTTCCGATTACTTTTTCTTCTTATCTTTTTTGTCTAATGGTTTACCTGTTTTTTTATTGATACGTATTTTCACACCATCTTCAACACTATATCCAACTTTTACAGGTTCTTTAGCTTTTGAATCATAGTATGCAACATTTGAAACATGAATTGGTGCTTCTCTTGTTACAATTCCACCTTCTGGATCTGCTTGTGAAGGTTTGATATGCTTTGTTACCATATTAACACCTTCAACAACAATTCTATTTTCTTTTCTAAGAATTTGGATAACTTCACCAGTTTTTCCTTTATCGCTACCAGCGATAACTTGAACAGTATCACCTACACGTAATTTCATCTTCTCGTTTCCTCCTATAATACCTCAGGAGCTAATGATACGATTTTCATGAAATCTGCATCTCTTAACTCTCTGGCAACCGGTCCAAAGATACGAGTTCCTCTAGGTGAATTGTCATCTCTAATAATAACACATGCATTATCATCAAACTTAATCAATGAACCATTTTCACGGTTTACACCATATTTAGTTCTTACGATAACTGCTTTTACAACTTCACCTTTTTTAACTGTACCACCTGGAGTTGCTTGCTTTACTGTAGCTACAACTACATCACCGATGTTACTAAATTTTCTATTTGAACCACCTAGGTTTCTAATAACTAGTACTTCTTTTGCTCCTGTATTGTCAGCAACTTTTAATCTGCTTTCGTTTTGGATCATTCGAGTGACCTCCTTTCAGAGTATAAATATTAAATAATTTCAGCTTTCTTAACAACTTCTACTAAACGGAAACGTTTAGTTGCAGATAATGGACGTGTTGCCATAATTTTTACAACGTCACCATTTCTTGCAATATTTTCTTCATCATGAGCCTTAAACTTTTTAGAAGATTTTACACGTTTTCCGTATAATTTGTGTTTAACATGAGTTTCTACTAAAACAGTGATTGTTTTGTCCATTTTTGTAGAAATAACTGTTCCAGTATAAACTTTACGATTGTTTCTTTCCATATTTCTCTCCTTCTATTATTTGTTTAATTCTCTTTCTCTAATAATTGTTTTAATTCTTGCTATTGACTTTCTTACTTCTCTTACACGAGCTGTATTTTCTAATTGTCCTGTTGCTTGTTGGAATCTTAATCCAAATAATTCTTTCTTGTACTCTTCTACTTTGTTAAGTAATTCTTGAGTTTCTGTATCTCTAATATCTTGAACTGTCACAATTACTCACCTCTTCCGATAATCTTACATTTAATTGGTAATTTGTGAGATGCAAGTCTTAAAGCTTCTCTTGCAACTTCTTCTTCAACACCAGCGACTTCAAACATTACGCGACCTTGTTTTACAACTGCTACCCATTCTTCTGGAGCACCTTTACCTGAACCCATACGGACTTCAAGAGGTTTTTTAGTTTTAGCTAAATGAGGGAAAATTCTAATCCAAACTTGTCCACCACGTTTCATATAACGGTTCATAGCAATACGAGCAGCTTCAATTTGTCTTGAAGTAATCCAAGCACCTTCTTGAGCTTGCAAACCATATTCACCGAAAGAAACCTTAGTTCCACCTTTAGCCTTACCTTCATATTTAATTCTATGAGGTCTTCTATATTTAGTTCTCTTAGGCATTAACATGATTATTTATCCCCTTTCTTCTTTGCAGGAAGAATTTCTCCCTTACAAATCCAAACTTTTACTCCTAATTTTCCATAAGTTGTATCAGCTTCAGCTGTAGCGTAATCAATGTCTGCTCTTAATGTATGAAGAGGTACATTACCTTCTGAATAACCTTCTGTTCTTGCCATATCAGCTCCACCTAAACGACCTGATACACAAGTTTTAATTCCTTTAGCCCCAGCTCTCATAGCACTTTGAATAGCTCTCTTTTGAACTGTTCTAAATGAAGCACGATTTTCTAATTGTTCAGCAATTCTGTTTGCTACTAATTGAGCAACAACATCTGGATTTTTAATTTCAACAATATTGATAAACACTTGTTTACCTTTTACCAATTTAGCAACTTCTTTTCTTAAAGCGTCAACAGCTTCTCCATCTTTACCAATAACAACACCAGGTCTAGATGTATGAACAAAAATGTTAACACGATTTTTTGATCTTTCGATCTCAATATTAGCAACATATGCTCCTTTTAACTTTTCATTCAAGAATTCACGAATCTTGATATCTTCATGTAATAATGAAGCAAAGTCTTTATCATTAGCGTACCATCTTGAATTCCAATTACGGTTAACGCCAACTCGTAATCCAACTGGACTTACTTTTTGACCCATACTTTGACCTCCTATCTTTCAGCAACCACACATGTGATGTGGCTTGTTCTTTTTAAAATTCGAGTTCCGCTTCCTTTTGCTCTAGCACGGAATCTTTTTAATGTAGGACCTTCGTCTACAAAAATTTCTTTAATAAATAATTTATCTTCTTCTGCACCTTCATTAAAAACAGCATTTTGTGCAGCAGATTTTACGACTTTAATGATTGCAGGAGTCGCACTTTTGTTAACGTATTCTAAGATACCAAGTGCTTCTTTTACTTGCTTACCTCTTACTAAGTCTACTACTAATCTTGCTTTTTGAGGTGAAACACGAATCATTTTAGCTTGAGCTCTTGCTTCCATGTTATTTGTCTCCTCTCTCTCTATTTACCTGACTTTTTGTCATCAGCATCATGTCCACGATAAGTTCTTGTAGGAGCAAATTCTCCTAACTTATGACCTACCATATCCTCAGTTACATATACTGGGATATGTTCTCTTCCATTGTATACTGCGAAAGTATGTTCAATAAATGATGGGAAGATAGTAGAACGTCTTGACCATGTTTTAATGACTTCTTTTTTGTTTGCTGCATTTAATGCTTCAACTTTTTTCATTAAGTGTTCATCTGCAAATGGACCCTTTTTTAAACTTCTTGCCATATTCTAAAACCCTCCTTCTTATTTACCATTACGACGACGTACGATCATCTTATTTGAAGCTTTTTTACTATTTCTAGTCTTAACTCCAAGAGCTTTTTTACCCCATGGAGTCATTGGAGCTTTACGTCCGATTGAAGTTCTACCTTCACCACCACCATGAGGGTGATCATTAGGGTTCATTACAGAACCACGAACTGTAGGTCTAATACCTCTCCATCTATTACGTCCAGCTTTACCAATATTAACTAATGAATAATCTTCATTACCAACTACACCGATTGTAGCTCTACATACACCTAAAAATTTTCTTACTTCTCCTGAAGCTAATCTTACTGTAACATATTTTCCTTCTTTACCTAAGATTTGTGCAGACACACCTGCTGATCTTGCAACTTGCCCACCTTTTCCAGGTTGTATTTCAATATTGTGAATAACTGTACCTTCAGGCATATTTCCCATTGGTAAGCAGTTTCCAACAATAATATCTGCGTTTTCTCCAGATACAACTTTCATTCCTACTTCTAATCCTTTAGGAGCAAGAATATATCTTTTTTCACCATCTGCATAATTGATTAATGCAATATTTGCAGATCTATTTGGATCATATTCGATTGTTGCAACTTTACCAACTATATCATCTTTATTACGTTTAAAATCTATAATACGATATAAACGTTTATGTCCACCACCATGATGACGTGTTGTGATGACACCTTGATTGTTACGTCCACCTTTTTTAGATAAACGAACTGTCAATGATTTCTCAGGCTTATTTGTTGTAATTTCATCATAAGTCAAAGAAGTCATATTACGACGTCCATTTGTCGTAGGCTTATATGCTTTAATAGCCATCTTTTTTCCTCCTTAATTTTCTTTTCTGGAATGGAGTTTCATTCCAATAGTTGTGATTTTATTCTTCACCGAATAAATCAATTTCATATCCTTCTTTTAATTTAACGATAGCTTTTCTTCTTTTATTTGTTTTACCAACGTATCTACCCATTCTTTTTGTTTTAGGTCTAACATTCATAATGTTGACACTTTCAACTTTAACATCAAACATTGCTTCAACTGCTTGTTTAACTTCAGTCTTATTTGCAGTTAAATCTACATCAAATGTATATTTGTTTTCTGTTTGTTGTAACATTAAAGATTTTTCAGTAAGTACTGGTTTTTTTAATACATCTGTAATATGTGCCATTATGCCAATACCTCCTCAACAGCTTTGATAGCTTCTTCTGTCATAACTAATTTAGTGCTATCTAAAATATCATATACGTTAAGACCTTTTGAATTAATGACTTTAACTCCTGGAATGTTTCTTGCAGATAATGCAACAACCTCATTCACTTCATCCATAACGATTAATGTTTTTCTGTTAGCTTCTAAATTTTCTAATACTTTAACCATTGCTTTTGTTTTAGGTGCATCAAATGTGATATTATCTAAAACAGTCATTTCGTTATCAATAACTTTTTGACTTAAAGCAGATTTTAAAGCTAATTGTCTTACTTTTTTGTTCATTTTTAACTTATAGTTTCTATTTGTGTTAGGACCGAATACAACTCCTCCACCTCTCCATTGTGGTGCACGAATTGATCCTTGTCTTGCTCTACCCGTACCTTTTTGTCTCCAAGGTTTCTTTCCTCCACCTCTAACTTCAGTACGGTTTTTCACTTTATGAGTACCTTGTCTCCATGAAGCTCTTTGTAGTAAGACCATATCAAAGATTGCTTGATTATTTGGTTCGATACCAAAAATTGATTCATTTAATTCTGTATCTTTTACTTTTGTACCTTCTTGGTTATATACTGCAACTTTTAACATTAGTTTTCCTCCTTTCGCTTCATTATTCAGCAGGTGCTGCTTCAACAGCTTCCTCTACTGGATTTTCTACGATTTCTTCTTCAGTTTCATAGATAATTAAATCTTCAGCAGGATTAACCTTACCATTTGCTTTAATAGCAGATTTAACAACTACTAAACCTTTTTTAGGACCTGGGATAGATCCACTAATTAACAATACATTGTTTTCTACATCAACTGCAACAACTTCCAAGTTTTGAACTGTTCTTGTTACATTTCCCATTTGTCCTGGTAATTTCTTACCTGGAGCGATTCTGTTAGGAGCAATAGGACCCATTGAACCAACAATTCTATGAGCACCTGATCCATGTCCTTTAGGACCAATGCTTTGTCCATGTCTCTTTATAACACCTTGATAACCTTTACCTTTGCTAGTTCCAGTTACATCTACCACTTCACCAGCTACAAAGCTATCAACTTTAATTTCTTGACCAACTTCATAACTCATCATTTCGTCATAGCGAAATTCTTTAATGAAGCGCTTAGGAGCTGTTTCAGCTTTTGCAACATGACCTTTATGAGCTTTTGTTGCTAATTTTTCTCTCTTGTCTTCAAAACCAACTTGAATAGCATCATATCCATCAGTAGCAACAGTTTTCTTTTGTAATACAACATTAGGAGTTGCTTCTACAACTGTTACAGGAATAAGCTTTCCATCAGTAGTGAATACTTGAGTCATTCCAATCTTACGACCTAAGATTCCTTTCATGAGTTACACCTTTACCTTTCCTTATAATTTAATTTCGATATCCACACCACTTGGTAATTCCAAACGAGCTAATACATCAACTGTTTCTGGTGTTGGATTCACAATGTCAATAAGACGTTTGTGAGTTCTGATTTCAAATTGTTCACGAGAATCTTTATACTTATGAACTGCTCTTAAGATAGTATAAACTTCTTTTTCAGTAGGTAGTGGTACAGGACCAACTACTTGTGCACCTGATTTCTTAGCAGCTGCTACAATTTTTTCAGCAGAAGCATCTAAGATTTTGTGATCAAATGATTTCAATCTAATTCTAATTTTGTTGTTTGCCATGAATTATTCCTCCTTCTTTGCCAATCAACTGGCTGCTCGATGCGAATTACCTGAATCCACCCTTCCGCTCATGACAACGGCTATCAGTGTTTCAGCAACCTCGCACGTCTACGCATTACACAACAAGAGCATTTTACACTAAAAGCCCCAATAAATCAAGTATTTTTATACTTTTTTTGTAAAAAAAAGAAGACGAATTTAAATAGAAATTTCATCTTCTTTTCATACTATTTTTTAGGAGTTGATGGATACTTTGTTGTATCAAAATCTGCTAAATTATCATTATTTTTGGACCATTGTAATAATTGATTATCAGTCCATTTATAAATAGTTACATTTTTTCTTTTAAACGCATCATAATGATACCAACCATCTCCAGTATCAGCTAAAAACCAATAATGATTTGTTTTCTTTTGACTTGACCTTACAACAACGATTGTAGGTATATCTAATTCCTCACAAACGACACGCAAGACACCATTTGACACCAAACAATCACCTTTCCATGTTTTAAGACCGTCTACAGCATCAACATAATAATTATCAATAGACCCTTTATGTATTCCATTATATACAATATTATTTCGTATATAATCATAACATGCTTTTAATTTTTCTTGTTTTGTCTTCTTATCCTTTGCAACTTTCTCAATAAACTTCTTTGCTAACGTTTTGGCTTCAGATTTTAATGTGGCATCACTTTTATTCAAAATAATGACTTTTACTTTCTTAGTAGCTTTATTGCCTGCTCGATCTGTTGCACTATAAATAGCATAATAAGTGCCTGATTTATTATAATTAACTTGAGACGAATCTACCTTTAACTCAACCTCTTTGTCTCGATTATCTGTTACAGTTGTATTTTTCTTATAAAGTATTGTTTCTCCTTTATTAGACAAAATTGTATTAACTGTTGAAATGACAGGTGCCTCTGTATCTTTCTTTAATTTCAATGTGGTTTTGTAAGGGGTCATATTTCCTGCAGCATCTTTCAATAATATAACAAGATTTTGACTGCCTTCCTTTTTAAGATCTGGTTCTTTTAAAAATGATGTAGTAACAGGTGTTGCATCTTTGATATCTGAGACAAATAAATCACTTGTTATTTCATCACCAATCCACATATTTAAACTCTTTATTTTAGCAGTTGGTAAAATTGTATCTTTCACAAGTAATGTGACGTTATATTCACAATAACTATTTTGAACTTTAACTGTATGTACACCTACAGTCGAAAGCAATTTTTCATCTATACGATCTACAAATTGTGGTTTTGATGTTTTTTCCTTCAACAAGTCCTCTATTTCTAGTTTATTTCCAGCCTCTAATACATAACAATCATAGAAAGGATTTCTAAAAAAATACATAACAAAAGCCAAAAAAACAATTGTTATAACAAAAATAATCCAACATCCCAATTCTCTACTATTTTTTAAATTATTCATATCATCAATCACCTTTATACTCTTAGATATATTATCAAAAAAAGAGAAATTGTCAATATGTCTATAGAATAATAAAAAAAGGATACCGAAAGGAAGGTATCCAATAAAAAAACTGGCAGCTTGCTATTGTCGCGCATGACCACTATCGTCGCCGTTATGATGCTTAACTTCTGTGTTCG
>JAETUM010000081.1 GCA_021768625.1 Candidatus Stoquefichus sp. | reverse complement strand
GATTATAACAAAAAATGAGGAGTAGAGACTCCTCATAAAATTTTAAAGGCCATATGCAACATGTCCTCATAATATTGTAAAGGGCATCTTTCTCCTCATCAGATTTTATAATACCAAATAAAATTATTAATATCCTTTTTTAGATTATTTGTTAAATGAAATGTAGTATCTATTTTCTAGAATACTTATTAATTATTTATTTGGTTACTTACATATGAATATAGTTCTTTTTGTGAGATCTTTTATTGTCTTATGTTTTATAATAAATTATTTTAAAAATAACCTCTGAATTATGTATTTATTTTAAAACTATACCATCAATACGCTTGTTTACAACAGATGAATATTTTATAATTAAGTATGGAATTGTCATTTGTGGAGGAGAAGATATTATGGGATTTGATTTAGGACATACAATTAGCTCGTTATCAAAACTTGCATTACGAACAAAAAGAAGATTAGATAGTGATCATACAAAAGATAACGATAGTATTTATCAAATTATATATCATGAATCTAGTAATAACAAACTGATAAAAAAATATGAGGGATATACTCAAAATAAAAAATTTAAAGTTGGTTTAAGTGGTAGAACTGTATATATTTATGATCACGAAGAAAATGAATTAACAAGATTTCAAGATGTTTCATATATGTATCGAGGTAAATTTATTCCAAACACAAATATTTTAGTAGTAAAATCAACTTCTGGGTGGCTTCTATTTTATGATTTAGATAAATTAGAATTAATAAAAAAAATTAAATTTTCAAATATGGGAAGTCAAGATGAGAATTTTGATATTACTTATGATGGAAAATATTTATATAATATTGAAGCCCCTAAAAGTTCAACGAGAACTCAATTAACTCGATATGATTTAAAGACTTTAAAACCAACGACTACTTCTTTTCACAATATAGATAAAATCTTTTTAAAGTATGTAGAAATATACAATGATAATATTTATCTTTTCGGATTTGTTAGAAATGATGAAGGTGTGAAAGATTATGGTTTTATCGGATTATATAAGGAAGTAGAAGAGAAATTTGGAATACAAGGACTAAAAAAATTAGATGAAGAATTATATAATAAAATAAATCAATATAAGGTTTGTGAAGATTATGGATTTACTCAAAAATCTTTAAAATATCGACATTTAGAAAAAATAGAAGATTTAGAGATAATAACTTTAAAAGATGCCTATCAGCATATTTAATAAATTGGAGATTATATTATGGAATGTAAAGAGTGTTATAGTGATAAAAATAGAATTACACCTTTGCTAGATGCAAGAAAATGTTTAGAAAATCATCTACAATATGTTTGTGGAACTTGTGGAAGGTGTATTTGTATTGATAAAGATAAAATTAGAGGTTTGCAAAGATGGAACTTTCCGTTTAAAAGTTTAGATATAGCAAAGTTATATTTAAGAGTAGCAGATTATACTAATAAAAAGTGTTGTGGTATTTATGAAATAGAAAATTTAAAAGGAAGAAAATCATATAAGATATTTGCGAGTGATATAGAACTTAAGGAATATTTATCAAAGAATAAAGATAAATTATGCAAAGAGAATAAAGCAATATTTTCAATGAATAAGTATAAAGAATATAAAAATACTCAAGTGAAATATTTATCAAAAGATGAGATTGAAAAATACTTAAGTGAAATGTAACAAATAAATTACAATTCGTAAAGGAGATGTTATAAATGATTTTGCATAATGCTGGAAAATATAGTGGAGATGAAAGTACCCTACCACAAAGAAAGCATCAATCTAATGCAGTACCATTTAAAGAAGTTGAAAATATGAAACAGCTTTCTTTAATAACCAATGTAGGGTGTATTTTATCAATAATTCTATTAGCCATACCTTTTGTATTGCTTGCAAAAGAATATATAAAAGATAATGCAATATGGTTAGCACTTGGGGGAATATGTGGAGGTTTATCATTACCAATTCACGAATTATTACACGCACTTTGCTATAAAAAAGATGTGTATTATTACAATAATTTAAGTCAGGGATTAGTATTTGTTGTTGGAACAGAAGATATGAGTAAGGCTAGATTTATATTTATGTGTTTATGCCCAAATATTTTTCTGGGTTTAGTTCCTTATATTATTTTTTTGATATTTCCTAATATCGTCTTTTTAGGGTTATTTGGACTACTATGTATTGGGATGGGATTTGGAGATTATATAAATGTATATAATGCTATCAAACAAATGCCTAAAGGAGCAAAAACATATCTAAGTGGATTTCATTCATATTGGTATTTAAAAAAATAAATTGTAACATAAAATGATAATTCGCAGATAGACAAGTATGAAATCAATATATAAAAATCAAAAAGCAAAAGAAGTTGTAGAAAAATTAGGATATAGTGAAACGTCTTGTTTAAGGGTGTTTAGTACAGGAATTTTAGTTAAATTAATGTGTGTAGCACCAGAAATGGTAAAAAGAAGCGTGATGCTTGTTCCTTCAACAATTCAAAATGCTTATTCAATAAAAAGTATAAACATGACTTTTCCAATGTTTATGTATAGGATTACTAATGATGAAAATTGGTTTTTAAAATGTATTCTTCCAATGGCGTTAAAAAAAGAAAATATTTCAAAAGATATTTTGATCACTGCAAGATGCAGTATAGATAATACATAAATAAAATCAATTATGTCACAAAATAAAAAAGCAGACTTTCATCTGCTATTTTGGTAATTTGAATGAACTTTTTAATGAAACAATTCTATTAAAGATAGGATCATCCTCAGTTGAATCCTTTGTATCAATACAGAAATATCCATTTCTAACAAATTGGAAAGCATCTCCAGGCTGATAATCTTCAATAGAAGGTTCGATATAACATTCATCTACAACAGTTAATGAATTAGGATTAAGATTAACGCTACCATCTTCATTATAAACTCCTTTTTCTTCATCAACTAAATTTTCATATAATCTTACAGTAATTTTTTTAGCTTGTTTAACAGGAACCCAATGAATTGTTCCTTTCACTTTTCTTCCTGTAAAACCAGTTCCATTTTTTGTGATAGGATCGTATGTACAATGTACAACAGTAACTTTGCCATTTTCATCTTTTTCAAAACCAACACATTTAACAAAATAAGCATTCATTAAACGAACTTCATTTCCAGGGAATAGTCTAAAGTATTTTTTAGGTGGTTCTTCCATGAAATCTTCTCTTTCAATCCATAGTTCTCTTCCAAAAGGCACTTGTTTAACACCTAATTCAGGATTTTCCATATTTACTTGTGCATCTAAATATTCAACTTGATCTTCAGGATAATTATCAATAACTAATTTAATAGGATCTAAAACAGCCATAACTCTAGGTGCTTTTGGCTTTAAATCATCACGAATACAATATTCTAACATAGCATAATCTACAGAAGAATTACTTTTTGCAACACCAACCAACTCCATGAAATTCTTCAATGATGCTGGTGTGAATCCTCTTCTTCTTAATGCGGCAATTGTTACAAGGCGAGGATCATCCCAACCATCTACGATCCCTTGATCAACCAAACGCTTAATATAACGTTTACCAGTAATAACGTTTGTTAGATATAATTTAGCAAACTCAATTTGTTTAGGTGGGTGTTCATATTCTAATTCTTGAACAACCCAATCATACAATGGTCTATGATCTTCAAATTCTAATGTACATATTGAGTGAGTAATTCCTTCAATAGCATCTTCAATTGGATGAGCAAAGTCATACATCGGATAGATGCACCAAGTATCCCCAGTATTATGATGAGTCATTCTGGCAACTCTATAAATAACAGGGTCTCTCATATTGATATTTGGTGAACTCATATCAATTTTAGCACGTAAAACTTTTGATCCATCTTCAAATTCTCCATTTTTCATTCTTTCAAATAAGTCTAAATTTTCTTCAATAGATCTATCACGATAAGGAGAGTTTTTACCAGGTTCAGTTAAAGTTCCTCTATAACTTCTTATTTCTTCAGCACTTAAATCACAAACATATGCTTTCCCTTTTTTGATTAATTTGACAGCTGCCTCATACATATCTTGAAAATAATCAGATGCAAACTTAACTTCACCATCATAGTGAGCACCTAACCATTCTACATCAGCAACAATACTTTCAACAAATTCAGTTTTTTCCTTTGTTGGGTTTGTATCATCGAATCTTAAATTAAAAGTTCCTTTATATTTTTGAGCTAATCCATAATTTAATAAAATTGATTTAGCATGTCCAACATGTAAATAACCATTTGGTTCAGGAGGAAAACGAGTTGCAATCTTTGTGTATTTTCCTTCTTTTAAATCTTGATCAATAATTCTTTCAATAAAATTTTTGTTGATTTCTTTATCCATAGGATACACCTCCCATATTTATATTCAATAGTTTACCATATTTTTATTAATTATAAAACTATTAAAGAAATAATATTTTGATGTTATCTTTTCTATTCTTTTTATTTATGATAAAATATGGCAGGAAGGTGATAATCATGATAAGAATAGGACAATCTATTGATATTCATCAATTGGTTGTAGGTAGAGATTTAATTTTAGGAGGAGTGAAAATTCCACATAGTTTAGGACTAAAAGGGCACAGTGATGCTGATTGTTTATTACATGCAATCATAGAAAGTATTATTGGAGCTATGGGTCTTGGGGATATAGGAAAACATTTTCCAGATACAGATCCACAATATAAAGGTATTTCTTCTATGGTGTTATTGGAAAAGGCATATGAAATGATGAAAGAAGAAGGATACACTATAGGAAATATTGATAGTATTATTATGTGTGAAAAACCAAAAATGGCACCTCATATTATGACGATGAGGCAAAATATTTCTCAAGTTCTTCATTGTGATATATCACAGATTAATGTTAAAGCAACACGTGGTGAAAAGTTAGGTTTTGTTGGAAGAGAAGAAGGTATTGTTTGCCAAGCAGTTGTATTATTAAATAAGGAAGGATAATTTATGAATAAAGTAAGAACAAGATTTGCACCTAGTCCAACTGGGTATATGCACATTGGAAATTTAAGAACAGCATTATATGAATATTTAATAGCAAAACATGATGATGGTGATTTTATATTAAGAATAGAAGATACTGATCAAGGAAGAAAAGTTGAAGATGCTACTGATATGATTTATCATGTTATGCAGCAAACAGGGCTATCTTATGATGAGGGACCAGATATTCCAGGAGAAGTAGGTCCATATGTACAATCTGAAAGATTACCTATTTATAAAGAATATGCTGATAAATTAGTAGAATTAGGTGGAGCTCATTATTGTTTCTGTGATGAAGAGATGGTAGAAGGAGCAAAGCAAGATAGTGAAAATGAAGAGTTAGGATATATTGATCCATGTAAAAATATCTCATTAGAAGAAGCTAGACAAAGAATAGCAAATGGAGAAAAATATGTTGTCAGACAAACAATTCCTGATACAGGTATTACTTCTTTTGAAGATGAAGTCTATGGACATATTGAAGTAGAAAATGCTGGATTATCTGAAGGTGTTTTATTAAAGAGTGATGGATATCCTACATATAACTTTGCGAATATTGTAGATGATCATTTAATGAATATTACACATGTTGTAAGAGGGAACGAGTATTTATCATCTACACCAAAATATAATTTGATTTATCAAGCTTTTGGTTGGGATATACCAACATACATCCATTGTCCACCAGTTATGAAGGATGAAAAACATAAACTAAGTAAGCGTAATGGAGACGCTTCTTATCAAGACTTGATTGAAAAAGGATTTTTAAATGAAGCTATTCTTAATTATATTGCTTTATTGGGATGGTCACCTGATGGTGATAAAGAACTCTTTACATTGGATGAGTTAATTCAAGAGTTTAATGTGAAACGTATCTCTAAATCTGGAGCAATCTTTGACATTAATAAATTAAAGTGGATGAATAGCCAATATTTAAAGAATAAATCTACTGAAGAATTGGTTCAATTGTGCCAACCATTCTTAGAAAAAGCATATGACTTATCAAATAAGGATCAAAAATGGATTGAAAACTTAATAGTTGTTCATAAAGACCATATTTCATATGGGGAAGAAATTATTGAACAAGTTCAGTTATTCTTTGAAGATGAAATTCATCCAGATAAAGAAGCACAAGAATTCATGAAAGATGAAACAATTCCTCATACATTGGAAGTATTCAAATCACATTTAGAACAATTATCAGAAGAGGAATTTACAGAAGAAAATATTTTTGCATGTATTAAGGCTACTCAAAAAGAAGCAAAGGCAAGAGGAAAAATGTTATATATGCCAATAAGAATTGCTACAACTGGTATTATGCATGGCCCTGATCTAGCGAGTTCAATCATGTTGTTAGGAAAGGACAAAGTATTATCAAGATTATAGCAAATATAAAAATAGTGAATGGATGATACCTTTCACTATTTTTTAGTATGGATAAATAATGTTATAAAGAATATTTTATTATTATTCTCTTAATTCTTTACAAATTTCTTGATAGCTTTTGTCCTTTCCAAACAATGCGCTTGTTCCTAATATGAATCCACTTACACCAATGGCCGAAAGCTCTTTGATTTTCTCTGGTGAACACGCTCCATCTATCATCACTTTATAACCTCCATAGTTCTTCGCTTCATCTACAAATTTCTTAAACTTTGGTGTGACAAAGTCTAGATATTTCTGTCCTGCAAAGCCTGGATTTACACTCATAACTGTCACATAATCACAAAGATATAAGATGTCTTTCACTGATTCAAATGATGTTCCTGGATTAACTGCTATTCCAGCCTTAACGCCTAAATCTTTAATCATTTGTAATGTTCTTGTGACATGAGTATCTGTTTCAGGATGGACATAGATGATAGAGACACCAAGCCTAGCAAATTTCTCAACATAAAGACTAGGATTCGTTACCATCAAATGGACATCACAAGGTTTAGATGAAGACTTGCAAATATATTCAATATCTTGTAATCCCATACCAAAGTTAGGAACAAAGTTACCATCCATCACATCAAGATGAAACATATCAAAACCAGCTTCTTCTAAATCTTTTATTTCTTTTTCCAAATTTCTAAAGCTTGCACACATCATGCTTGGACATAATAATTTTTCCATTTATTTAACCTCCTTATATTTTTATTTAAACAAGGGCATGTAACCATTTTTTAGTCTTTAATCTTTTCATCCCTAATATTAATCGTACCAGTTGTTCAATCTGACTTACTAATATAACTATAATGATGTTATCTATATGTAAAAGATAAATCATAAAAAATGTAGAAGCTAATCCAATGCTCCATAAAATAACAGAATCAAGAAATGTTAAATATTTAGAGTCGCCACCAGCCCTTAATGCTGAAAAAATAACGACATTAAATAATCTAAAAGCAATTCTAATTGATAAAACTCTTATAATTGCTATAGCAAGATATATTTGTTTTGGAGACTGCACTTCAAATAATTTAATGATTTGTGGAGCAAATAATAACAATGCAATAATAATAATACAAGAAAGTATACCTGTCATTCCAAAGAAATAATTAACTTCCTTTTCTGCATAATTATAATTTTCTTTACCCAATTCTAAACCAATCATAGAAGTAGAAGCATCACTCATTGCATTAACAACTGTATAAAAAACATTAACAATTTGATTTCCTATATAATAGCAATCCATTACATTTTTACCTAATAGTCCATAAGCAACAATAAATAAACTATTACCAACACTAAATAGAGTTTCATTAATAATTAAAGGAATAACCTTTATATAAATTCTTTTTATAAAAGAAAAAGGAATTTTAAAAAGTTCAAAAACTGAACCAATAAAAGGTTGATGAGATATAATAGAATATAACAAATATAAAACGAGTGATATTGCTTGGCTTAATAATAAACTTATGGCGGCACCTTTTATTCCAAAACATAATTGAAACATAAATAATTGATTAAAAAAGATATGTAAAATAGTTGTAATAATACTGATAAGCAAAGGAATATATGTCTTTTGGACACTATGATATGCAAAAGTAAAACTTAATATAAGGGAAGTAAAAATATAAGAAAAACATGCAATTTCAATATATTCCAAAGCATTTGCAATAACAGTTTCGTTTTGAATAAAGATACTAAGTAGTTGTTTATTTAAGATAAAAACAAGAATAATCCAAAATAATGCATTAAAAGTAACACTTATTAAACTTAATCCTGAACCGCCCCTGTCAAGTAGACAGATGAAATAATTAAAATTGTTTTTATTGAAGTTGTCGAGCAGACAACTTCATTTTCTTTATGCAGTTAAAGTTGAACTGCTTGTGTAATGT
>JAETUM010000080.1 GCA_021768625.1 Candidatus Stoquefichus sp. | reverse complement strand
CTTAAGAAAGAGAATTATTCTTCATTTAGGTTATAGTTATACTTTTACCTTTAAAGAACGTAAAAAGGGAATAGCTATCTCTCGATAACTATCCCTTAATCCTCCACTCTTGACACAGAGCCCCTATTCATTAACAACTTTCTTTAAAGCTGAACTTGCTTTGAAAGCTGGAGCTTTACTAGCAGCAATAGTCATTGTTTCTCCAGTTCTTGGGTTACGACCAGTTCTTGCTTCTCTTTGTCTAACTTCAAAAGTTCCAAATCCTTTTAAAGTAATTTTATCTCCGGCTTTTAAAACATCAGTTAATGTTTCAACGAAAGCATTAACAGCAGCATCAGCTTGTGCTTTAGTTAATCCAGCAGATGCAGCTACTTTTTCTACTAATTCTGTTTTGTTCATAATTATTATTCTCCATTTCTTATGTAATATTAGGGAATCCCCAAAAACATTATAGTACATTTTATCTTTGATGTACAGTGAATTTATACTATAAAGATGAAATCATTTGAGCAAAATTTTCAACTTCTTTTTGTGAAGTTGCCCATGATGTCACAATACGTATTCTTTCAGTATTGGCATCGATTTTCTTAATATGTGTTACCAAATAATTTTTTTCAATTAACTTGATAATATCTATTGGTAAATCCACAAAAATCTGATTAGTTGTAGATGGTTCATAAATAGAAAAACCTTTTTTTATGAAAGCATCTCTTATAATTTGTGCCATTTTATTTTCATGTTCACCAATAGTTTCATATAGTTTTCCTTTTAATAAAGCATAAAATTGCACGCCTAATAATCTTCCTTTAGCAAGCATTGCTCCCTTTTGTTTTAATTGATAACGAAAATCTTCCTTAAGTTCATCATTAATAATAACTAATGCTTCACCAAATAAAGCCCCCATTTTTGTACCACCAATATAAAAAGCATCTGTATTTTTCGCAATATCACTCATAGATGGTGCATCTTTTTGAACAAGTGCACTTCCTAATCTTGCGCCATCTAAAAACAAGTATAATCCTTTTTCTCTTGTCAATTGAAACAAGTCTTCTAATTCTTTCTTTGTATAATACGTTCCTAATTCTGTTGTTTGTGATATATAAACCATTTTAGGCTGTACCATATGTTCATCACAATGACTATTCAATAAAGTCTGAATCATTTCTTTTGTCACTTTTCCATGAATGTGAGGATGTGTTAAGACTTTATGTCCTGATGATTCTACTGATCCAGTTTCATGAACATTAATATGTCCCTCATCACAAGCAATAACAGCTTGATAATCTCTTAGAGCATAAGAGATAAATGTCATATTGGTTTGTGTTCCACCAACTAAAAAGTGAACATCCGCTTGTGGACAATGAATACGTTGACGTATAACTTCTTTCGCCTTCTCACAATATTCATCCATTCCATAACCCACTGTTTGTTGCATATTTGTATCACTTAACGCTTGTAAAACATCTGGATGTGCTCCTTCACTATAATCATTTAAAAAACTATACATACTTGACTCCTTACTTTTTATATAATAATCCATATCTTACATAGATAATATCTAACAATGTTAAAAAGTTAATTGTTCCTTGCATTGATGATTCAGTATAATCACTCTCTAAACCATCAATACGATAAATATAATCAACATTCTCATTTTCATATTCTTGACTCATTGTAATCATTAAAATTTGTGGTTGATATTCCTTAATTTTATCAATAAGACTGTCTAATAATTGTTTTCTTGCTCTTACTGTCACAATAATGACCAAACAATCTTTATCAATCATATCTAATCTTTGTATTTCGTCTCCACGTTCAACAAAAGCATAAATAAATTTTTTAAGTTTTAATAATTTCATTTGAAAATCATTAGAAATAACTTTATTAAATTGCCAACCTATCATTTGAACTTTTTTAGCATGATAAATCATTTGACATATTTTATCTATATCATGAATATCCATACATTGATGCCCTAACTTTAAAGATTCTATTGTTTCATTATAAATCTTATCTACTAAATATTGAGGATTTTTTTGAATTTCTTCACTATCCTCTTCAGACATATGAATTTCATGTCTTGATGTTTCTAAAGCTATTGCCATTTCATATTTAAAATTAGCAAAATTCTTACAATTCAAGTCTTTGCAAAATCGCGAAATAGTTGCTGGTGATGTATAACATAAATCAGCTAAATCATTAATACTAATATTAGGAATTTTTTCTAGATTTGTTAAAATTGTATGGGCAATTGTATAATACATATCTTGAGAAGATGAAACATTAACATATGACATTAATGTATATAAAATATCAACTTCATTATAATCTCTGAATTTATTTTCCATTGTTCTTCTCCTCCAAATAAGCCTTTCTTCCAATTTCATACAAATCATTTCCATATGCATCAATAATAACTGTTAATGGAAAATCTTTGACAACTAATCGACGAATGGCTTCTGGACCTAAATCATCAAAAGCAATCACTTCGCATGATTGTACACATTGTCCTATATATGCTCCTGCTCCACCAATTGCTCCAAAGTAAACACCACTATATTCAATCATAGCTTTTTTCACATTTTCATTACGATAACCTTTTCCTATCATTCCTCTTAAACCAAGTGATAACATTGTTGGTGCATAAGCATCCATTCTCCCAGATGTTGTTGGTCCCCCACTACCAAACACATGTCCTGGTTTTGCTGGAGTTGGTCCTACATAATAGATAATTTGATTTTCTACATCAAAAGGTAGTGGTTTCCCTTCTTGAATAAGAGCAACCATTCTTTTATGTGCTGCATCTCTACCAGTATAAATAGTTCCAGATAATAAGACTTGATCACCTGCCTTCAATTTCAAAGCATCTTCTTTTGTAAATGGAGTTGTTATTGTTTTCATCATAAAATAACCTCCTTATGTCTTGCTACATGGCAACAAATACTTACAGCAACAGGCATTCCTGCAATATGTGTTGGAAATGTTTCTATGTTCAATGATAAAGCAGTCGTTTTTCCTCCGTATCCAGCTGGTCCAATTCCTGTCTGATTAATTTTTTCTAATAGTTCATCTTCTAAATCATGATATCGTGGATCTGGATGATGACTTCCAATTTCTCTTAACATTGCCTTTTTCGCTAATAATGTTACTCTATCAAAAGAACCTCCAATACCCACTCCGATAACCATTGGTGGGCAAGCATTAGGTCCTGCATCATGAATCACTTTCAATACAAAATCTTTCACACCTTCTACACCATCACTTGGCTTTAACATTTTCACTTGACTCATATTTTCACTACCAAATCCTTTAGGTGCAACAATAATTTTTAATTGCTCTCCTTCAACAATATCATAGTTAATAATAGCTGGTGTATTATCTTTTGTATTTATACGATCAAACATTGGATCAGTAACAACACTTTTCCTTAAATAGCCTGCTTCATATCCTTGGCGTACACCTTCTTGGATAGCCTCACTTAATGATCCTTCAACATGTACATCTTGCCCTATTTCCACAAAAACGCAAGCCATTCCTGTATCTTGACAAATAGGCGAACTTGTTTCTTTGGCAATTCGAGCATTTTTATTCAAAACTTCTAATGTTTGTTTAGAAAGTGATGAATCTTCCAAGTCATATGCTTGTCTTAATGCTTGATAAACATCTTGAGGTAATTCATAATTTGCTTCTTGACATAATCTTTTGACTTCTTGAATAATTGTTTTTTGACTAATTGTTTTCATATTTATTCCCCTCTATGAATCATATTATATTAGATTTTAATTGTAAGAACAAGAAAAGAATTAAAGGATATGTCCCTTTAATTCCTGAATTGATGGATAATATAAACAATAATAACGTAATGACATAAGTTCTACAACTGTTAATAAAGTATGTTTTCCTGTTTTTCTATTCTGTGATTTACCTAATGAAATGCGATGATGAACAGGAATTTTTATATCTAATTCTGCATTACATGTCATCAAAACAACCTTACATTTTGACCTTTTAATATACTGCAAAATTTTATAACCACTATTTGTAAAATAACCATTTACTGTAATAATAATAGCAACACTATCCTTTGTTAATTCTTTAGCACATTCTAATTGTCTAGATGAATCCATATATGCCATTGTAAACTTTTCTAACATCAATAAATCAGTTTGAAAATGTAAAGCAGCACTTTGTGAAAATTGTGTTCCAAAGAAAGCAACAGAATCACTATCATGAATCAATTTTAAAGTTGCATCTATTTCCTTCCAATCCAATATATGTGGTAGTGATAAAATATGTTGAACAACTTGATTCGCATATTCTTTAGTAGCTAATTCTGGATTATCTTGCATCATTTCTAATGGAATATTAATTAAGTTATTAAATTTTTTATCGTTTGAATGAAATGTATAACACTCTTGTTTTAAATGAGCAAAGTTTTCATATCCTAATGCTCTACAAAAACGTGAAATCGTTGCTGGTGAAACAAAACATTCACTAGCTAATTCACTAATACGCATATCAGCAATACGATAAAAGTTGTTAGCCATAAACCATGCAATATTATAATTTGTATCATTTTCAGCAGCAGTGTCTAAAAATATGATAAGCCTATAAAAAAGATTTTTCATTTTATCCTCCTTTTATCCTATATTCACCTGAAAGATTTGTATGTAAATATGATATACCATGACTTTCTTTTACAATCAATTTATCATCTTTTAAAATAAATTCTAAAGTATATCCATCTTCCTCACTGTTATATATTGCATGATATTTATCATTTTGTAAATAGGCAAAATCTCCAAAACCTTTTACTCCTAGCTCTATATTAAATTCTAACATCTTCTCATCCTCTAAATCCTCTCGATGAAAAGAAATAATCACTCCGTCATCCCTTGTGAATTCTTTTAACCATTGTTCATATATCATATTTACTTCAGTATCTTGACTTGATACTTGTTGTATTTCTGATTTTCCACATCCAACCAATAATAAACAAACAACAAGCCCTATCCATTTCTTCATTCCTATCACCTATTATATACTATAAACTATATTGATATAGAAATCACATATTTTTTGACAATTCTTTTGAAAATTTATGATATATTTATTATATACTGAGTTTGTAGTCAGATATTTGTTTTCCCTTCAAATAAAAATGACTACATGATATCCTTTCCCAAACAGATATCAAAAAAAAACAGATAAGAACTCCCATCTTATCTGTTTTTCTTTAAATTTCTCACAACAATCAATCCCCATAAACTTGAAATAAATAATAAAATAATGGTTATATTATAATTGTCAGATGTTTGAACAACATCTGCTTTTTGGTTTGTTGGATATATAGCAGCCTTTTGAATTGTGTCTTTTTCCCAAATTGCATATAATTTAACATCATGTGATGGCATGATAAATGATTCGTTTCCTTGATACATATCTCCACTGCCATCTTTTTTCGTATTCCACCCAAGAAAATGATAACCTTCTTTTAAAAGATTCTCATTTAAAGGAATGATAACAGTAGCTTTTTCTCGATAAACTTTCTGTTGCCAATCAAAAGATCCTGTTCCACCATTAAAATCATATTCTACATGATAAGCAATAGGTGTAAATCCTAAATTAAATTGTAATGATGACTGATTCATGATAAACTCATCAGTTTTCACTTGATAATCCTGCATAATTGTAAAATCATTTGTTATAGAATGATTACTCTGTTTTTTCATAAGCGTACAATCACTAAAGCATTCAGCAACAATTTGATACTTCTTTCCTTTTTTTACATCTTTAAAACAAAAATATCCCTTTTCATCAGTCATAACAACATCTATTAAATTATTCTCTTGCCATAAATTCATTTTAAGATATGAAACTCTTTCATCATCATCCATAGTTTGTGAATGATTTACATCTTTAAAAACATATCCATCAATAAAATGACTTTCTTCTTGATAATTATCTTGAATCAATACATTGTCTTTATCATATGCATAAACATAAGAACTTTGTATAAAACAAATCAATACCAAAAGAAATACTATTATTTTTTTCATTTTAATCTCCTCTTTCTTATAGAATTTCCTTATATTGACTTTTTATACAAAAAAAGAAATGATTTATACTCATTTCTCTTTCAATACATCCTGATAAACTCTTAAAACATTTCTATAAAAGATTTTCTCTATCTCTTCTTCTAAAAATCCAGCATCTTTTAATGCCTGATATAATTGAGGCATATATGAAGCATCTTTTAACTCTAAATTTTGAGGTATACCATCAAAATCAGTTCCTAATCCTATACAATCAATTCCGCCAATTTCTTTAATATGTTGAATATGTTTTACCATTGATGAAACACTTGATATCTCACCATTTTCTTTTAAAAAGTCACTAGCAAAATTAATCCCCATAACACCACCACGTTTAGCGAGTTGGCTAATCATATCATCGCTCAAATTTCTTGCATGATCACACACGCTTCTTGCATTAGAATGTGAAGCAACAAATGGCTGAGTTGTATATTTTAACACATCATAAAAACCAGCATCAGATAAATGTGAAACATCAATAATAATTCCTAATCTCTCACATTCTTGTACATATTGAATACCGAACTCAGTAAGACCATTCTTTGTATCACAACAATGAAATCCATGACTATCATTATTCATATTAAAATTAGGATGACCTATCCCATTAATATAATTCCAGTTTAAGGTAATCATACGTACTCCTAAACGATAATAATTTCTAAGATAAGCTAAATCATTTTTTACAACTGCTCCCTCTTCTAATGTTAAAAGTGCACTCATTTTATTATTTTTTATATTTTGACAAATATCTTCATATGAATAAACGACACTTATCATATCCTTGTTTTTATCAATTTCTTGATAGAATGTATCAATCAAATGAAAAACATGATCAACTGGATCATCAACTTGTTTTAATGGTGTAAACATAGCAAAGTTTTGTAAAAGATAATCACCTTTTTCCATTTTTTTTAAACTTATATTTAATGAATTATCTCTTAATCCAACATGACCTCCCTCTTGTTTTATACGATTGATTTCAAATATCGTATCACAATGCATATCAATAACTTTCATATTAACCTCCCTAAAAATAAATATCTTTATCTTGATATAATTTTGTTAGTGATTGTGTTTCTTTTAACCATTGTATAGCTTCTTCTATTTCATCTTGTTCAAGATCTTCTAAAATTCCATATGTGGCTATTTGGCAAACATCATACATACTTTGCCATAATGCATCAAAATCATTTGTTTCACTATCTGCTTGTTCACTCACTTCATAAGCATACATCATATGTGCTTTTTGTTTTGCTTCTTCCTTTGTCATTGTTTTTCTCCTTTATATTTCATATGTTTAAATCAAAAATGTATTCATTTTTTCACTTCATCTATAAGATGAAAATGCAAACATGCATTGAATATCCCATCATTATCAATAGATGTTGTTATAAAAGTAGCCATGTCTTTTAATATTTGATTTCCTTGCCCCATTGCAATAGAAATATCTGCATATTTGAACATCTCCACATCATTTAATGAATCCCCAAAAGCAATATAACCTTCCATTCCATATAAGTTTAATAACTTTTGAATTCCTGTAGCTTTTGTGACTCCTTGAATTGTTATATCAGCATAAGTTGATTCTCCTGGTAAAACATCAATACCATCAATATCTTGAAATGGTGCATAATCATAACCAAGTGGTCCATAAACAATCATAGCATCAACATCTTGTCCTTTATATTCTCCAACTTCTGGAATAATGTTATTAAAAAATCTCTGAGATTCATATACAAATTCATCTGGTTCTCTTGTAATAATACGAGGATGTGACTTTAAAACAACCGCATATCCTAATTCATCTGCTTTCTCAATCAAATGAATCACAGCTTCTTTTTTCATAGAAGCATGAAAAATTTCTTCCTCCTTAGCATTCAAAACAACTTGTCCGTTATTACAAACAAAGCCATCCCATTCAATTAAGTCCATTAATCCTGTTCCTCTAAGAGAATCAATTCCTCTTCCTGATGAAATAACTAACTTATACCCTTTTTGTTTTAATAACTTTAATGCTTTATATGTTGATTGAGACACTTGATGATGAACATTATCTCTCAATGTTCCATCTACATCAAAACATAGTAATTGATTTATCATGATTTACCCACCTCCTTCATATTATACAAAAAAATAATCGAATTTCCTATCATTTTTCTTTATAATAGAGATGAGATAATATGAAGTGACCTCCTAGTTGCCAAAACGTGGATTACGATTCATAATAAGAATGAAAAAATCAAAATTATGAAAGTCGATACCATAACGACAATAGGAGGTCACA
>JAETUM010000002.1 GCA_021768625.1 Candidatus Stoquefichus sp. | reverse complement strand
AGATTATAACAAAAAATGAGGAGTAGAGACTCCTCATAAAATTTTAAAGGCCATATGCAACATGTCCTCATAATATTGTAAAGGGCATCTTTCTCCTCATCAGATTTTATAATACCGATTTTTACAGATTTAGAACTTTTTTTATTTTATAAGCTAAAAACAATAAATTTTTTTGACATTTTTAACATAATTTTTAAAATTTCACATTTTTTATTTGACCTATAGCAGTTTTAATAATAATATATATATATATATATATATAATAAAGAAAGGGAGGAAAAAAATGACAATTTTAAAAAAGATTTTGGTATCATTAGTTGTATGTGGTATGGCAATTGCAGTTGTGCCTTTAAATGATGTTCATGCAGCAGATACAAGAAAGAAAAATGATGATCTTCAAACTGCAGAATACATTACTTTAGGTAAAACTTATAAAGATAGTGTTGGTGGATTAAATAGTGGAGATGATTATGATTATTACACTTTTACACTTACTCAAACAACAACTATTAGATATAATGTAAAGAAATCTGCTTCTGCAACTCTTTACACTTATCTTTATAGTGCTAGCAACAATTCATTAGGATATGAAAGTGTAACTCAATATGTTGATTATGACAAAGCTACAGATACAAGTGAAACAACATATGCACGTTTACCAGCTGGAAAATATTATTTAAGAGTTTATACTTATGATAATACTCCTGTAAATTATACTTTCTATGTTCAAAAATGGACTCCAGAAGCTCAACAAATTACTAATGTTAAAAGTCAAACAATTGAATATGAAAATCCAAAATATACAGCATTATATTTATATCCAAGAGCTGCATCTTATGATTTTTCATATAATTCAAGTAATACTAAGGTTTTAACAGTTAATGCAAATGGTTATGTAAAAACAAAAGCTTATGGAAAAGCAACAATTACTATTACTGCAAAGAAACCTACAAGTGGATACAAAAATTTGAAATATAAAGCTTCAACAAAGAAAATCACAATTACTGTTAAGCCTACAAACGTTTCAAATGCTAGATTAGCTAATTATACAACTTCTAAGGGTAAAACTAAACTTTTAAAGAAACAATTAAAAGTAACTTGGAAGAGAGATAAATTAGCAACTGGATATCAAGTTGAAATTGCTAAAAATAAAGGATTTACAAGTGGTAAGAAATCTGTTCTTATTAAGACAAATAAGACAACAAGTAAGACTTTTACAAAATTGAAAAAAGGAAGCAAATATTACATGAGAATGAGAGCCTATAAGACTATTAATGGAAAGAAAGTATATGGTCCTTGGGTTAAAACTCCTGGAACTGTAAAAGTTTATTAAAAAACAAAGTAGAATCAAATGATTCTACTTTTTAATATAGAGTAAATTTTAAGAAGAAAAGGATACTTCGTTTGAAGTATCCTTTGAATGTATATTTATATTAAGATCCTTTTCTAAGAGTTCTTAATTCTCTAGCTGAGACTTTTACTTTTTTTGGTTTTCCATTGACTAAAATTGTTGCTTTTTGTAAATTTACATTCCATTTTCTTCTTGTTGCATTTAATGCATGAGAACGTGTATTTCCAGACATAGGTCCTTTTCCACTAATTTCACATTTTCTAGACATTTGATTCACCATCCTTTGTATCAATGTTTTACATACCTTGATATAATATCATTATTATATTAAAATTGCAAACCTTTTTTTACTTTTTTATTGATGAATAGTCCTATATTTATTATGTTATAAAAAATACTTCAATTTTTTTAAATGTTTTCATGTTTTTGTTTACTTATTTTATGGACTACGTTATAATTCGTTTGCATTATATTTGAATTATTTGTCAATACTTTAAAAATGATATATAATAATATATAATTATATAAACAAAAATGGAGGAATAGATATGATTAAAAAAACGACAGATTTAGGTGATATTAATTTATCATTAGATGTTGTTGCTAGTATAACAGGTGGTGCTGCAACTGAATGTTATGGTGTTGTAGGTATGGCAAGTCAAAAAATTATGAAAGATGGTTTTTATGATTTGTTAGGAAGAGATAATTATGCTAAAGGTATCGTTGTTAATGATGGAGATACTGGTATTGTTATTAATGTTTATATTATAGTTGGTTATGGTGTGAAGATTTCTGAAGTTGTTTATGAAGTTCAAAAGAAGGTTAAATATGTTTTAGAAACAACATTAGATATTGATGTTGAAGCTGTGAATGTTTTTGTACAAAGCATTCGCGTATTGGATTAATGGGAGGTATGGCATGAAAGTCATTGATGGTCGTCTATTTAAAAGAATGGTTATTACAGGAGCTACTGTACTTCATAATAATCATCCTGAAATTGATGCATTAAATGTTTTCCCAGTTCCTGATGGAGATACTGGAACAAATATGTCTTTAACATTTAGTGCAGGAGCAAATGAAATTGAAAATTTAGAGTCTAATGATATTTATGAAGTTTCGAAAAAATTATCTAAAGGTTTGTTAATGGGAGCAAGAGGAAACTCTGGAGTTATTCTTTCACAAATTTTCAGAGGTATTTCTATTGCTTTTGAAGGGAAGAAAGAAGTTAATTCTATAGAATTGGCTTATGCTTTACAAAATGGTGCTAAGGTTGCATATAAAGCAGTTATGAGACCTGTTGAGGGAACAATCTTAACTGTTATTAGAGAAGCAGGAGAGGCAGTTGTTGAGTATGCTCAAGAAGGCATGGAAATTGAAGACGTCTTTTCATATTTTGTTAAAGAAGCCGATCAATCATTAGAGAGAACACCAGAATTATTACCAGTTTTAAAAGAAGTTGGTGTTGTTGATAGTGGTGGTGCAGGGTTACTTTTAGTGTTTACTGGATTTATGGCAGGATTAGCTGGTGAGACTATAGAGAGAGTAGAAATTAAAAGTGATGCACAAAAAGATGCTTTAGTAGAAGTAGAATCTGATAGTGAAGAAGGTTATGGATATTGTACTGAGTTCATTTTACGTTTAGATGAAGCTAAAATGAAAGCATTTAAGGAAGAAAGATTAAGAAATGAATTAGAAAGACTTCCTGGAAATAGTATAGTTGTTGTTCAAGATGAGGATATTGTAAAAGTCCATGTCCATACTTTAAAACCAGGTAATGCATTGAATGTAGCACAAAGATATGGAGAGTTTATTAAATTAAAAATCGAAAATATGCAAGAACAACATAATTCTATTTTGGAAGCTAATTCATCAGTTCCTGATGAAGAGGTAGCAATGCCTGATATTCCTGCTCCTGAAAAAGAAGTAGCAGTTATTAGTGTTGCAGCTGGTGATGGAATAAAGAATATGTTTTTAGAATTACACTGTGACTATGTAGTAAGTGGTGGACAAACAATGAATCCATCTGCTGAAGATATTGTTGCTGCGATTAGAAAGGTTAATGCAAAACATGTTGTGATTTTACCTAATAATTCAAATATTGTTATGACAGCACAACAAGCTTCTATTATTTTGGAAGATGAAATTGATGTTAAAGTTATTCCATCTAAAACAATTCCTCAAGGACTATCTGCATGTATTATGTATAATCCAGAAGTTTCTTTAGAAGAAAACTTAGATGAAATGCAAGAGGCTATAGCTAATGTAAAAACAGGACAAGTGACATTTGCTATTAAAGATACAAATATAGATGGTGTTGATATTAAAGCTAATCATTATATGGCATTGTGTGAAAAAGAAATTACAGCATGTTTACCAAATAAAATAGATGCTTTAAAAGAAACATTAAATCAACTTGTAGATGATGATTCAGAGATTATTACTTTGATTTATGGTCAAGATGTAACAATAGAGGAAATTGAAGTTGTAGAAGAATATGTAGAAAATACATTTGAAGCAGAATTAGAATGTATTGAAGGAAAACAACCAGTATATTCATTTATTGTAGGTGTCGAATAAAATATTACAAAATACTTAAAGATACTAAAAAGTTTGAAATATACGATTTTATGTTTTCAAAAAGAAATATAATATTGTTATTTATAATTAATTCAACAAAAAAGTACTCAAATTAAGCAAATAATTCTTTAGTGTTTTAGAAATGATTTTTTAATGACATTGATTATGAATTGGTGTATAACATATCCATAAAGTAGTTATTAATATGGATAAGATTAATATTAATGTTTTTCCTAGTTTGGATGGTGTATCATTAATTCCTATGAAAACTTTACAGTTTATTATAGACATATATAATGAAGAAGTCGAAAAAGTAATGTGCCAAT
Source organism: Candidatus Stoquefichus sp. (assembly GCA_021768625.1). GTDB lineage: Bacteria > Bacillota_I > Bacilli_A > Erysipelotrichales > Coprobacillaceae > MGBC163490. The sequence goes on along the minus strand of JAETUM010000002.1, from coordinate 78,391 downwards.
TTGAAAATACTGTCAATAAAAAAGTTCATCTTATAAATGAAGGAAAAGCAAAAGCATATTCAAATGCTGAGTTTTTTGAACTTTTGGAAAGAGAAGGATTATAGTGTAAAGGTTATTATTGATAAGAGTAATTTCCTGTTTTTAAAAGAAAATAAAGCTTTCATAGCAACTCAAAACAGTTATCGATCATTTGAAGATAAATTTAAGAGTATATGCGATGATAACAGATGATGAGAATATTCGACATTTTGTTATAAAGAGTATTGATTTTGGATATATGATTGATGACAAAACAATTATTATTTCAAATTTTAGGTTTGTAAAATCAAATACAAAATTAATAGTAGGATAGGATCAGTTTGTTGAACTGATTCTTTTTTATAAGAAGGTTGCTAATATAAATGTTTGACTTTCTATTTTAGAAGGAATATCTGAAAGAAAGATTTTTAAAGAAAATAAGCTTGTATATTTTATGAATGGAATCTATGTATATATTAACTATCCATTATCTTAAAAGAAACCATAGAAATCATCAACATAAAAAAGTGAAAGTTAATATTTGAAATGTATAAATACTTCTTTCTTATAAATAAGATAAAAATTAGAAAATTGATAAATATATAGATAAAAGAAAAATAGTACTTGATGTTTAAATCCTCAAAAACCTAGTTTGTTTCAGTTAGATTGAGATAAAGTTGATATTAAGTTTGCTTGATTTAATAAAGTAAAATTGATTTTACTGAAACTTTAATAAAGTAGGATAGAGTTGGTGTTGAATAATAGTTGTAGTTAAAAAGCCTTAATAATATAGTTAATGCTTTTTTAATGATAGATATGTTAATGAGAGAATATTTATTGAATATATAAATTATTTAATGGTAGGTATATTAATAGTATGTTTCTTACTGATGATGGAAAATGCTAAGGAATAGGAAATTCTTTATTTTTATTTTGTAAAAAGAGGATATAAAATTTCTGAATATATAATTATAATTGCTTTAAATTTATTTAGGTGTTAGGTTGCATATAAAATGTGGAATATGATATAATTCTTAAATAGAAATGGAGGAATTAACATGATTATTGGAATCCCAAAAGAAATAAAAAATAATGAAAATCGTGTTTCATTAACACCAGCTGGTGCATATGCACTTGTTAAAGAGGGACATAGTGTATTGGTTGAAAAAGGTGCAGGTGTTGGAAGTGGATTTAGTGATGAAGAATATCAAAATGCAGGAGCTTCTCTTTGTGCTGTTGAAGAAGTTTTTGCTAAAGCTGATTTAATTGTTAAAGTTAAGGAATATTTAGAGAGTGAGTACAAATATTTAAGAGAAGATCAAATGGTTTTTACGTATCTTCATATTGCAAATGACAAACCATTTGCAGATGTATTAATTGAGTCTAAAACATCTGCTATTGCTTATGAAACAATTGTTTCAAAAAATAATTCATTGCCTTTACTAACACCAATGAGTGAAGTTGCAGGAAGAATGGCTGTACAAGTCGGAGCTAGTATGTTACAGAAATCAAATGGTGGAAGTGGAATTTTATTAGGTGGAGTACCAGGAGTTATGCCTGCTAATGTTGTTGTTATTGGTGGTGGAGTTGTTGGATTTAATGCAGCACGTATAGCAAGTGGACTAGGTGCACAAGTTCAAGTTTTTGATATTGATGCACAAAGAATGGCATATATTGATGATGTAAGTAATGGGACAATTCATACAATTTATAACAATGAATACAATTTGAAAGAAGCATTAAAGACAGCTGACTTAGTTATTGGTGCTGTTTTAATTCCTGGAGCTAAAGCTCCAAAGTTAGTAACAGAAGAAATGGTTAAACTTATGAAAAAAGGAAGTGCTATTGTAGATGTTGCTATTGATCAAGGTGGATGTATAGAAACATGTGATCATACAACAACTCATGACAATCCTACCTTTGAAAAATATGGAGTTTTACATTATTCTGTTGCCAATATGCCTGGAGCTGTTCCTAGAACATCAACAATGGCTTTATCTAATGCAACTTTACCTTATATCTTAAAGCTTGCTAATTTAGGGTTGGAAGCTTTAAAGCAAGATGATGGTTTTATGAAAGGATTAAACACATATCAAGGAGTATTTACATGTCAAGCAGTTGCTGAAGCATTAGATGGTGTTTATAAAGATCCAAAGGAACTTTTATAGATAAATTAGGCTAATCGTAAGATTAGTTTTTTATTTAAAGTGATTGACTGAAATAAAGTCATCTGACATTCTTTTGTCTTGATACAAAAAAGAGTATAATTATAATAAGAGAAAGAATACTATTAAAGAAAGGAGAAGCATAATGAGTAAAGAACATGTTTATATAGCAATTGATTTAAAATCATTTTATGCATCAGTTGAATGTGTAGAAAGACATATGAATCCACTTACAACTCATCTTGTTGTTGCAGATGCAAGCCGTACTGAAAAAACAATTTGTCTTGCAGTTTCTCCTTCTCTTAAAGCTTATGGTATATCTGGACGTGCTCGACTTTATGAAGTGATTCAAAAGGTTAAAGAAGTTAATCAACAAAGAGAAAGAAAAGCTAGAAAGAAATTAACTGATAAATCATTTAATGATATTGAATTAAAAAAGAATCCTTACTTAGCTGTTTCATTTATTGCGGCAGTACCAAGAATGGCTTATTATATTGAATATAGTACTAAAATTTATGATATTTATCTCAAATATATTTCACCTGAAGATATTCATGTTTATTCAATTGATGAAGTATTTATGGACGTAACAAGTTATTTAAAAACATATCATATGACTGCATACGAACTGGCAAAAACAATTATTAATGATGTTTATATGACAACAGGTATTACAGCAACTGCTGGTATTGCAAATAATTTATATCTTTGTAAAGTTGCTATGGATATTGTTGCAAAACATGTTCAACCAGATAAAGATGGGGTAAGAATTGCAGAATTAGATGAAATATCTTATCGAAAACTACTATGGAATCATACACCTATAACAGATTTTTGGAGAGTAGGAAGAGGGTATGCAAAAAGATTAGAAAAAGTAGGAATTTATACTATGGGTGATATTGCAAGATGCTCTATTGGTGGAGAAAAAGATTATTATAATGAAGAATTGTTATATAAAATGTTTGGTATTAATGCAGAGTTGCTTATTGACCACGCATGGGGATATGAGTCTTGTACTATGAAAGATATTAAAGCTTATAAACCACAAGATAAGAGCATAGGTTCTGGTCAAGTCTTACATGAACCTTATACTTATGATAGGGCGAGATTAGTTGTTAAAGAAATGGTTGATTTGTTAACTTTAGATCTTGTAGATAAAAATTTAGTAACAGATCAAGTTGTTTTGACTGTTGGTTATGATATTAAGAATTTATCAAGTAAAACATATCAGGGGAAAGTTTCAATAGATAGATATGGAAGAAAAATACCTAAACATGCACATGGAACGGTTCATATGAAAATTCCAACATCTTCAACAAAATTAATTACACAAGAGGTTTTAAAATTATACGATCAAATTATAAATAAGAATTTATTGATAAGAAGACTAAATATATCTGCTAATCATCTTATAGATAGTCAAAATATTGAAAATAAAGAATTTCATGAACAATTAGATATATTTTCATGTTTTGACATTGATAAAGAAAAAACTGAAAAAGAAAAAAGAGAACTTCAAGAAGAAATTCAATTACAAAAAGCTATTATAGAAATTAAAAAGAAGTATGGAAAAAATAGTGTTTTAAAAGCTATGGACTTACAAGAAGATGCAACAACAAAAGATAGAAATAAGCAAATTGGAGGACATAAAGCATGAGACATCATAAAAATTATGACGATATTATTCATTTGCCACATCATGTATCAAAAGTACATCCAAAGATGTCAACATCAGATCGAGCTGCTCAATTTTCTCCTTTTGCTGCACTTACAGGACATCAAGAGTCTATTCAAGAAACAGCAAGATTGACAGAACAAAAACTAGAATTGGATGATAATCAAAAAACAATCATTAGACAGCATTTAAATGATATTAACGATCATATAAAATTAAAACCTAAAGTATCTATTGTATATTTTCAAGAAGATGGTAAAAAAAGTGGTGGAAGTTACATAGAGTTGATTGATCATATTATAAAGTTAGATGATTATCAGCAGTATCTTATTTTACAAAGTGGTCAAAAAATAATGTTTAAAAATATATATAGTATAGATATTCTTTAATAGTTAATAGGCATTGAATAGGAATATAGAAATAATTAATAATATTGTTTGTTATAAGTGTTTAGTATTATTTAAATAAATGACTAAAAATAAAGACATTTGTTGAAAAATTTGGTATGATAATGAAAATGTGTAAAAGAGGGGAGAAATAATGGATAAAGAAAAAAATTTAATTGTTGATGTTAATGAGAAACCTCAGTTATTACAATGGATTTTCTTGAGTTTTCAACATGTATTTGCAATGTTTGGAGCAACAATTCTCGTTCCAATGATGACAGATTTTCCTGTTTCTGTAGCACTATTTGCTTCTGGAGTAGGAACATTGATTTATACACTATGTACAAAAAGAAAGGTTCCAGTGTATCTTGGATCATCTTTTGCTTATATTAGTGCTGTTATATTAGCAGTTGAAGCTATGGATGGTGATATTTCAGCAGCTCAAACTGGACTTATATTAGTAGGATTAATATATGTGATTGTTGCTATTGTGATTAAATTTATTGGAAAAGACTGGATTGATAAGTTATTACCACCAATTGTTATTGGACCAATGATTGCTGTTATTGGATTAGGTCTTGCAGGAAATGCAATTAAAAATGCTGGTTTTGTTGTTGATGGAGCTGTTGCACCTATGATTGTTGCTATTGTTACCTTTTTAGTAGCAGCATTGATTTCTAGTCAAGCGAAAGGATTTTTGAAAATTGTTCCTTTTCTTATCGCAATTGTTGTAGGATATATTTTATCATTATGCTTAGGTCTTGTTGATTTTAGTGCTGTAGAAAAAGCAACATGGTTCTCTATTCCTGAGTTTGCATTTCCATTTTCACTTGGAAATTTTAAGGAGTATAAACTTTATTTTGGACCTGAAACATTAGCTATTTTACCAGTTGCAATTGTAACAATTTCTGAACATATTGGTGATCATACTGTATTAGGAAAGATTTGTGGTAAAAATTTCCTGAAAGATCCTGGATTGGATAGAACACTTATTGGTGATGGTGTTGCTACTGCAGTGTCAGCTTTTTTAGGAGGACCAGCTAATACAACATATGGTGAAAATACAGGAGTTATTGGCTTAACAAAGATTGGTTCTGTTTATGTGACTTGTGGAGCAGCATGTATTGCAATTCTTTTATCTTTTTGTGGTAAAGTTTCAGCAATTATCAGCTCTATTCCTACTTGTGTACTTGGAGGTATGAGTATCTTATTGTATGGTGTTATTGCAAGTAATGGACTTAGAATTTTGATTGATGAGCGTGTTGATCTTTCAAAACAAAGAAACTTAATTATTGCTTCTGCTATGTTAGTTATTGGTCTAGGTGGAGCTGTTTTCCCTCTTGGAGGAAGTGCGACTCTATCTGGAACGGCATTAGCTGCTATTGTTGGTGTTATATTAAATTTGATTTTACCTAATAAGGTAGAAAGTGGTTCATAATCTTAAGGATTATGAACTTTTTATTCATATTGTATTTAATATTATAGATGAATAGATATTGATTTATAGATAAAATATAGTATGATAGTCATTGTTATGAAAAAGGTGGGGAAGAAAATGAAGTGTGAAGGTAAAAAATTATTTCATTTAGATGTTGATTTATTAAATGGTTCTATTTTTAAATCTTTGGTTATTTTTGCTATTCCTTTATTGATTTCAAATATTTTTCAACAATTATATAATACTGTTGATACTATGATAGTGGGACATTTCTTAGGAGATGTATCTTTAGCGGCGATTGGAGCTTGTACATCTATTTATGATTTATTAGTTGGTTTTGCATTGGGAATTGGAAATGGTTTAGCAATTGTTACTGCAAGAAGCTTTGGCTCAAAAGACGAAACATTATTAAAGAAGTCTGTAGCAAGTTCTATTATTATTGGAATAGTTGTGTCTTTAGTAATTACAATTATTGGGAGCATTATTTTATTTCCATTATTAGAAATGTTAAAAACGCCAACTGAAATTATTCAAGAAGCGTACCACTATATATTAATTATTACTTTATTTATTATTGTTATGTTTGCTTATAATTTATGTGCAGGGTTAATGCGTGCTATTGGTAATAGTATTATGCCACTTGTTTTTTTGGTAGTATCTTCTTGTTTGAATATTGTATTAGATTTGTTGTTTATAACACAATTCAATATGGGTATTAAGGGAGCAGCAGTTGCAACTGTTATATCTCAAGGAGTTTCAGTTGTTTTATGTATTATTTATATTTTAAAGAAGACACAGATTTTATTACCTTCTCAAAAGCATTTTGAGATAGATAAGGAATTATATAAAGAATTATTAGGACAAGGATTCTCAATGGGATTGATGAGTTGTATTGTTTCAGCAGGATCTGTAATTTTGCAATATGGTATTAATGGATTAGGGTACTTAACAATTGCAGGACATACAGCTACTAGAAAGCTTTATATGTTTTTTAATATGCCTTTTATAGCTATGTCACTTGCTATTTCTACATTTGTTTCTCAAAATAAAGGAGCTCATCAATATAAGAGGATAAGGGTTGCGATGAAAATAGCATATATTTATGACGTTATTTTAGCTATATTTGTTTCTATTGTTTTGCTTCTTTTTGCTAAGGATTTTATAAAATTAATTTCAGGATCAAATGAAGCAATTGTTTTAAGTAATGGATCGTTATATTTAGTGATTGTAGGACCATTTTATGCTGTTTTAGGAGTTTTAATGCAAACACGTTATGCATTACAAGGACTTGGAAAGAAAATGTTACCTCTTATTTCTAGTGTTATAGAATTTGTTGGAAAAATTATTTTTGTTTTAGTTTTTATTCCTCAGTTTCAATATATGGCAGTTATTTTTTGTGAACCAGTGATTTGGTGTGTAATGACTATACAACTTGTGTATTCGTTTTATACAAATGAATACATAAAGTCTTGTTAAAAAGATTATAAATATTATTTTTTGATTTTATAAGAGATTTTATTGATGGTAGGACAAATCTTGACAAATGAATTGGAGTAGCATAAACTAACTCATATAAGAAAAATCTTCATATATAGTTAAAAGGATGATAAAGATGAATTTAAAGGAATTACCAATAGGAAAAGCAGCAACTATTCTTTCAGTTGGAGGAGAAGGTGCGTTAAGACAACATTTTTTAGATATGGGTATTATTCCAGATGCAGAAGTTATTATGGTTAAACATGCACCAATGGGAGATCCTGTAGAGATTCGTATACATAATTATGAATTGACATTACGCTTAGATGATGCTGAAAAGATTGAAATCAATAATATTTGTGATATAAAAAAAGAGGAAAAAGTTTATAAAGAAAAAAAAGATATTCTTCATCCTGGTTTAGGAGAAGGGGGAAAATATCATAGTAAAAAAACAGAAAATCCATTATCTGATAATGAGATTTTAACATTTGCTTTAGTGGGTAATCAAAATTGTGGTAAAACAACATTATTTAACCAATTAACAGGCTCAAATCAACATGTTGGTAATTTTCCAGGAGTAACTGTTGATAGAAAAGATGGAAGTATAAAGGGAATTCATAATACTCTTGTTACTGATTTACCTGGTATTTATTCAATGTCACCTTATTCTAAAGAAGAAATTGTTACACGTGAGTTTGTATTAGATGAGAAGCCTAAAGGAATTATTAATATTGTTGATGCTACAAATATTGAAAGAAATTTGTATTTAACAATGCAATTGTTAGAACTAGATATACCTATGGTTTTGGCATTAAATATGATGGATGAGGTTTGGGAAAATGGTGGTTCCATACTTGTTAATGAAATGGAAAATATATTAGGAATACCAGTTATTCCTATAGTTGCGTCTAAAAATGAGGGAATCCAAGAATTAATAGATCATGCTATGCATGTTGCTAAATATCAAGAAAGACATGGAAGACAAGATTTTTGTGATGCTAATGACCATAATGGAGCTGTTCATAGATGTTTACATGCTATTATGCATTTGATAGAAGATCATGCAAACAATGTAGGAATACCTGTACGTTTTGCAGCAAGTAAGTTAGCTGAGGGAGATCAACTGATTTTAGACAAATTAAATTTAGATCAGAATGAAAAAGATATGTTAGGACATATTATTCAACAAATGGAAGTCGAAAGAGGATTAGATCATGCAGCTGCTATTGCAGACATGCGCTTTCATTTTATTAGTAAGGTTTGCCAAGAAACAGTTATTAAACCAAAAGAAAGTAAAGAACATTTAAGAAGTACAAAAATAGATTGTTTTTTAACTGGGAAATATACAGCTATTCCAGCATTTATTGGTATTATGTCAATAGTCTTTTGGTTAACATTTAATGTTATAGGAGCTGGATTAGCAGAAGTATTGGATAAAATAATTACATGGTTTACAGATACTATGACAGCTGTACTTGTTTCTTCTCAGGTTAATACTGTTTTACAATCTTTGATTGTAGATGGTATTTTTAATGGTGTTGGTAGTGTTCTTAGTTTTTTACCAATCATTGTGACTTTATTTTTCTTTTTATCTTTGCTAGAAGACAGTGGTTATATGGCAAGAGTTGCATTTGTTATGGATAAACTTTTAAGAAGAATTGGGTTATCAGGAAGAAGTATTGTACCTATGTTAATTGGTTTTGGTTGTACAGTTCCAGGTGTCATGGCAAGTCGTACATTGCCTTCTGAAAGAGATAGAAAAATGACTATTTTATTAACACCATTTATGAGTTGTTCAGCTAAATTACCTATATATGCTTTTTTTACAGCAGCATTTTTTCCTCAAAATGGAGCTATTGTTATGATAGGATTATATTTTATAGGTATTATTATAGGAATTGTTATGGCTTTGATTATTGGAAAATTTATGTTTAAAGGAGAGGCTGTTCCTTTTGTGATGGAGTTACCTAATTATCGTATGCCTAGTTTTAAAAATGTAACTCAGTTGCTTTGGGAAAAAGCAAAAGACTTTTTGCAAAGAGCTTTTACTGTTATTTTTATAGCAACTATTTTTATATGGTTTTTACAAACATTTGATATGCAACTTAATGTTGTCAATGATTCTCGTGATAGTATTCTTGCTATGATAGCTGGTTGGGTAACACCAATATTTAAACCTTTAGGTTTTGGTGATTGGAGAATATCAACATCATTAATTACAGGATTTATGGCTAAAGAAAGTGTTGTATCAACGTTATCTATATTATTTGGTTCTACTACACATTTAATTAATGCAATATCACCAATAGCTGCTATGAGCTTACTTGTTTTCTGTTTACTGTATACACCATGTATTGCAGCAATTGCATCTATAAAGAGAGAACTTGGAGGAAAGTGGGCTATGAGTGTTGTTATTGGACAATGTGTTATTGCATGGATAGCAGCATTTTTAGTCAATATAATAGGAATGTTTATATAGAAAATGGCATATTTTATGACAGAAGATTCCATAGAGATGAATATATAATTATTATACAATATAATTATATAATAATGGAGGAATAGTGAAATGGAATTACATGAAAATGTTATAAGGTTAATGAGTGCAAAACCTTCAAAGATTTCTACATATACAGGTCGAGAATTAAGAGAATCGATTTTAAAATCTGAGGGTAGAGTTCTTATGGGACAAACATATTTAAAAAACCCAATATTGTTTCCTAATTGTACAAGCACAGAACTTATGTTTGCTTTTGGAGCAGATATGGTTATGTTAAATGGTTTTGATTTTTCAAATCCAACAATTTGTCCTGGGATGCAAGGATATGATTATCAAGGATTAAAGGATTTAGTAGGTGGAAGACCTGTAGGAATTTATATGGGGTGTCCAGGTGCTGATGTTGATTTAACTTCACCAAGAATGTATGATCTTTCTTGCATGATGTATTCAAAAGAAAATATTTTAAAAGCAAAAGAGTGGGGTGTTTCTTTTGTGGTATTAGGTGGAAATCCTGGAAGTGGAACATCTATTAAGGATGTTGTTCGTGCTACAAAAGAATGTAGAGAAATATGTGGAGATGATATGCTTATTTTTGCTGGTAAATGGGAAGATGGTATAGTTGAAAAGGTTCTAGGAGATCCATTAGCTGATTATGATGCTAAAGATATTATTGATCAACTCATTTGTGCGGGAGCAGATATAATAGATTTTCCAGCTCCAGGCTCAAGACATGGTATCACAGTAGAAAGAATTAGAGAGTTAATTGAATATACACATCGAAAAGGTGCTTTGGCAATGTCATTCCTTAATAGTAATGTTGAGGCTGCTGATGTTGATACAATTAGACAGATTACTTTAATGATGAAGCAAACTGGATGTGATGTTCATGCTATTGGAGATGGTGGTTTTGGTGGTGGAACATGGCCAGAAAATATTTATCAAATGTCAATAACATTAAAAGGTAAAGCATATACTTGGGCACAGATGGCAACCCCAAGAAGATAATGTTTCATTTAAATAAAATTATATTAAGAAGATTTCGGATAATATATAAACGAAATCTTTTCTTTTTTCATATGTGTAAAAAAACTATTGTTGATATTTGGTTTATGATATACTTCAAATAAGAATAGAAATTCTTATTTGAAAATAACACTTGACATAGAGTTAACTCTAAGGTTTATAATTTATAGGTGCTTTCATGTTATTATATGAATACCTTAATGGTGTATGAGGATGAAAGGAGAACGATGTGAATCATTTACAAGAATTAAAAGCATTATTAAAAACATATCAAAAAGTAGCTATTGCATATAGTGGTGGATGCGATTCCAATTTCTTATATCATGTTGCTGTTGATACGTTAGGAAGTGATCATGTATTGGCTGTTTTATGTGTTGGAGATATGATGTCCAAGGAGGACATTGAAGAAGCAAAGAGCTTTATAAAGGATGGTCAATATGAAATTGTTCATGTGAATGTTTTTGATGTTGATGCTTTTTTGAATAATCGAAAAGATCGTTGTTATTATTGCAAAAAAATGATTATGTTTCAAGTTATTGAACAAGCTCATCTTCATGGTATTCAGTATGTTTTAGATGGAAAAAATTTAGATGATGAAAGTGTCTATCGCCCAGGTATTCGTGCTTGTCAGGAGTTAGGAATTCTTTCACCTTTATCTCAAGTAAAAATGACAAAAGAAATGATTCGTCATTATTCTCAATGTTTAGGTATATCAACATATGCTAAGCCAGCAAATGCATGCTTAGCATCACGATTCCCTTATGATACAGTTTTAACAAAAGAAAAATTAGACTTAGTAAGTCAGGCAGAGGCTTTACTTCATCAAAGGGGAATATATCATGTGCGTGTTCGTGTTCATGATAGTTTAGCTCGTATAGAAGTAGAAAGAAGTGATTTTAATCTTTTGCTTCATGATGAACAGTTGGTTGATGAATTAGAAAAATTAGGATTTGCTTATATAACACTTGATTTGAAAGGCATAACGAGTGGAAGTTATGATAAGGTAAAATGATGGAAATTTTAGTGATTGATGGACAAGGTGGAGGAATTGGCAGAAGTATTATTGAAGCAGTGAAGAAAGAATATCCTGATATCTTTATTATTGCTGTTGGAACAAATAGTGCAGCAACTCAAAATATGAAAAAAGCTGGTGCTAATGCTGTTGCAACTGGTGAAAATGCGATTGTTTACAATGCGAAAAATGCAAATCTCATTGTTGGACCAATTGGCATTGTTTTTGGTAATTCAATGTATGGAGAGATTTCTCCGATAATGGCTCAAGCAATAAGTTGTAGTGAAGCAAAGAAATATCTTATTCCAGTGAGTCAATGTAGTGGTCATGTTTTAGGTATTGAAGCCAAAACAATTCAAGAATATATTAAAGAATTTATAAAGTTATTAAAATAATTTCCTTATACAAGAAGTATAAGAAGAAGTGAATGAATCCTTGAGAAAGGAGATTATTTATGAATACAATATTAATGCATATGGCAGATGGACTTATTTCTGTACCCATTGGTATTATTTTTTTAGTGATAAGTTTTATAATGATGGCTTTCTCTATTAAAAAAATAAACGATTCAAAAGATGATCATAAAATACCAATGATGGCAGTTATGGGTGCATTTGTTTTTGTTGCACAAATGATTAACTTTACTATTCCAGGAACAGGAAGTAGTGGACATATTGGTGGTGGGATTTTACTATGTCTTATTTTAGGACAATATCCTGCTTTTTTATCGTTATGTTCGGTACTTATTATTCAATGTTTATTTTTTGGAGATGGTGGTTTATTAGCTTTAGGATGTAATATGTTTAATATGGGAGTTATTCCTTGTTTTATTGCATATCCTTTAATTATAAAACCATTATTAAAGAATCATTTCAATGTGAAAAGACTCATGATAACAAGTCTCATAGGTGTTATTGTTGGATTAGAATTGGGAGCATTTGCAGTTGTTTTAGAAACTGTTGCTTCACAAATAACACAATTACCTTTTTTATCATTTGTTGTTTTGATGTTACCAATCCATCTTGCTATTGGGTTGATAGAAGGAATAATTACAGCTTTAGTTGTAAGTTATGTTTATAAAGAAAATCCGCAAATGATTGATCATGCTTTATTGGAGCAATCATTTGAACATATACAAACAAAGAAATTAATTCAAGTTTTTCTTGTCCTTGTTATTTTGATTGGTGGAGGATTATCATTGTTTGCCTCTGGATATCCTGATGGATTAGAGTGGTCTATAGGTGGAGTGACAGGAAATACAGAAATTGAAGCTAATGGAACTGTAAAAGAAGCGCTTGCTGATGTTCAAAAAACAACATCTTTTTTACCAGATTACAATTTTTCTGGAAGTGAAAGTAACTTAGGTATTTCGACTTCTGGTATTGTAGGAGGAGCTATGACTTTATTGTTGATAGGAGTCATTGGCTACGTAGTTTCAAAGAAAGGTAAAAATGAATAAGTTATTAAATGCATTGATGAATATGAGTGATTTGGATGATGTTGCAATGGGAGATTCTTTTATTCATCAACTTCATCCTATTGTTAAGTTAATATGGAGTTTATTGATGATTATTTCTATTTTATCAACTTATCAAATAAAGGAATTATTTATTGATATGCTGGTTATTTTTTCTATTGCAGTAGTTGCTCATATTTCTTATCAAAAGTTAATCAAAAGAGGACTTATTGGATTACCTTTATCTATATGTTTAGGAATATCATTTTTGATTTTTAATCAAAACATGATTGAGTATTATGGTATGGTCATTTCAGAGGGTATCGTTTTATGTTTTCTTGTCTTATTAAAAACGTTTTTATGTTTATGCGTAGCTTATATTCTTATTTCTACAACATCATTTGATTCTCTAGCAAGTGAATTGGTTTATTTAAAAATGCCTTCTTTGTTTGTATTACAATTAACAATGACATATAGATATATCTTTGTGTTTTTAAAAGAAGCACAAACAATGAGTAAAGCATATATATTAAGGAGTCCACAATCTAAAGCAATTGAATTAAAAGATATGGGAAGTTTTGTAGGACATTTATTAATATGCAGTATGAATAAAAGTCAAAATATATATAATTGTATGAAATGTAGAGGTTTTGATATTAAAAAAACTTATACAAATCATCAAACATTTGAGATAGAAAATGTATTTTTATTGATGATGATTGTTGCAATTATGATCATAATAAAGGTGGTATGTTTATGATTGATATTAAGGATTTATCAGTAATATATAATCAAGAAATTGTGGCTTTAAATCATATTGATTTAGCATTAAAAGAAAATCAATGTACAGTTATTATTGGGAAGAATGGAAGTGGAAAGTCTACATTATTACAAACACTGGTTGGTATTATTGAATTTCAGGGAAATATTTATATTGATAATATATCATTAGATAAAAATCATCTTATTGATATAAGACAGAAAGTTGGACTTGTTTTTCAAAATCCTGATCATCAATTATTTATGAGCACTATTTATGATGATTTGGATTTTGGGTTGATTAATCAAGGATTATCAAAAGAAGATATTAAACAACGTATAGATGATATTGCCAAAGAATTGAATATTGAAAACCTTTTATATCGTTCTTGTCATAAGCTTTCTGGTGGACAAAAACGAATGGTAGCAATAGCTTGTGTCCTTGTTATGAAACCAGATATTATTTTATTGGATGAACCAACATCATTTTTAGATCCAGGTAGTCGAAGACAAATTATTAATGTATTAAAATCATTACATAAAACAGTGATTATTGCGAGTCATGATTTGGATATGGCTTTAGATATTGCTGATGAAGTTGTTTTATTAAATGATGGAAAAGTGATTGAGCAAGGAGATACAAATCATATTTTAATAGATCAGGAATTATTAGAAGGTAATGGTTTAGAATTACCATATCGTTATCAGAGGTAAGATTATGAATACAAAAGAGATTTTAGAAAAAGTTAAAAATAAAGAAATTGATATTGATGAGGCAACATATTTACTTCATCATCAAGATGATTATGCTTGTATTGATTATGATCGTCAAAAAAGAACAGGAGCTCCTGAAGTGATTTATGGTGCAGGTAAAACACAGGAACAAATAGCTGGAATTATTCATCAGATGTTAGAACATGGGCAAAAAAATATTCTTGCAACAAGAGTGAGTTTAGAAAAATATAACTATTTAAAAGATATGTTTCCAGATTTTCAGTATGATGAATTAGCTCAAACTTTTGTTTATAATGGAGAACCATTTTTGATGAACAAAGGAGTGATAGCTGTTGTTTGTGCTGGAACAAGCGATCTACCTATTGCAAATGAAGCAACAATAACTGCACGCTTTTTAGGAAATGAAGTTATTCAAATTAATGATGTAGGTGTTGCAGGATTACATCGTTTATTAAATCGCATGGATGATTTGAATCAAGCAAGTGTTATTGTTGTTATTGCAGGGATGGAAGGAGCTTTAGCATCTGTCGTAGGTGGATTAGTATCTGTACCTGTGATAGCTGTACCAACTTCTATTGGTTATGGTGCAAATTTTCAAGGACTTTCTGCACTTTTATCTATGTTAAATAGTTGTGCAAGTGGAGTAAGTGTTGTCAATATTGATAATGGTTTTGGTGCTGGATATATGGCACATACTATTAATTGTTTAGGAGGAAAGCGTTAATGAAAGTGTTATATTTTGATTGTAGTAGTGGTATTAGTGGCAATATGACTTTAGGAGCTTTATTAGAATTATGTGATGATCCAAACTATTTAGAAAATGAATTAAATAAGTTACATGTTGATGGTTATCATATGCATATATCTCAAACAAAGAAAAGTGGTATTACTGGAACATATGTAGATGTTCATTTAGAACATAATCATGTTCATCATCATGAGCACGATCATCATCATGAACACAACCATCATCATGAACATCGTAATCTTTTTGATGTGAATAAGATTATAGATGAAAGTGATATTGATGAAAAAGCAAAAGAACTTGCTAAAAAGATATTTATGAGAGTTGCTTTAGCTGAAAGTAAGGTGCATAATGAGACATTAGAAAACGTTCATTTCCATGAAGTAGGGGCTATTGATTCTATTGTAGATATTGTTGGAACTGCTATTTTAATTACATATTTGAATCCAGATAAGATTTATAGTAGTGTTGTTAATGATGGGTATGGTTTTATTGAGTGTGCACATGGAACAATTTCTGTACCTGTTCCAGCAACGAGTGAAATTTTTGCGGCAAGTGATGTTATAACAAGACAAATTGATATTGATACAGAGTTAGTAACACCAACTGGAGCTGCTATTATTGCTGAATTGGCAGAATCATATGGAGCTATGCCACTTATGAATGTTCATCATATTGGGTGGGGATGTGGAAGTAAAGATTTAAAGATACCTAATATTTTAAAAGTCTCTTTAGGAACAATTGATTCCTCTTTAGATGAAGTCATTGTTATAGAAACAAATATTGATGATTGTAGTGGAGAAATTTTAGGTTATACAATGGAAATGTTATTGAATAATGGGGCATTAGATACATTCTTTACACCAATCTATATGAAAAAAAATAGACCTGCATATCGTTTAACAGTTGTTTGCAATGAATCAGATATGAAAAAAATACAAGCTATTATTTTTAAACAAACAACAACAATAGGTATGAGATATAGACATGAACAAAGGACAGTATTGGAACGTGAAATTGTCGAAGTTGATACAAAATATGGGAAAATAAAAGCTAAAAAAGTTACATTTGATGGTGAAACTTATTATTATCCAGAATATGAAGATTTAAAAACTTTAGCAAAAGAAAAGTGTATACCTTTAAAAAGGCTTTATCAAACATTAAAGTAAATAGGTGTTAAAACAATCAAGCATATATTGTTTGATTGTTTTTTGTGATATAATTCTTCATAGAACAATAAAAAATAGATAAGGAACATAATAATGAAAAATCTTGAAAAAATATATTATCATTCTCAACATACAAATTGTTATACATATTTTTGTATAACTGGTGACTTTAATCCAGAAATAATAAGTAAATTGCTTCATCTTAAACCTTATAAATCTTGGAAAATAGGAGATATAAGAAGTGATGGAACAAAATATGATTTCGCATCTTGGCAGTTTGGTATTTGTGAAGACTATGATGTGATTGTTGATAAACAAATGAAAAGAACAATTACACTTTTTCTTTCAAAAATTGATATATTAAAAGAAATTAAAAGAAAATTTTCAGTAAGTTTCACATTAGAAATTGTACCAACTGTTCGATTTGATCAAATGGCACCTTGTTTAGCACCATCAATGGAAGTTATGCAATTTTGCTGTGATACTGGAACAGAGATAGATATAGATTTGTATGTAAGCTGTCCTGATGATTTTGAGGGAAAATAATGGAAAATAAAAGAATTATTTATAAAATGGATGGTGTTTATTATGAAAGATTATTATAGTATTGGAGAAATTTCACAGTTATTTGGGTTAAGCATTAGGACATTACGTTATTATGATAAAGTTGAATTGTTAAAACCTGATTATGTTGATGAAAAGACACACTATCGTTATTATTCTATAGAACAGTTTGAAGTTATTAATTCTATTATTTATTTAAGAACGTTAAATATGTCTATAGAAAAAATAAAAATTTTTCTTCAACATAAGGATGTAGATGTTTTAATGAGAGTTTTTTTAGAACAAAAAGAAGAATTAATGAAAAAGAAACGTGAATTAGCTATATGCGAAAAGAAAATAGATAATCGTATATTTCAGTTAAAAGATGCTTTAGAACGCCCATTAAATCAAATTCATGTATGTGAAATAGAAAAGAGAAAGGCATTAATATTACATCATGATCATGATAAAAGTGGAAATATTGAAACATATGTAAGAGAAATTTCTGCACAATATGATATACCATCGTTAATATTTTTGGGAAAAGTGGCTTTTTGTATTGATAAAAAACATTTGCTTCAAAGACGATATCAAACCTTTAATAGTACAATTGTTATTTTAGAACAAGGAGATGAATATACTGGAGAGTGTTTTTATTTAGAAAAGGGTTTATATGTAAAAATACGATATTGTGGAGATCATACTGATGCTGATTTATATTATAACCAATTACTTGATTATATTAGTAATAATCATTTTAAAATTATAGGGGATGCTATTGAGTTATCTTTAGTAGACTATTGTTATACTTTAGACAAAGATAAATATGTTATGGAATTACAAATTCCAGTTAAAAAGATTTGACTCTCTACTTAGTAGAGAGTTTATAGTATATAGAGGGTGATAGTATGAATAAAAATTTAACAGAGGGACACGTTTTTAAAGTTTTAATCATGTTTGCTATTCCATATTTGTTATCAAGTTTTTTACAAACATTTTATGGAATGGCAGATTTATACATTGTGGGACAGTTTAATGAAGCAGATGCTATTTCAGCAGTTTCAATAGGAAGTCAGTTTCTGCATATGTTGACAGTTGTTATTATTGGTTTGGCTATGGGGGCTACTGTTCGTATTGGAAATGCTATAGGAAGAAAGGATGAAAATGATGCTTCTCGTATAGTTGGAAATACTGCATTGTTGTTTACTGTTGTTGCTATTGTCTTGACTATCTTATTATTGTGTTGTACTTCTTTAATTATTGAAATGATGGCAACACCTTTAGAAGCAGTATCTTATACAAAGTCATACTTAACAATATGTTTTATTGGAATACCTTTTATTATTTCATATAATGTTATCAGTAGTATTTTTAGAGGAGCAGGTGATTCAAAAAGTCCTATGTACTTTGTCTTTATTGCATGTATAGCTAATGTTTTATTAGATTATTTCTTTGTAGGATATTTATCTATGGGAGCGGCAGGAGCAGCTTTAGCAACTGTACTTGCACAAATGTTAAGTACAATCATTGCATTATTTTATATGTGGAAAAAGCCATTTGTATTTACTATTCAAAAATCTGATTTTCATATACATATTTTGACAATAAAAAATATTTTAAAAGTAGGGGTACCCATCGCTTTACAAGATGGCTTTATACAAGTTTCTTTTTTGCTTATAACAATTATTGCCAATAGTCGTGGGTTGATTTTTGCAACAGGAGTAGGTATTACAGAAAAAATCATTAGTTTTTTATTTTTGGTTCCTTCTGCATTACTATCAGCATTATCAGCCTCTGTTGCTCAAAATATTGGAGCAAATAAGCCAGAGAGGGCTAAGAAAATGTTGTATTATGGGTTGATTATCAGTGTTTCATTTGGCTTTATATGTGCGATAGTTTGTCAAATAATACCACAACAAATGATTGCACTTTTTACATCTGATTATCAAGTTATACAAGCTGGAAGTCTTTATCTTATGTCATATGCCTGGGATTGTATTTTTGCAGGAGTTCACTTTTGTTTCAGTGGGTATTTTTGTGGATGTAATAAGCCATCTATTTCTTTTATTCATAATACAATTTCTATTATATGTGTACGTATTCCAGGAGCATATATTGCTTCGCAAATTTTTCCAAATACATTGTATCCAATGGGGTGGGCAGCACCATTTGGATCACTTCTATCAGCTTTTATATGTGTTGGATTTTATGTTTATTTAAAAAAGAAAGAAAATATACAAGAAATAGCTATATTATAAAAAGAACTGTTCATTTTGATATGTACCCTCCTTACTGGTTTGTCCAGTAAAGAGGGTACATATCAATGAGCAGTTCTTTTAATTTCCACCTGGTCCATCTTTTCTTTCTCTTTCATCAGGATAATATTTTAATTGATTATTTGTCCATTGATTATTAGTAGCACTTTTTTTGTTTTCATTTTCTTTGTTTTGTTTATTTTCTTTTTTCATTTTTCACACCTCATTGATATCATGTGTAAAAGTGAAAATAATATACTTTTTATTTTTGATTTTTCTTTTTCCACTCTTTAATTTGTTGAAGCCTTAAGGCAACTTTGGATTCACTTCCCTGATGAGTAGGGTGATAATATTCACGATCTAATAATGAATCTGGTAAACAAGTCATAGTTGTAAGCTTATCTTTGTAGTCATGAGCATATTGATATCCTTTTCCATAATCTAAGTCTTTCATTAATTGTGTAGGAGCATTACGAATATGTAAAGGAACAGGTTCATCTAGTGTTTGAATTGCATCTTTTTTTGCGGCTTCATAAGCCATATACAAAGCATTAGATTTAACAGATAAAGAAAGGTATGTCACAACATGGGTAAGATGAACACTACATTCTGGCATTCCTAAGAAATGACATGCTTGATATCCTGCAATAGCAATTTGTAAAGCATGACTATCAGCCATTCCAATATCTTCGCTTGCAAAGCGAACAAGTCTTCTTGCGACATAAAGTGGGTCTTCTCCAGCTTCTAACATTCTTGCTAACCAATAAATCGCAGCATCAACATCACTATTACGCATAGATTTATGTAGTGCTGAAATAAGGTTGTAATGCTCTTCTCCTTTTTTATCATAAAGCATTGATTTTCTACTTGTACATTGTTCAATAGTTTCTTTTGAAACAATGATTTTATTTTCTTTTTTTGAACTGTTTAAAATAACCATTTCTAATGTATTTAAAGCAATTCTTGCATCTCCAGCAGCAAAAGAAGCAATCATATATAAACAATCATCATCTATAAGAATATTTTCGTGAGCATAACCTTTTTCACTTTTTAAAGTGTTTTGTAATAATTCAAAAATATCTTCCACTTTTAAACTATGTAAAACAAAAACTTTACAGCGAGATAAAAGGGCAGAATTGACTTCAAAAGAAGGATTTTCTGTTGTAGCTCCAATAAGAATAATGCTTCCTTTTTCAACATAAGGTAAAAAAGCATCTTGTTGAGCTTTATTAAAACGATGAATTTCATCAACAAAGACAATCGTTTGAACACCTAATTGTCTTTTCTCTTGTGCTAATTTCATCACTTGTTTGATATCCTTGATTCCGCTGGTTACAGCACTAAAGTCAATAAATTCACTATTTGTACAATGAGCAATAATTCTTGCAAGTGTTGTTTTTCCAACACCAGGAGGACCCCAAAAAATCATTGAAGGAATTGTATCATTTTCAATGAGTTGCCATAATATTTTACCTTCAGCTACCAAATGTTTTTGTCCTACATATTCTTGTAGTGTTGTGGGACGCATACGACTTGCTAATGGATCTTGTATTTGATTTTCAAATAAAGTTTCTTGTTTCATCATATCATTCCTTATATTATTTTCTCATGTTTTAAAGCATTTATAATACCATCTTGATCGACATTCGTTGTAATAAATGTTGCTTGTTTTTTTAATGTATCAACAGCATTTCCCATGGCTATTTTATGTTCAACTTCTCTAAACATTGCTTGATCATTATATCCATCACCGAAGGCATAAGCATGTGATGGAGAAATATGAAAATAGTCAAGCAAATAAGCAATAGCACTTCCTTTATCAAAATGAATAGTAGAGCAGTCACCTGAACCATGTCCACCATGATCATTAAAGATAATTTTATCTTGTAATCTTTCAATGATTTGATCTCTGTGTTTTAAAGAATGATAAAAAATATCAAAAGTATAAAATGGTAAATTCATATGTTCAAATGTTATTCTATTTTGACCATATTCATCTTTAACTTGTTTAATTTGATCATTGTTCATATTATAAATATATGATTGTTCATCTGATACAAAAAAACATCCACAATCTAATTCTTTGAAAATATTTTGATATTCATTGAGTTCTTGATTTGTAAAAGTTTTACCAAAAATCTTTTCATTGAGATATGTAATATAACGACCATTACAGGAAATAATACCTGATGTTAAATCTTTAAATAACATTTGTGCATAAAAAGGAGCACGACCTGTACATATAAATGTTAAATAACCTTTATCTTTTAACAACTGTAATGCTTCTAGATTACTTTTTGGTATATGATGGTGAATAGCAAGAGTTCCATCAATATCAAAAAAGAAAATTTTATTCATAAAATGATAACCTCCTTTTTTATTCATTATAAATGAGTTCAATAAAACAAGCAATTCATTTCTATAGATAATCAATATATGCTAAAATAAAAAATGAGGGAGGAATAACTATGATTATCAATACTGGCCAAAGAACAGATATACCAGCATTTTATAGCGATTGGTTTTATAGACGCATTCAAGAAGGCTTTGTTTATGTTAGAAATCCATATTATCCTTCAAGAATTACAAAATATGTATTCAATCCTCAAGTTGTTGATTGCATATGCTTTTGTACAAAAAATCCTCAACCAATGTTATCGAGAATTGACTTGTTAAAAGAATATAGACAATTTTGGTATGTGACTATCACTCCATATGACAGGGAAATTGAACCATATGTTCCACTTGTCAAAGATGTCATACAAAGTTTTCAAGAACTATCTTTAAAGGTGGGAAAAAGTAAAGTTGGGTGGAGATATGATCCTATTTTTATTAATCAAAAATATACAGTTGAATACCATGTCAAAGCATTTCATTATATAGCAAAACATTTATCAAAGTTTACAAATCGTTGTGTGATAAGTTTTATAGATTTATATCAAAAAACAAAGAAAAACTTTCCTCATGTACAAGAAGTTCCGATGCATATTCAACATCAAATTGTTAGAGAATTTGCAAAAATAGCACAACATTATCATATGAAATTATATGCATGTTTAGAGTCAAAGGAGTTTGAACAATATGGTGTTATTTGTACTGGATGTATGTCAAAAGAAATTATAGAAGAAGCTTTAGATATTGAATTACTTTTAAAACCATCTTCTGTAAGAGATGGTTGTCAATGTTTATTAGGAAATGATATTGGTGCTTATAATACTTGTTTACATGGTTGTTTGTATTGTTATGCAAATATTGATAAAAAAGAGGTTGTTAAGCAATCTCAACTTCATAATCCATATTCTCCTCTTTTAATTGGAGAGGTTAATGAAAATGATGAGGTTTATGAAGCAAAACAATCATCATCAATAAATTTACAAATGTCATTTCATTTATAGTCCATAATTTGATTTTTCTTCTTAATAGTTGTAATATGAAATATAATTACTTAAAAAATTTTAATAAGTTCAAAATGTGTTCATATAAATAGAGTATAGTGGCTTGTTGGAAGAAGGAGAAAAAAGATGGATAAGATTGCGATTATTACTGATTCATGTGGTGATGTGCCACAAGAGTATAGAGAAAAATATGATATTTATGTTTTGCCAATTGCTATTCAATGTGGAGAACAGGAATATAAAGATGGAATAAATATAAGTGCAGAAGATGTTTATGAAAAACAAAAGACAGAGGTGTTAAAGACAGCTTCACCTGCTGGCAAAGATATTTTGGATACTTTTGAGATGATTTATCAAAATGGATATACATCAGCAATAGCTATTTTGTTATCTGCAGGATTGTCTGGAACATCTAATCAGGTGAGATTATTTGCTGATGGTTTTGATAATTTAGAAATTGCTGTATTTGATTCTCAAAATGGAAGTATTGGATATGGTGGTATTGCTATTCAATTGGCAAAGTATAGAGATCAAGGTATGTCATTTGATGAATTGAAGAAAAAAGCTGAAAGTTTAATTCAAAATACTTATGCTTTCTTTTCGATTGATACATTAGAATTTCTTCAAAAGGGAGGACGTATAGGAAAAGCAACTGCTTTTGTGGGAACAGCATTGAAAATAAAACCAATTCTTTCTTTTGATAAGGATAAAGGAGAAATTGATGTTCCTACAAAGGTAAGAGGAAGTAAGAAGGTTCCTGATAAATTAATAGAACTTATTGATAATTTAATAGAACAACATCCTGATCAATCTTTTAATTTATATGTTGCTGATGGAGCTATGCCAGAACAAAGAGAGGCATTAGAAAAGAAATTGATTGAAAAATATCCTGGTTGCCAAGAATGTATTGAAGCTAAAATAGGAGCAGCATTAAGTTGTTATTTAGGTCCTGGTTTATTAGGAGCTGGTATACAATTTTTAGATAATTAGAACCTTTTGGTTCTTTTTTTATTCTTTACTTGACATAAAGTGAACTCCAAGTGATAAGATAAATTATAGAGATGATGGAGGTAACTTATGGAGTATAGAGTATTAGGAAGAACTAATTTAAAAGTTAGTGAGATAGGATTGGGTTGTGAAGGTTTTGTTGATAAATCACAAGAAGAAGTCAATGCTTTTATTAAGAAGGCAGAGGAACTAGGTATTAACTTTATTGATTTGTATTCACCTAATCCTGTATTGAGAAGTTGTTTAGGTGAAGCTATTAAGGATAATAGGGAAAATTGGATATTTGAAGCACATTTGTCTGCGGTATGGAAAAATGATCAATATTTACGTACAAGAAAAATAGATGAAGTGAAAGCAGGATTTGAAGATTTGTTAAGAAGATTGCAAACAGATTATATTGATATTGGAATGATTCATTATGTAGATGCTCAAAAAGATTTTGATGAAGTTTTTCATGGCGAAATTATAAAATATGCTCAATCATTAAAAGAAGCAGGAAAGATTAAGTATATTGGATTAAGTTCTCATAATCCATTAGTAGCTAAGCAAGCTGTGGAAACAGGACTTATTGATGTTTTGTTATTTTCTATTAATCCTTGTTATGATATGTTACCAGCTAATGAAGATGTTGATGATTTATGGAAAGATGAAAATTATGAGAAACCATTAACAAATATTGATCCTGATCGTCAAGCGTTATATGAAATGTGTGAAAGAGAAGGAGTTGCAATAACAGTTATGAAAGCCTTTGGTGGTGGCGATCTATTAGATGAAAAGTTATCACCATTCGGTATTGCTATGTCAACACATCAATGTATTCATTATTGCTTAACAAGACCTGCAGTTGCTTCAGTTATGGCTGGTGCTCATTCTATTGAAGAAATGATGTTATCAGCTTCATATTGTGATGTAAGTGAAAATGATAAAGATTTTGCATTGGTCTTATCTCATGTCCCAAAACATAGTTTTATAGGAAATTGTGTTTATTGTGGACATTGTGCACCATGTGCAAAAGGTATAGATATAGCAAGTGTTCATAAATTTTTAGATTTATGTATTGCTCAAGGTGAGGTTCCAGAAACTGTAAGAGAACATTATAAAGCATTAAACCATCATGCATCTGAGTGTATTGAATGTGGTTTATGTATGAAAAATTGTCCTTTCCAAGTTAATGTTATTGAAAAAATGAAAAAGGCTGTTGAAATATTTGGACTTTGATGATAGTATTTGTGGGAATGAGGTGCAACAAGGAAAACTACATTCAGAAATTTTTTAACAACTTACTAAAAATTAGGTGTAGAACCAAAAGATGCATTAGTTTTAGAGGATAGTGAAGCTGGTATGATGGTTGCATATTTAGGTAATATTGATGTTATTTGTATTCCCAACATGAAATATCCAGAGCTAGAGTATGTTAATAAAACTACAAAAAGTAGTATCTTCTTTAGAAGATGTTATCATTTATTTGAAGAATCATCAATGATGATTCTTTTCGATTGAGGAGGTAGAATCAATGGATAGATTAGAAAAACGAAAAGAAATTTTTAATCATATAGTTGAAGACATAGAAAAGACAGGTTATGTTATGAAACATAATAAGATTGATTTAATGAAAATGAATATTTTTTCATTAATACTCATGATTATTTATGGAAGTATTGTTTTTAGTATTCAGATATTTTTTCATGGATTAACGATTGATTTTACATTTCAAAATTATATACTTTTTTTAATGGGCCTAATGGTTTCTATTATTGTTCATGAAGGTATACATGCTTTAACAGCACATATTGTGAGCAAAGTTCCTTTTCATCAAATTGAGTTTGGTATAATGAAAGGGAATCCTTATTGTTATGTATGTGCGAAAGTCACAAAGAAGCAATATCTTTTCTTTGTTTTGATGCCTACAATAGTTTTAGGAATTGGAATGAGTATTATTGGCTTATTGATGAGTAACTTTTGGGTTCTTTTATTAGCAATATTAAATTTTGCCAGTGGTGCAGGAGATATATGTGTTGCTTATCAGTTAGTTAATCAAGAATGTGAGTTTGTTATTGATCATCCTACAGATGTAGGATATGTATATTTTGAGAAAAAAGAAGTATTTTAGAAAAATCATAAGTTTTTATTTTAAAAATATAAAAATAATAAATTTTATAAAAAATTGTTGACAATTATATACAATTCGTTATAATACAACTATATCAAAAACTCAGTGAAAAAGAGAGTAGTTTAAACAAGTATAAAGCGAGCTAATGTTGGTGTGAGATTAGTATATAAGTTTAAATGAACCGCACTTTGGAGAGGAATATTTGAAAATAGTAGAATATTCAGTATGTCAGCTTTAATGACAAGAGGGGATATGTGAAAATATATCAACAAGAGTGGTACCGCGGAATTTTCGTCTCTTAGCAAATGCTAGGAGACGTTTTTTTATTGGGAGGATGATAGTTATGAAGGTATTGTTTCTACGGTTAGTTAAAGAATAATCAATGAAAATAGAAAGAAAGAAGAGGGAGAAGAAATGAAAAAATTATTAAAAGGATTATTAGTTGCAGTTATGGCATTAACAATGACTGCTTGTGGTAGTGATGATAAGGAAACTGATAAGAAAGAAGCAAAAACATTAACAATTGGGATTTCACCTGATTATGAACCATATGAATCATTAACAAAGGAAAATGAAATTGTAGGATTTGATGTTGATATGGTTGCATTATTTGAACAATACTTATCTGAAGAAGAGGGTGTTGATTATAAATTAGAATTTAAACAAATGGATTTTGATAACATTGTTACACAAATCCAAGGTGATCAAGTTGATTTAGGTATCTCAGGATTTACTTATGATGAAAAAAGAGTTGTTGAATGGTCAAATCCATATTTAGGAAGTTCACAAGTTGCTGTATTACCTAAAGGATCAAAAATTCAATCTGTTAAAGATTTAGAAGGTAAAAAGTTAGTGGCTCAAACTGGAGCAACTGGAGAAGATGCAGCAAAAGCTATTAAAGGTGCAGATGTAACTGGATTAAAAAATGTTCAGGATATTATGAATGCTTTAGCAGCTAATCAATATGATGCAGCTATCATAGATTTAGGTGTTGCCAAGAATTATGTTGCTAATGCTGATTTTACAATGTTAAATGAATCATTATTAGATGAAAAGAACTATATTATTGCTAAAAAAGGAAATACAGAAGTTATTGAAAAAATAAATAAATGTATTGAAAAGTTTTTAGCATCAGAAGATTATGATAAATTATGTCAAAAATATGATTTATCACCATTAGAAAAATAAAAAAGGAGGGATAGTATGTTTGCAGCATTTGATAAAGTCTTTACTCCAGAAAATATTCTCTATTTAGCAAAAGGGGCAGTCATATCACTTATAATCGCAGCACTATCCCTTTTACTTGGAATTGTATTAGGAATTATTGGTGCTTCTGCGAAGAGATCTAAGTTTTTTGTTATAAGAATGTTAGGGAATATTTATGTAGAAGTGATTCGAGGGACACCAATGTTATTACAAATATTATTATTGTTTTCTGTTGTTCCATCTATTTATACAGCTTTTACAGGGGAAGTTTTAAGAATCAATATATATTTGATTGGAGTTATTGCTATGAGTATTAATAGTGGAGCTTACTCAACAGAATTAATAAGAAGTGGTATTAATGGAGTTGATAAAGGTCAATGGGAAGCATGTGAAACATTAGGATTAACTCATTGGCAAACAATGAAATTAGTTGTTTTACCACAGGCTTTTAAAAGAATTATTCCACCTATGATTAGTGAATTTATTACATTAATTAAGGATTCATCTTTAATTAGTTGTATAGGAGCAGGTGAATTATTAAAAGCTTCTCAAGTTATAGGTGCAGAGTATTATGATGTTATGTCTCCATATTGTTTAGCAGCAATCTTTTATTTGATTATGACAATTAGTATTTCTTATTTAGGAAGATATGTAGAAAGGAAGTTGGCTGAAAGTGATTAAAGTAGAACATATAGTAAAACAATTTAAAGATTTAAAAGCAGTCAATGATGTATCTTTAGAAATAAAGAAAGGAGAAATTGTCTGTTTGATTGGTCCATCTGGTAGCGGAAAGAGTACAGTGTTACGATGCATTAATGGTTTAGAAAAGCCAGAACAAGGACATGTCTATTTGAATGGTCAATTACTAGATGAAAGTCAAAAAGAACAATATACGCAATTAAGAAGTCAAATGGGATTTGTTTTTCAACATTTTAATTTATTTCCCCATATGACAGTTTTAAAAAATTTAACATTAGCACAAATACAAGTGAAACAAAGAAGTGAAGAAGAAGCAATAAAAATAGCTTGTGAGTATTTAGAAAGAGTTGGTTTGTTGGATAAAAAAGATGAGTATCCAAGTAAATTATCAGGAGGACAAAAACAACGTGTTGCTATTGCAAGAAGTTTATGTATGAATCCTCAGATTATGCTTTTTGATGAACCTACAAGTGCATTGGATCCTGAAGTTGTTATTGAAGTATTAGAAGTTATGCAAGAATTAGCTAAAGAAGGTATGACAATGGTTGTTGTAACTCATGAAATGGGATTTGCAAGAACTGTTGCTGATCGTGTTATATTTTTGGAAGATGGTCAAATTGTTGAGGAAAATACTTCTGAAGAATTTTTCTCTCATCCTAAAACAAAAAGGGCTCAAGATTTCTTGAATAAGGTTATGCACTAATGAAAATTAATGAATTTGATGTTGAAACATGGATGACAGAGCATGAGACACATTGTCAATATAATTTGACAGAAACATGTGTTTCATCATTATCATTAAATGATTTACAAAAATATACAGATGAAGATATAACTTCAACGATTATGAATATCACAATGGATTATGGACCAATAGTTGGATCATCACGTTTAAAAAAAGCTATTTTATCTTTATACGAAACAGGACATGAAGAAAATATTACTATGGCTCATGGGGCTATTAATGCAAATGAATTGGTTATAATAAGTTTATTAGAACCAGGTGATCATATTGTAAGTTTATTTCCTTCATACCAACAAATGTATGACTTCCCACGTTCTTTAGGATGTGAAGTTTCATTAGTAGTGTTAGATGAAGAAAAGAATTGGATGCCATCAATAGAGGATTTTCAAAAAGTTATGAAAAGTAATACCAAGATGATTTGTTTGAATTCTCCAAATAATCCAACTGGAACATGTTTTTCGTTAGACTTTATGAAAGAATTAATTGACTTAGCACAACAATATGATTGCTATATTTTATGTGACGAAATATATAGAGGGGTCAATACAGTTACAAAACAATTATCACCATCATTTAGTGATTATTATGATAAAGCTATTGTAACACAAAGTTTATCAAAGGTCTTTTCATTTGCTGGATTACGTTTAGGCTGGATTAAAGGTCCAAGTGATGTTATTCAAACAATTGATTTAAGAAGAGATTATCATATTATCAGCAATGGACCTTTAGATGATTATTTAGGATGTATTGTTTTAGAGAATAAAGATAAGATTATTGAACGTAGTCTTAATATTTGTGAAAAAAATAAAGAATTATTAAAAGAATGGTTAGAGAATGAACCCCTAGTATCATGTGTTATTCCTGATGAAGGGACAGTATGTTTTTTGAAGTATCATGTCAATATGCCATCAAAAGAATTTTGCTTAAAATTACAAGAAGAAACTGGAATATTCTTTGTTCCTGGTAGTGCTTTTGGAGTAGAAAATCATTTACGTTTTGGATTTACACATGATTATGAATATGTTAAAGAGGGACTAACGACTTTCTCAAAATGGTTAAATCAATTTAGATAGTGCAAACTATCTATTTTTCTTTATAAACATATTTATAAACATGATAACTCGATAAAACAAGTGTTGTCAGTAAACCTATAAGCATAACTATAGCTACACTCAGAACATGAAAATAAGGTGTTAGTATAATTAAAAAGATAAATTCAATAAGACATTCTAAAGTACTTAACCAAAACATTTCTTTGTTTTTATTGAGTGCTTGTAAAGTAGCACTTAATGGTGTTTGTAGATAGAATAGTGTAAATGGAATAGACATGTATTTCAGATATTCATAACCATTTTTTGTATTATACATAAACATCAAGCAATGATCACCATAGAAATAAAAAAGCAAAGTAAAGGGTAAGCTGATAAAAAAACAAACAATAATACCATAAAGGACATGCTTTTGTAATGATTTTTTTTGATGATATGCTATATCTTTATTTAAAAGTGGAAGTAACAATTTTAAAACGACATTATTAAAAAATGTAGGTGTGACAAGCAAAGATATGACATAACCATTAATAATAGCATATTGCATATGAATTTGTGATTCTGGTATAGAGATTTTAGATAAAATATAAACAAGAACAATAGGTTCTATGAAATTATAACATGAATGAAGAATACGTGAACCAGTTAATGGTAATGCAATATTCATCATATCTTTGAGAATAAAGTTCTCTTGAAAATATGTTAATGAATGTGTAGTGATTGAGACTTTTCTTGTTGATTTATAGTAGAGAAAAATAATAGAAATGAATTCACCAACACTCATTGCTAAAATAGCAATAGAAACAAGATAGGTTATATCTTGGTTTTGAAAAAGACGAATCATTATATACGTAAAAATAATACGTGAAATTTCTTCTAATAATGTTGCAATAGAAAGATTCCAAACATCTTCTTTACCTAAGTAATAATTTTTAATAATACCACTTATTCCAACTAATGGTATAAAGGGTATCATGCATAAAAGTGGATAATAGGCTTGATCTTGTTTTAAAAAGTTATGTGCAATTATTGGTGAAAAGCATAATATACCTAACATAATGATGATACAAGATGTAAAACAAATCAAAACTGCAGAAATAATGACCTTTTTATTATTATATCGTGGATGAGAGATCAAACGAAAGACAGCAGATGGTATTGAGAATTGGGCCAAAGTAATACATAAAGAAAGAGTAGGAATAACAAGGATATATAAAGCCATTCCATTTTCATTGAGCATTCTTGATAATAGCATTCTATTGAGAACAGAAAATATCTTTGTTATCATGGTGCTGCCACTTAATATAATAAATGAATTTATTAATTTTCTTTTCATAAAACACTTCCTTTATTATTCATTTTCCTTTATAATAAATATGTTGAATATTTGAGAAATATGATGGGATGTGGAGAATTTGGATATTAATATAAAGAATAACTTACCATTGGATATTCTTTTTTTAATAAGATTAAAGGCAAATGAATTTAAAAGTGAGGGAGTTCAAACAATTGATTGTGATGATATTAAAGAATATCTTTATGTAATGAAGTGGAAAGATTGTGATATTCTTGACTTGTGTGATGTCATTGATGATATTATGGCTCTTCGTTTTTCAGATGTTTTTGATTATTTAAAATTAAAAGTTATTAAAGAAGCATCATCTATGAAAATTGATGATTTTAGTGATTTAATTACTAAGTAACTGTATAAACAGTTATTTTTCTTTTATGAGGAGAAAATATGAAATATAAAGTTATTGAACCAAAGAATTATAAATCTATACAAGAAAAATATCATACAAATTCATTATTATCTAAAGTATTAAGTAGTTATCATTATGATGATGATATATTGGAAACATTATTGAATCCACGTTTGATTTATCATGATTTTTCTTTATTTGAAGAGGCTGATATGACAATGGATCGTATTCAAGAAGCTATTGAAAATGATGAAAAAATATGTATTTATGGTGATTATGATTGTGATGGTATTTTAGCAACAACGATTCTTGTACAAGCATTTTTAGAATTAGGAGTTCATGTAGGTTATCATATTCCTAATCGTTTTCATGATGGTTATGGGTTAAATGCTGAACGTGTTCAACAAATGGCAGAAAAGGGATATACGCTTATTATTACTGTAGATAATGGTGTAAAGGCATTTGAGGCTATTGAATGTGCTAATGAGTTAGGAATAGATGTTATTGTGACAGATCATCATCAATTTGATAATGATTTACCTGATGCATGTACATTTATTCATACAAAATTATCTCCTGAATATCCTTTTAAAGAGATATCTGGTGGTTTTGTGGCTTATAAATTAGCAAGTGCATTACTGCAAAGACAAGATAAATACTTATATTGTTTAGCAGCTGTTACAACAATATCTGATATGATGCCATTAGTAGATGAAAATCGTTCACTTGTCAAAAAAGCATTGCAATTTATGAAAGAAGAGAAATATACTTCTTTAGAATTATTGTTAGGAAATCAACAAAATTATAATACAACAACTTTAGGATTTACTATTGCTCCTAAGATCAATTCATTTGGAAGATTACCAGAGTTATGCAATCCTAATATTCTTGTTAAATATTTTTTAAAGGATGCTCCTACAGAGTTGATGATGAAAGTTTCGCAAATGGCAAATGACATTAATGCTAAGCGACAAAGTTTAACTAATGAACAATATATGCTGGCACAAAGTGGAGTACGTGATTCATTTTTATATTGGGCGAGTGAGGATGTTCATGAAGGAATTGTTGGACTTATTGCAGGCAAGTATACAAGACAATTTGAAAAGCCAAGTTTTGTGATGCATTATGATGCTCAGCATGGTATTTATAAAGGAAGTGCTCGTAGTGTTGATGGTTTTTCTTTACATGAATTTTTTATGGCACATCAAGATCAATTGATGACATATGGTGGTCATTCTTTAGCAGGAGGATTTACTATTGATAAAGAACATTATGAGTCTTTTTGTCAATGTATTGAAAGAAGTTTGAAGGATGTTGAATTATATTCAACAACTTCTGTGATTCTTATTGATGAAACTGATTTATCAATTATGAATATAGAATCTTTATCTGTATTAGAACCTTTTGGTATGGGGAATGAAGAACCCATTTATTTATTAAAAAATGTACCAATTTCTAAAGTATATACTTTAAGTGAAGGAAAGCATTTGAAAATAGATATTGAATATAAAAATATAAAATTATATGGTTTGTTTTTTAATCACGGAGAAAAAATTGAAGATATTCAAAATCAACAATACTTGAATTTAATAGGGACTTTATCAATTAACGAATATCGTAATCAAAAGAATATCAATATAATTATAAAAGATATTATATAAATCTTTATTAATGTGATAAAATTTGTTATAATTGTTTAACAAGGAGGATTTGTATAATGGATTTAAAAAAATATATTGTTGATATTCCAGATTTTCCTGAAAAAGGTATTATCTTTCGTGATGTTACGCCTTTATTAGCAGATAGAGATGCATATCAAGAATCTATTCGTTTATTAAATGAGTTTGCAAAAGATAAAAAAGTAGATGTTGTTGTTGGACCAGAAGCAAGAGGTTTCTTATTTGGATGTCCAGTAGCAATGAAATTAGATGCAGGTTTTGTCCCTGTCAGAAAACCTGGTAAATTACCAAGAGAAACTGTATCTAAGAAATATGATTTAGAGTATGGTTCTAATGAAATATTTATGCATAGTGACAGTATAAAAAAAGGTCAAAATGTATTAATAGTTGATGATTTACTAGCAACAGGTGGAACTGTAGATGCTGCAGTATCTTTAATTGAAGAAATGGGTGGAAACGTCGTAGGAATTGCCTTTCTTATTGAATTAGAAGCATTAAAAGGAAGAGAACTTTTAAAAGATTATGATGTTTATTCTGTCTTAACATATTAAAAGAGACATTGTCTCTTTTTTCATAAGAGAAAGGAGGAAGAAATGATGAAGTATAAGGAAGCGAATGATACAGTTACAATTGAAGATGTCTTAGAAGTTTGTTCAACATATATTACTAAACAAGATAGTATTGAACTTATTAAAAAAGCTTATGATTATATTATGGTTAAACATGCTGGTCAAAAGCGTAAAAGCGGAGAACCTTATACAATTCATTTGATATGGGTTGCATATATTCTTTCTACCTTACAAACAGGTCCTACAACCATTGCAGCAGGTTTATTACATGATGTGATGGAAGATTGTGATGTTTCAAGAGAGGAAATGATAGAATTGTTTGGAGAAGAAATTACTTCTCTTGTTGAAGGTGTCACAAAAATTAATAAAATGCCATTCAAGGATGAAGCAGATATATATGCAGAAAATCATCGAAAAATTTATATTGCAATGGCAAGAGATATTCGTGTTATATTAATTAAATTGGCAGACCGTTTACATAATATGCGCACATTACAATATATGCGACCTGATAAACAACAACGTATATCAAGAGAAACATTAGAAGTTTATGCACCAATAGCTCATCGTTTGGGTATTAATGATATACGTATAGAATTAGAGGATTTATGTTTATATTATCTTGATCCAAAAGCGTATCAAGAAATTTCAGATCTTTTAGAACAAAAACGTAGTGAAAGAAAAGATTCTGTAGATAAAATGATGAAGTCTGTAAAAGCACTTTTAGATGAAAATCATATAGAATATCGTATTAAAGGTCGAGCAAAACATATTTATAGTATTTATAAAAAAATGGTTATCAAGCATAAACGATTTGATGAATTATATGATTTGAATGCACTAAGAGTAATTTTAAAAAGTAAGATGAAATGTTATGAAGTTTTAGGTATTATTCATGATCATTATCGTCCATTGCCTGGTCGTTTTAAAGATTATATAGCAATGCCAAAGCCAAATATGTACCAATCTTTACATACTGCTATTATTGGAGAAGGGGGACATATTTTTGAAATTCAAATTCGTACTGAAGAAATGGATGAATTAGCAGAACGTGGTGTTGCATCTCATTGGCGTTATAAAGAAAATAAAGCCTATTCTTCTAAGCAAGAACAAAAAGATATTGTTGATAAGTTACAATGGTTAGGAGATTTTATTACATTAAGTGATGAGATTAAAGATGGTGATGCTAAAGAATATTATGATTCACTAAGACGTGATATTTTTGAAGCCAATGTTTATGTGATGACTCCACAAGGAAAAATAGTAGAATTACCAAATGGATCAACACCTATTGATTTTGCTTATCGTATTCATACCGAGGTTGGACATCATGCTGTTGGAGCTATTGTCAATAATGTGATGGTTCCTATCAATACAAAATTGAATACAGGTGATGTTTGTGAAATCAAGACAAATAAGAATTCTGGACCAAGTGAAGATTGGTTGAAGTTTGTAAGAACAGCAGGTGCTAGAAATAAAATCAGACAATATATTTCTAAAAAGGATGCTGAAACACATAAAGAGACAATCGAAGATGGTAAAAAACTATTAAGAGAAGAAATTCGTAAACGTGAGTTAGATGAAAAGAAATATATGGATCCTGATACTTATAAGTCTTATTTTGGATCTTTTGGAGCAAATAATTTTGATGATTTAATGCTTGTTATTGGGAAAAAACAAGCAACTGCATCTACTTTATTAGATAAAGTTATCCCTAATCATACAGGCTTCTTTGATAATTTATCAAAGATGCTAAAGAAGAATAATGCAAGTAAAAATCAAATGAAATCTGGTAGTTTAGGTATAAGTGTTAAAGGTGTTGATGGATTAAAGATTCAATTATCTAAATGTTGTAATCCTATTCCTGGTGATGATATTGTAGGATATGTTTCTAAAGGACAAGGTATTAAAGTTCATTGTCAAAACTGTCCTAATATTCAAGGTGCTGAAAAGGGAAGAATTATAGATGTGTATTGGGATTATACAAATATTATGGAAAAAAGATTTGAAGTGGATATAGAAATTATAGGATTAGATCGTCCAAATCTTTTGAATGATATTATAACTGTATTAGGACAAGTCAAAGTTAATATTTTAAATATTAATGCTGGTGTTCATGATATGGAAGCTGATGTTAAATTAAAATTGTCGGTTGAAAATGCAGAATCATTACAACTAACAATTAATAATTTGAATAAAATTCAAGGAATATATGAAATAAAGAGGGTTATTCATTAGAATGACTCTTTTGTATAAAGAGGGAAGATATTTATGAAAAGAGAAAGACAGATTTCTGAATCTGTTAAATTAGGTATTATTTTGTCATTATCAGGTGGACTGATGGATGCATACTCATATATTGAAAGAGGAAAAGTTTTTGCTAATGCACAAACAGGAAATATGCTTTTGTTAGGGGTCAATATTGCTGAAGGTCAATATTCACTTATTGTCCATTATTTATTTCCTATTTTGGCTTTTACGTTAGGCATTGCTTTATCAGAATGGATTCATATGAAGCAAACAAAACTTCATTGGCGTCAGATTGCTGTTGTTATGGAAGCCGTTATTCTTATAGGTGTATCTTTTATTCCATTGAATATGAATTTACTTGCAAATAGTTTAACGTCTTTAGCTTGTGGTATACAGGTAGAAAGTTTTCGTAAAATACATGGAAATATGGTTGCTACAACGATGTGTATTGGGAATTTGAGAAGTGGCACTGAAAATATGTGCTTGTTTTTTCAAACTGGGGAAGTAAAACATCTCAAAAAAGTTTTATTATATTTTGGTATAATTATCTGTTTTATTATTGGAGCAATTTTAGGGAATGTGTTTATAAAATTATGGCATCAAAAGGCTATATTATGTTCTTCTCTTTTGTTACTTATAGCTTTTGTTATGATGTTTTTTAATGAAGAATAAAAAAAGATATATTTTTTATGAAAGAGCTTTCATTTTTAAAACTATTGTGCTATACTATAAACGAAGAATAAATATTTTTTAATTATTTCTATTCATAAATATTCGCATACTGATAGATATTCTTCTTTATATGGAGATAGGAAAGTGATTCCTATCTCTCCTTTTTATTTTATAAAAAAATAAAGAAAGATACGTTTACTGGTTGCTTTTTTTTGATGAATCAATTATAATCCATGTATAATCCGTTGAAGAAGATTAAATAATGGAATCTATTAGAGACATTGTGGTTGGTGAAAACAATGAGAGGAAGTTATGGGACACTTTAGAGGATGTTATGAGAATAACCGTAAGTCGCGTTAAGACATAAAGAGGGCATACATTGTATGAACTAAGGTGGTACCGCGTTAATAAACGTCCTTAGATAGGGCGTTTTTTATTTTATTTTAAGGAGGAATATTATGGCATATAGTGCACCAAGAGGTACAGTTGATATTTTAAGTGATGTATCAGGAAAATGGCAGGAATTAGAACAATTAATAAGAACAATTTGTGCCAATTATAATGTAAAGGAAATGAGAACACCGATTTTTGAACATACAGAGTTATTTACCAGATCTATTGGTGATACAACAGATGTTGTAACAAAGGAAATGTATTCTTTTGAAGATAAAAAGAAACGTTCTATTACATTAAGACCTGAAGGAACAGCAGGTATTGCAAGATCATATGTTGAACACAAATTATATGCATTACCTGAAAAATTGCAAAAATATTATTATATGGGTCCTATGTTTAGATATGAAAGACCTGGAAATGGAAGACAAAGACAATTCCATCAATTTGGGGTAGAAATGTTAGGACTAGAATCTCCATATGTTGATGTTGAATGTATGGTAATGGCAGTAACTGTTGTGGAAGCTTTAGGCTTAAAAGATGTTAAACTACATATTAATTCTTTAGGTGATGAAGAATCTAGAAATACATATCGTGAAGCATTGAAAAAACATTTTGAACCTGTATTAGATGAATTATGTTATGATTGTCAACAAAGATTTGAAAAGAATCCATTACGTATTTTGGATTGTAAAGTTGATAAAGATCATCCTGTGATGAATAATGCACCTCGAACAATTGATTATTTAAGTGAAAGTGCAAAATCTCATTTTGATAAAGTCTGTGCTTTATTGGATGATTTAGAAATTGAATATGTTGTTGATACAAATCTTGTTAGAGGATTAGATTATTATTCACATACTGTTTTTGAAATTATTAGTGATGATCCACAAATGGGACAAGGATCTACAGTTGGTGGCGGTGGACGCTACAATACATTGATTAGTGAATTAGGTGGACCTGAAATTCCTGGTGTAGGTTTTGCTTTTGGAATGGAAAGATTAATGCTTGCTTTAGGGGATAACCAAAGTGATGATGATGGATTAGATGTTTATATCATGCCATTAGGTGAGGAAGCTAAGGATTTATCTGTTCAAATTATTACGATGTTAAGAGCAAATGGTTTTACATGTGATATGGATCAATGTGATAGAGGTTTAAAAGGACAATTTAAGTCAGCTGATCGTTTTCGTGCTCATTTTTCAATGATTATTGGAGATGAAGAAGTGAAAAAGGAAGTTGTAAATATGAAGTGCAATCATTCTAAAGAACAAACAGAGGTTGCTTTAGAGAATATTGTGGCATTTATTGAAGAACATTTTGAGGGAGGACATCATCATGAATAGAACACATCATAATGGGCAATTAAGAATTGAAAATGTTGGAGAAAGTGTCCGACTTATTGGTTGGGTTGCTAAGAAAAGAAATTTAGGTGCTTTGGTTTTTGTTGATTTAAGAGATAGATATGGAATAACACAAATTGTATTTGATGAATCATTTGATGAAAGACTTCGTGAAGTGAAAAATGAATATATTTTATCTGTTGAAGGAGAAGTTGTTGAAAGATCATCAAAAAATCCAAATTTACCTACTGGAGATATTGAAATTCAAGCTAAAGATTTTCAAATTATTAATAAAGCAAAATTAACACCTATGATTATTGCTGATGAGACAGATGCTTTAGAAGAAACAAGAATGCAATATCGTTACTTAGATTTAAGACGACCAGTTATGCAAAAAAATATAATGGTAAGACATCAAATTACACGTAGTATTAGAGAGTATTTAGATCAATTAGATTTTATTGATATTGAAACACCATATTTAAATAGATCAACACCAGAAGGAGCAAGAGATTTCTTAGTTCCATCACGTGTCCATAAAGGATCATTTTATGCATTACCACAATCACCTCAATTATTTAAACAATTATTAATGGTTGCTGGTTTTGAAAAGTATTATCAAATTGCACGTTGTTTTAGAGATGAAGATTTACGTGCTGATCGTCAAATAGAATTTACACAAGTTGATGTAGAAATGAGTTTTATGTCAACTGATCAAGTTTTAAGTATTGGTGAAGGTATGATTGCTAAAGTAATGAAAGATGTAAAGGGAATTGATATTGAGTTACCTCTTAGACGTTTAACTTGGCATGAAGCCATGGAAAGATATGGAATTGATAAACCAGATACACGTTTTGGTTTAGAATTAGTAAACTTAAATAATGTTGTTAATGATGTTGAATTTGCTGTTTTTAAAAATGCGTTGGAAGCAAATGGACATGTTAAAGGAATAAATGTTGAAGGACAAGCACAAAATTTTTCTAGAAAGAAAATTGATCAATTAACTGATTTGGCAAAAACATATAAAGCAAAAGGTTTAGCATGGTTAAAGGTAAATGCAGAAGGTGTTCAAGGACCTATCGCAAAATTCTTTAATGAAGAGCAATTATCAAGATTATTAGAAGCTATGAATGCTAAAGAAGATGACTTACTATTATTTGTAAGTGATGCTAAGTATGAAGTTGTTTGCGATGCTTTAGCTGCAATTAGAAATTATCTAGGAAAAGAATTAAAATTATACGACCCTCATACATTTGATTTCTTATGGGTTGTTGATTTCCCAATGTTTGAATATGATGATGAAACACAAAGATATTATGCAAAACATCATCCATTTACAAGACCAAAAGATAGTGATATTGATAAACTCGAATCTGATCCTGAACATTGTTTGGCAGATGCTTATGATATTGTTTTAAATGGTTTTGAGTTAGGTGGAGGGTCTCAAAGAATTTATGAACAAGATTTACAAGAAAGAGCGTTTAAAGCATTGAGTTTTACTCAAGAACAAATTGATGCGCAATTTGGATGGTTTGTTGAAGCATTCCAATATGGAACACCTCCACATGCTGGATTTGCATTAGGTTTAGATAGAATAGCAATGCTTCTTTGTGAATGCGATTCATTAAGAGATGTTATTGCATTTCCTAAAAATACAAGTGCAACTTGTCCAATGTCTAAAGCACCAACACAAGTTGTGAAAGCTCAATTAGATGAATTGGGAATAGGGGTGACTGAATATGAATCAGAGAGTGAATAGTGTTGTTAATGAAATGATGAAAAGAGGGATTGATCATTTGATTATTAGTGATCCTTCATCAATTGATTATTTAATTAATTATCAAAATCAACCTGGAGAAAGAATGTATGTCTTGTTATTGACAGTAGATGGAAATCATACATTATTCTTAAATCATTTATTTTATTTAGATCATGAATTAGATTTGAATGTTGTTTGGTATAGTGATACAGATGATTATATAGATATATTAGCTAGCTATTTACAAAATGCAAATTGTATAGGGGTAGATAAATTCTGGTCTGCCCAATTCTTGTTACCATTAATGGCAAAAACAAATGATGAAACTTGTTTTGAATTAGGTTCAATCTGTGTTGATTATATTCGTATGAAAAAAGATGAAGAAGAACAACAACTTATGAGAGAATCAAGTCAGATGAATGATTTGGCTATTGATAAAGTTATTCAGTTATGTGCAACAGGGAAATATACAGAAAAAGAAGTGACTGATCAAGTTGTAGATATTTTTCGTTCATTAGGATGTAGTGGGAACTCATTTGATGCAATTATTGCATATGGTCCAAATTGTGCAGATAATCATCATATGGGAGATGATACAACTTTAAAACCTGGAGATAGTATTATTATTGATATGGGTGGAGCGTATAAAGGTTATTGTAGTGATATGACACGTACAGTCTTTTATAAAGAAGTTTCTGATGAAAAAAGAAGAGTTTATGATCTTGTAAGAAAAGCAAATGAAGCAGCAGAAGCTATGATTAAACCTGGTGTGAGATTATGTGATATTGATAAAGTAGCTAGAGATATTATTGCTGAAGGTGGTTTTGTTGCTGAATTTAATCATCGCTTAGGTCATTTTATTGGAAGAGATGTTCATGAATATGGTGATGTTTCTGCTAATTTTGATATGCCAGTTGAAGAGGGAATGATTTTTTCTATTGAACCTGGTGTTTATATTCAAGGAGATTTTGGTGTAAGAATTGAAGATTTGGTTCTTGTGACAAAAGATGGTTGCGAGGTTTTAAATGCTTATACAAAAGATCTAATTATTGTAGGTTAGAAGAGGAGATTTTTCTCCTTTTTTTATTGACATATAAAACAATTTCATTATTAGATATTTATTTAAATTTTGAGCATACTTATATTATGTAAAGAAAAAAACACGGATAACCGTGTTTATTCTTGAGCATTAGAATTATTTTGATACTTTTCACTCATTAAATCATCTTCAGCACTATGACTTGCTTGTTGGTTTTGGTTGTAACCTTTATAACTTTGTTTTTGTTTGTTTTTTGACTTTTTGTGACTCATATTTTTCTCCTTCTTTCTATTGACATTTATAGTATGTGCAGTTTCAAAAAAATTATAAAAAAATATAATAGATAGAATACTTTTATAAAATTTTGTGCTAGAATAGTTGAGAGGTGATATATAGTGTACTATTTTATTGGGATTAAAGGTTCAGGTATGGCTTCTTTAGCAACTATTCTTTATGATTTAGGATATGAAGTTGCTGGAAGTGATATTGATAAATATATTTTTATTGAAGATGAATTAAGAAATAGAAATATTCCTATCTATTCTTTTAATAAGGATAATATTAAAGATGGATATGATGTGATTATTGGAAATGCTTTTGATGATTCTAATGAAGAAGTCAAAGCAGCGAAGGAAAATAACAATGTTAAAACACATACTTATTTTGATTTTTTAGGTCAATTGATGGAAAAATATGTTTCTATTGGCATTGCGGGAACACATGGAAAAACGACAACAACAGGAATGGCTTATCATTTGTTTAAAGAGTTTGATAAAACTTCTGTTTTGATTGGTGATGGAACTGGTCATGCTGTGAAAGATAGTCATTATTTTATTAGTGAAACATGTGAATATCAAGATCATTTTTTACATTATTATCCAACATATGCAGTCATTAATAATATAGAATTAGATCATGTTGATTATTTTCAATCTATGGATCAATATAAAGAATCGTTTGAAAAATTTGCTAATCAGGTCAAAGATACTGTTGTTGTTTGGGGTGATGATCCTTATTTACCTCATCTGCATTATCAAACAAGAGTTTTAAAGTTTGGTTTAAACAATAATAATGATGTCATTGCTAAAAATATTATTAATAATGATCATGGGTTATCTTTTGATGTTTATATTCATAATGAATTATTTGGACATTTTGCTTTACCATTCTATGGAATGCATATGTTATATAATTCATTAGCAGTCATTACTTTAGGATATCTTGAAAATATGCGTGCTGATTACATTCAAGAACGTTTATCTACATTTGAAGGTGTAAAACGTCGTTATACAGTTAAAAAAATTGGCAATGATATATATGTAGATGATTATGCACATCATCCTACAGCTATTAAGTATGTTATTGAAGCGACACGTTCTCGTTATCCTGGTAAAGAAATTGTTGCTATTTTTCAACCAGATCGTTTTTCTCGAGGATTAAGGTTTGCTAAGGAGTTTGCACAATCTATGGATTTGGCTGATTATCCATTTTTAGTTCATTTTCCTGAAAATGCAAAAAAGGAGCCAGGAATAGATATTGATATTCATGAAATTGGTCAGTATATTCCACGTGCTTCTATTATTCATGAAGATGATGAAGCTGTTCAATTGTTAGCTTCATATCAAAATGTGGTTTACTTATTTATGAGTAGTAAAGATATTTATAAATTAGAGGATATGGTTATTCGTTATAAAGAATCACATAAATAAGTGTCTTTAATGAATAAGAATTTTATGTTATAATGTATAAAAATATAGAAAGGAGAACATATGGAAGCAAAAGAGATATGTTATTGTATTTTGATTTTATCAGGTGCATTTGCTCTTATTAGTTTGGGATTGTTGTTGATTCAATCATCATCAGCAGTGAAAGAAGCAACTGTTTTAATGCAAATGATAGAAACAACAATAACAAAGGTCAATCATATTTTAGATGACATCGATAGAAAAATGGACATGCTTAATGCTCCTGTTGAATTAGTAAGTGGTATTTTTTCTAGAGGAGGAATGAAAGCAGGATTACTTTCTGGATTTGGTTTCATAACTTCTTTATTTAAAAAAAATAAAAGGAAAGGTGATTAATGATGAAATTAGGTAAGTTTATTTTTGGTTTAGGTATAGGTGCTGTAGCAGGTTTGTTATTTGCTCCAAAAAAAGGTAGTGAGTTAAGAGAAGATATTAAGAATGAGTCTTTAAAAGCATATGATAATATTAAGAGTATGACAAAAGAAGATGTTGAGGCTATGCTTGGTCAAACAATTGAAACAGTTAAAAAATCTGTTGATGAATTTGATGTAGATGCATTTAGAGAAACTACCAAAGTAAAATTAAATGAATTAGAAGTGAAATTAGAAGATTTTGCTCAAAAAATTAAAGAAACTGATCAATTTATGCAAGTGAAAGATAGTGTTATAGATCTTGCAGACAAAGTGAATTCTAAAATTGATGAAGTGAAAACAAAAGTGTTAGATTCTCAATTAGTAGATACTGACTTTGATGAGTTAGAAGAAGAAATCGATAATGTTGAAAATAAATTAGAAGAAATGATAGAAGAAATTAAAGAATAGACATGAGTAAAAAAAATATAACGATTTATGACGTTGCAACTGAAGCGGGAGTTTCACTTGCAACGGTATCTCGTGTTATTAATGGCTCTAGTGTAGTTAAACAAGAAACACGAGATAAGGTAATGGACGCTATTCAACGTTTAGATTTCAAACCTAATCAAGTTGCTAGAGGATTAGCAACAAGTAAGACGACAACAATTGCAATTGTTTTTCCACAATCATTATTTGCTCATGTTAAAGATATGATTAGTGGAATTGGTGATACAAGTAGAAGATTGGATTATAATGTAAGTATTTATACAACTGATGAAATAGGTGATGGAAATCCTATTGAAACAGTTATGGAAAAAGTTATTAAATCAAGAGCCGATGGTGTTATTCTTTTTAATAATGAACAAATTGATGAAGAAATCGCATTGGTTAAAAAATATAAAATACCAACTGTTGTTATAGGATATTGTGTTTCTAATGAGACAATGGGATCGATTTTAGTAGATGCTAAAAAGATTGCATTTGATGTTATAGATAAGTATATTAAGCTAGGAAAAACGGATATTGTTTTTGTAAGCCCAAGACAAAATTTAATTAGAACAGAAGACATTGTTGAAGGAATTGAAAGAGCATATCAAAAGCATAATTTAACTTTTGATAAACAAAAACAAGTGATATCAACTTCAACACATTATGAAAAAAGTTATCCACAATTCCTTGATTATTTTAAAAATCACAAACATGATTTGGTTTTTACAAGTTATGATAAAGAAGCTGTAGCAGTTGTTCATGCAGCTATTGATAATCAGATTGATGTTCCTGATGAGATGGAAGTTATTGGTATGATGAATACAAGTTATGCATTGATTTGTAGACCTTCTTTAACTTCTATTCATGTTCCAGTTTATGATATGGGAGCATTAGCAGTAAGATTACTTACAAAGATTTTAAATGAAGAGGATATTGAGACAAAAGAAGTTGTTTTACAACATGTTTTAATGCCTAGAAAGACGACAAAATAGTAAAAAACTTCTAATTTGTTTAGAAGTTTTTTTATGTAGTAGGGAGATTTAGAAATGGGGATATATCAATTTATAATGGATTTAAAATTAAATATCCAGTTTATTATGAAATGGTTTTTGATTTCAATAGTATTAGGGGGAATATGTGGTATTGTAGGAGCTTTTTTTCACATATCAGTTGATTATGTGACAGAACTTCGATTATGCAATCCTTGGATTTGTTAT
This sequence comes from Candidatus Stoquefichus sp., assembly GCA_021768625.1. GTDB lineage: Bacteria > Bacillota_I > Bacilli_A > Erysipelotrichales > Coprobacillaceae > MGBC163490. Next base: position 33,613 of record JAETUM010000002.1, on the reverse strand, counting down.
TTATTACCTTTAGGCGGTTTATTGATTGTTTTTTTGTATCATAGTGTTAAATTAGATCATGATCCAGGGACAAATACTATTATTCAATCAGTTCGCCAACAAGATAAAGTTCCATTATTGTTAGCACCAGCTATATTTTTAGCAACTGTGATTACTCATCTTGTTGGAGGATCTAGTGGGAGAGAAGGAGCGGCTTTACAAATTGGTGGTTCTTTGGCAACAGGTATAGGAAGATTATTACATGTTGATAAAAAAGAAATGTCTATTTTGATTATGTGTGGTATGAGCGCTGTTTTTTCAGCCTTGTTTGGAACACCTATTACAGCAACGTTATTTGCTATGGAAGTTGTTAGTGTTGGGATTTTTTATTATGCTGCTTTTGTTCCATGCTTATGTAGTAGTATTGTATCTCTTTATATTGCAAGGTTATTTGGGTGTCAGGCAGTTCAATATCATCTACCGTCTGTTTTAAAGGTTACACCTTATATATTCTTTAAATTGATCATTTTTGCAATGATAATTTCATTTGTTTCTATTCTTTTTGTTTTAATGATGCATGGAAGTCATAAAATTTTTAAGGATAAGTTTAGTAATCCATACATAAGAGTATTTGTTGGCTCATGTTTGCTATTATTTATGGTTTTCCTTTTTGGAAGAGACTATTTAGGAGCAGGAATGGATATTGTAGAGAATGCTATATATCATTCTGTACATTCTTATGATTTTATATTAAAGGCATTATTTACAGCAATCACAATTGGTTGTGGTTTTAAAGGTGGAGAAATTGTTCCAACGTTCTTTATTGGTTCAACTTTAGGTTATATTGTTGCTATGCTATTGGGAATTGATCCACATATTGGAGGAGCTATTGGACTTGTTGGAATGTTTTGTTGTGTCATTAATTGTCCATTAACAAGCGTTGTTTTAGGAATAGAAATATTTGGTAGTGGAAATATATTGGTTTTTACTATTATTATTGCTTTTTGTTATGTTTTATCTGGATATTTTAGTTTATATCAAGCACAAAAAATTGTTTATTCTAAGACTTCTCCAGAATTTATTAATGAAAATGCAAAATAGGTCGTATTTCTTTGTTGACTTTATTTTTAAAATTTAATATGATATGTATACAGCAAAGATAGAGAAAAGTAATTATATTGATTTGTTATAGAGAGTCTATGATTGGTGGAAATAGATCAATAGATATAATGAATACACTCTGGAGCTTCTAAGTGCAAAGCTTAGACGGTGATGTACCGTTATCAACAAGAGAGTATGTTTTTATAACATGAATAAAGGTGGTAACGCGAGAATTCGTCCTTTGATGAGTTCTCTTTTTTTATAGCAAAGGAGGAACATATGAAAATTTATGATGAATTAGTATGGAGAGGATTAATTAAAGACGTTAGCTCTCCAGAACTAGAGGAAAAATTAAATAATGGTGGAATGACATTTTATATTGGAACTGATCCAACAGGTGATAGTTTACATATAGGACATTTTTCATCTTTTTTAATCAGTAAAAGATTAAAAGATGCAGGACATAACCCTATTTTATTAGTTGGTGGAGCGACAGGATTAATTGGGGATCCTAAACCAGATACAGAAAGACCTATGATTACAAGAGAAGAAGTTCAACATAATTTTGACTGTTTAAAAAAACAAGCACAGGATTTGTTTGGTTTTGAGGTTGTTAATAACTATGATTGGTCTAAAGATTTAAACTTTATTGATTTCTTAAGAGATTATGGTAAATATTTTAATGTTAATTATATGTTAAATAAAGATATTGTCAAAAGAAGATTGGATTTAGGAATTACCTATACAGAATTTTCTTATATGATTATGCAAGCTATGGATTTTTATTGGCTATATGAAAATAAGGATTGTCATATGCAAGTTGCTGGACAAGATCAATGGGGAAATATAACTGCTGGAATTGAATTGATTAGAAAGAAAAGTGGGAAGGAAGCTTATGGATTTACTATGCCACTTTTAACAAAGAGTGATGGAACAAAATTTGGTAAAACAAATGGACATGCTTTATGGTTGGATAGAAAGAAAACATCACCTTATGAAATGTATCAATTCTTTATTAATTCAGAAGATGATAAAGTTATTGATTATTTGAAATTCTTAACATTCTTATCTAAAGAAGAAATAGAAGAATTAGAAGAAAAAAACAAGACACAACCACATTTAAGAGAAGCTCATAAAGCATTAGCAAAAGAAGTTATTACTTTTATACATGGTGAAGAAGCTTATCAAGAAGCTTTAGATATTAGTCAAATGCTATTCTCTGGAAATATTCAAAATTTAACGTTAGATCAAGTGCGTTCATGTTTTAATGGAGTTCCAAGTATAGAATTAGAAGAAGATACACAAATTTTAACAGCATTAGTAAAAGTAGGTGGTGCGTCTTCTAATCGTGAGGCTAGACAATTTGTAACTGGTGGTTCTGTTTTGGTCAATGGAGAAAAAGTAACAGATGTTGGCTTTGTTGTTTCAAAAGAAAATGCATTTGGAAAACAAGCAACTGTTATTAGACGTGGTAAGAAAAATTATTTTGTTATTAATCATAAATAGGAGGAAAATATGAAAAAGATTTTATTAGCAGGTGTTGTATGTTTATTGTTATTATGTGGATGTTCTAGTAGTGAATCTTCATCCCAATCAAAGGTTGCTAAGGAAGGCGATGTTGTGAAAATTGACTTTGTTGGTAAACTTGATGGAGTTGCATTTGATGGTGGAACTGCTTCTGGACAAATTGTTGAATTAGGAGCTGGTCAATATGTTCCTGGTTTTGAAGAAGGTATTATTGGTATGGAAGTTGGCGAAAAAAAGAATGTGGACGTCACTTTCCCAGAAAATTATTATGAAAATTTAGCTGGTAAAAAAGTTGTTTTTGAAATTACAGTTCAAAAACTATATAGAGAAGTGAAGTAGAAACTTGTTGATTCAAGTTTCTTTTTTTTATGGTTTTATATGTTATTATTTGGTATAATGGACGAGGTGATAAGATGAACGGTATTTTATTAGTGAATAAACCATCACAAATGACAAGTCATGATGTTGTTAATAGAGTGAGAAGGGTTTTACATACAAAGAAAGTGGGACATTGTGGAACATTGGATCCTGATGCGACAGGAGTTCTTGTTTTATGTGTTGGAAAAGCAACAAAAGCTTTGCAATTTTTAATGTCTGAAGAAAAAGAATATATAGCAACTTTATTTTTAGGAAAAGCAACAGATACTTTTGATGCAAGTGGAACAGTTGTTGAAGAGAAAGAATTTATAGGCGTTGAACAAGTGAACGAAGTTTTACAATCTTTTATCGGTAAACAAAAACAAGTGCCTCCTATTTATTCTGCAATAAAAGTAAACGGGAAAAAACTATATGAATATGCACGTCGTCAAGAGAGTGTAGAAATTAAGCCACGTGATATAGAAATCAAAAAAATAGAATTGATAAGTCAAAAAGAAAATCTTATTCAATTTAAAGTATTGTGCTCTAAAGGAACATATATTCGTTCGTTATGTGTTGATATAGCTAAGAAATTAGGGTATCCAGGACATATGTTGAGTTTGATAAGAAGTCAATCAGGATATTTTTGTTTGGATGATTGTTATTCTTTGGAAGATATAGAAAGTAGTCATTTTGAGTTACTAACTTTAGAAAAGGCTTTTGAGCATTTTGAACATTTTGTTGTAGATGATGAAAATATTGTTATTCATGGTAAACAAATTAAAAGTGATATAGATCATCAAGTTGTTGTTGTTAATCAAGAGGGGAAAGTATTGGCTGTATATGGACCAAACGGACAAGGTTATTTAAAAAGTATAAGAGGGTTGTTTTGATATGGAAATTATTTATTTAAAAGGAGATAAATTGAATATTCATGATCCAATATGCAGTGCAGTTGGTTTTTTTGATGGATTACATTTAGGTCATATGGCTTTAATTCATAAAGTTCAAGATATTTCTAAAAACAAAGGGTACAAAACTGCTTTAATGACTTTTGATCATCATCCATTATATGTGTTAGGAAAGATGGATGAAGAAAAATATATGACAAGCATGGATGATCGTATTTCTATTTTAGAGAAAGAAAATATTGATTATTTGTTTATAATTGAGTTTTCAAAAGAAGTTGCTCAATTAAGTCCTGATGATTTTATTGAAAAATATTTATTAAATTCTCATATTTGTCATGTTGTATGTGGCTTTGATTATCGATTCGGTCATAAGAATAGTGGGAATATTCAAACGTTACAAGATTGTTTAAAACTTGATGTTAGTGTTGTTGATGAAGTTATATATCAAGAAGAAAAAATTTCTTCTTCGAGAATAAGAAGACTTTTAGAAATAGGCCAAGTAGATGATGTTCATATGTTGTTGGGTCATAATTATTGTATTTTAGGAAAGGTTATTAGTGGTAGACATATTGGACATTCTATTGGTTTTCCCACTGCTAATGTTGATTATAGCTCTTATTTATTGCCTAAAAGAGGAGTTTATGTGGTTAAATTCTATGTTAATGATCATTGTTATATGGGAATGTGTAATATTGGATATAATCCAACATTTACGGTTTTAGATAAACCTTCTATGGAAGTTTATGTTTTAGATTTTGACCAAAATATATATGATCAATATGTTACAGTAGAGTTTTGTTCTTTGATTCGTTTTGAATCTTCATTCAAAACAAAAGAACAATTAATTCAACAATTGAATCTTGATGAAAAGTATGTAAGAGAATATTTTGAAAATAAAATGCTGGGTAGTTAAATTTGTTAATAATCAGATAAAAAATATTGAAAAATAAAGATGAAAAGGGGAGTTTTATTTAATTTTCATATAAGGGAAATATATTGATTTATTCGTTAATTGTGATATACTTTTAGTAATGGATACATGAAATTATTTTGATTTATGGCAAGTATCTATAAGAATGAATAATAATAAATTGTGGATAATGAAAGTTCTTATAGAACAAGTGAAAGGGGATTTTAGTTTATGAAATCAAAAAAAATTGTCATTGCATTTTTGAGTTGTTTATTAGTAGTTGGTATTATTTTTATAACTCATCAAACTAATGAACCATCAGAGAACGAAGAGTTTAAAGTATCAACTATTGATGTATCAACATCTGATGGTAAAACTGAAACAAATATTGAAGATCCACAAATTGTTGATATTGATGATGATGATCCACCATTAGCAACAATTGGTAAGAGTGATACAACAAAAGTAAGAAATCTTAATTCTACTGAGTTGGATACGATTAGAGATTATTTGATGAATTCTGTTAATCAAGAAAGAAAAACAAAAGCTAATAATCAATTGGTTACAAAATATGATAAGTTAGAAAAAACAGGGGATATACGTGCAAAGGAAATTTTGCAAAGATGGTCACATACAAGACCTAATGGGCAATCATGGTCAACAGTTTTAAGTGCTAATGGTATTAATCATAGTAATCTTAAGGCTGGAGAGGATTTAGCAAAAATTACTGCAAGTGCAAAGTCATCTTACAGTCAAGATTTTTTGAAACAATTGTCTGATACTCTTCATCAAACTTTGATGGCGAGTCCAACACATAAACATGTTATGTTAAATCAAACATATCAAGAAATAGGTATAGGTGTTTATTCAGAGGTAAAAAATGGAAAAGTTAATGTTTATATTACTGAACATTTTAAAAATGCTGAACCAAAGCAAACTTCTGTAAGTAAAGTGAATGTTTCTAAGTTAATATATTCAAGTATTAGCAACAAAGTTTATACAGGGAAACAAATTAAACCAAGTCTAACAGTTAAATATAAAGGAAAAACTTTAAAAAATGGAACAGATTATACATTATCTTATGGAGCAAATAAATCTACTGGAAAGGCTACTGTTAAGGTCACAGGAAAAGGAAATTATACAGGAAGTGTTACAAAAACTTTCTATATAGTACCAAAAGCACCAGCTTCAGTAAAACTAACAGCTGGTAAGAAAGCATTAACAGTGAAATATGGAAAATCAGTAGGAGCAACTGGTTATGAAATATTATATTCAACAAATAAAACAAGTGGATTTAAAAAAGTAACACTTACTGGAGCATCTAAGACAATTAGTAAATTAACAAGTAAAAAAACATATTATGTTAAGGCAAGAGCTTATAAAACTGTAAGTGGTAAGAAATATTATAGTAGTTATAGTGCTGTTAAAAGTGTAAAAGTAAAATAAGATGAAACTGCTGAAATCTATCAGCAGTTTTTTATGTATTGGCTTATGAAAGAAAAAGAAAATGGTTATACTTATAATGGTGATGTAATGTCTATATATTTACAATTATTATTAGCAAGCTTTTTTTGGGGAACAAATGTTATTGTTATGAAATTACTTTTATCTGAAGTTCCCTTTTTATTATTAGCAACAATACGTGTTTTACTTTCTTTTTTGTTTTTAGGACTTTATATGGGAATAAAGCATATTTCATTTCATTGTGAAAATAAGCATAAGATTATTATTATTTCAATTTTAGCTATTTATTTAAACTTTTATTTTACTTTTTTAGGAATGGGTGAAGTGAAAGGAATTGATAATGCCTTTATGAATGCTTTAGCACCATTGTTAACATTTGTTTTTTCTTTATTTTTGTTGAAGAAAAAAGGAAATATATATGAATATATAGCAATAGGGTTAACTCTTCTTGCCTTTTTATTATCTATTCATTTTCAGATATTTTCTATTCGTATGGGTTTTTGGTATTTGTTTATTGGTATGATATTGTATATGTTAGGAAATGTATTAATACAAAGATGGAAATTAGATCATACTTTAAGTTTATCTTTTTATGAGTTGTTTTATGGTTTTATTTTTTTGTTTCTACATTGCTTTTTGATAGGACAATTTGATATTCGTCAGTTAATGAATATACCATTTATTTATTGGATTTTATTTATTTTGATTTCTGGTATAGGATTCGCATATATACAAGTTATTTATATTAAAGCAATTAAGTGTATTGGCGCTTTTCGAACGAGTTTCTTTTTAAGTTTAAATCCTATTGTAACGTATATAGAATCTTTGGTGTTTTTAAAGGAAGAATTTGACTATATGCATTTTATAGGATTTGTATTATTGGGGATAGCAATTTACCTGATGAAAGGAAAAAGTAAAAAAAATCCACAGAATACTTGACTTATTTATTATAATCTTTATAATTACTAATGCGGCTATCTCTAGGATATATGAGTCCTCAATCTATACCTTGGAAATAGCTAAGTTAAAAATTGAAGGAGGAAGAACAATATGTTAACTAAAGAAGAAAAAACTGCTATTATGCAAGAATATGCAAGAAAAGAAGGAGATACAGGTTCTCCAGAAGTTCAAATTGCTGTATTAACTGCTGATATCAACAAATTAAATGAGCATTTTAAAGTTCATAAAAAAGATTATCATTCTAATAGAGGTCTTTTAAAGAAAGTTGGTAGAAGAAGAGATTTATTAAAATATTTAAAGAATAAAGATCTTGATAGATATACTGCATTGGTTGACAAATTAGGATTAAGAAGATAAAAAAGATATTAAAAATAATATCTTTTTTTCTTTTTTTGGTCTATAATGTGTATGGTTAAAATTGTTTTGAAAGGATGTGATTGTATGTTTTATAAAGATAATGATGTTCCCGAGTCGAGGCGTTTTCAAAATATACAATTAAATCTGGAGGAACAATTATGGAAGAAAGAATTGAAGAATTAGAAAATCAAATTAAAGTTTTGTTAAATGAAAAGAAGTATCATCAAATTAGAGAAGTACTGGTTGATTTGAATGAGGCAGATATTGCCGAAATTATTGAAACAATAGATGATAAGGAAGATGTTGTGCGTATTTTTAGGTTGTTACCAAAAGATAATGCTGCTGAAGTTTTTTCGTATATACCAATTGAATATGAGCAAATGATCATTGAATCACTTACAAATCGTGAAATTGGACAAATTATGAATGACCTTTATTCTGATGATGCTGTTGACATGTTAGAAGAAATGCCAGCCAATGTTGTGAAAAAAGTTTTAGCTGCAACTGATCAAGAAACAAGAAGAGATATTAATAGCTTGTTGAAATATCCTGAAGATTCAGCGGGTAGTATTATGACTGTGGAATTTGTTGATTTACGTGCATATATGGATGTCCAAGATGCTATTGAGCGTATTAGAAAAACAGGTGTAGATAAAGAAACAATCAATATTTGTTATGTAACAGATGCTCAAAAACATTTGTTAGGTACTGTTACCTTAAGAGAAATTATTTTAGCTAATGCAAACGAGGGAATTAAAGATTTGATGACTGAAAATGTTATTACTCTTCATACATTAGACGATCAAGAAGAAGTTGCTAAACAATTTCAAAAATATGATTTTGGAGCTATGCCTGTTGTAGATAACGAAAATCGTTTAGTTGGGATTGTTACTGTCGATGATGTTATGGATATTTTAGAAGAAGAGGCAACTGAGGATATTGAGATGATGGCTGCCATTACACCAACAGATCAACCTTATATGAAAACAAGTGTTTTTGAAACTTATAAAAAACGTGTGCCTTGGTTGCTATTATTGATGATTTCTGCATCTATTACTGGAAAGATTATTCAAGGTTTTGAAGCTGCATTATCAACTTGTGTCATATTAACATCATTTATTCCTATGCTGATGGATAGTGGAGGGAACTGTGGTTCACAAGCTTCAGTATCTGTTATTCGTGCATTATCATTAGATGAAATTGAATTTAAAGAATTACCATTAATTATATGGAAAGAAATGAAAGTAGCTATTATGGTTGGAGCAACTTTAGCAATTGCAAATTTCTTTAAGATTATGTTGATTGATCAAACGTCTACAATTGTTGCGTTTGTTGTTTGTATGACACTTTTTGTAACTGTTATTGTTGCAAAATTTGTAGGTTGTACTTTACCTGTTATAGCAAGTAAAATTGGTTTTGATCCTGCTGTTATGGCAAGTCCTTTTATTACAACGATTGTTGATGCTTTATCACTGATTGTTTATTTCAATATTGCAGGTATATTTTTAAATTTATAGGTTTATCTATGGAAAGAGTGAATATTTCTATATTGGGAATTATTTATTTATGTATATTATTTATTCCTAATATTATATGGTGTTATCATCAACCAGAAGGCTATGATTCAACATGGGAAAATAAATGTTTGATATTTTTAGAAAGAGTTGGAGAAGTTCTTGTGACTGTCTTTGCTGTTATTCGTTTTCAAATATTCAATCATACAATTTTTATTGTTTTATCAATGATATGTATGATTTTATATGAATGTTATTGGATTCGTTATTTTAAAGGGAAACATACACTTCAAGATTTTTATCAATCATTTTTGTATATTCCAGTTCCTGGAGCAACATTGCCAATTATAGCATTTGTTTTATTAGGTATTGGACAACAATCATATTTATTGATCTTTTCTTCTATTATTTTGGGAATTGGTCATATAGGTATACATTTACAACATGTAAAAGAGATGTAATAATCTCTTTTCTTTTTGAAATAAATGTTTGTTATTAGAATATTTTATGATATAATGAATGAGATTATAAACGAGGTGGAAATATAATATGTCAAAACAAGTATTTAGTACTGAATTTTATGGAAAAAAACTAACAGTAGAAACAGGTGAATTAGCTAAACAAGCTAATGGTTCTGTTTTAGTAAGATATAACGATACAGTTATCTTATCTACAGCTGTTGCAGGGAAGGAACCTAAAGATGTAGACTTTTTCCCATTAACAGTTACATATGAAGAAAAATTATATTCTGTAGGAAAAATTCCTGGAGGATTCTTAAAAAGAGAAGGGCGTCCTAGTGAACATGGAACATTGACAGCACGTATGATTGATAGACCAATTCGTCCTTTATTTGCAGATGGATTCAGAAATGAAGTTCAAGTTGTTAATACAGTATTATCTGTAGATCAAGAGGCAACTCCAGAAATGGCAGCAATGTTGGGAGCATCATTGGCATTATGTTTATCTGATATTCCTTTTAACGGACCGATTGCTGGTGTTAATGTTGGTTTGATTGATGGTGAATTTACTGTTAATGCTGGCCCAGAGGAAATGGAAAGAAGTTTAATTAATCTTGAAGTTGCTGGAACAAAAGATGCAATTAATATGGTTGAGGCTGATGCAAAGGAAGTTGATGAAGAAACAATGTTGAATGCATTAATGTTTGGACATGAAAAGATTAAAGAACTTATTGCATTCCAAGAACAAGTAGTTGAAGCGTGTGGAAAAGAAAAAATTGAAATTCCTTTATTTGAATTAAATCCAGAGATTGTTCAGGAAGTAGAAGAAATTGCAAAAGAAAGAATGATTAATGCTGTTCGTATTCCTGGTAAACTTGAAAGATATGCTGCAATTGATGATATTAATGCAGAAGTTGTTTCAATGTTTGAAGAAAGAGAATATGCAGATTTAAAAGAACAAGAATCTGTTATTAAACAAGTAAAGATTGTTTTACATGATTTAGAAAAAGATGAAGTAAGAAGATTAATTACAGAAGATAAAGTGAGACCTGATGGTCGTAAGGTTGATGAAGTAAGACCATTAAATGCTCAGGTTGATTTATTGCCTAGAGTTCATGGCTCTGCATTATTTACACGTGGAGAAACTCAGGTTTTATCAGCGTGTACTTTAGGCGCATTGGGAGAACATCAAAAGATTGATGGTTTAGGTTTAGAAGATCAAAAGAGATTTATGCATCACTATAACTTTCCGCCATATTCAGTAGGTGAAACTGGTAGAATGGGAGCACCTGGACGTCGTGAAATTGGACATGGGGCTTTAGGAGAAAGAGCGCTTGCTCAAGTTATTCCTTCAGAAGATGAGTTCCCATATACTATTCGAGTTGTTTCTGAAGTATTAGAATCAAATGGTTCCTCTTCACAAGCATCTATTTGTGCTTCATCTATGGCTTTGATGGCTGCAGGTGTACCTATCAGCAATCCAGTAAGTGGTGTTGCTATGGGACTTGTGAAAAAGGGAGAAGATTATACGATTTTAACTGATATTCAAGGTATGGAAGATCATTTAGGTGATATGGACTTCAAAGTTGCAGGTACAAAAAATGGAATCTGTGCTTTACAAATGGATATTAAGATTGATGGGATAACAAAGGAAATCTTAGAAGAAGCTTTAGCTCAAGCAAAAGTTGGTAGACAACAAATTATGGATTGTATGTTAGGTGCAATTAATGAACCAAGAAATCATTTAAGTGAATATGCTCCTAAAGTTTATATGATGAGAATTGAACCAGAACAAATTAAAGATGTTATTGGAACTGGTGGAAAAACAATTAATGAAATTATTGAAAAGTCTCATGATGTGAAGATTGATATTGAACAAGATGGACGTGTGACAATTTATCATTATGATCAAGAAGCTATTGATATAGCTGCAAAACTCATTGAAAATATTGTACGTAAAGCAGAAGTTGGAGAAATTTATGATGGTAAAGTTGTAAGAGTTGAAGATAAGTTTGCTTTTGTTGAATTATTTGAAGGTACAAATGGTTTCTTACATGTTGGTGATGTTGCACATGAAAGAATTAATAAAGTTTCTGATGTTTTAAAAATAGGTGATACTGTAAAAGTAAAAGTCGTTAAGATAACAGATAAAGGTGTTAATGTTTCAAGAAAAGCACTATTACCTAAACCTATTAAACAAAAGGAAGAAAAGAAAGATGAATAAAATTATTCTTGCATCGAGTTCACCTCGAAGAAAAGAATTATTAGAACGTACAGGCATCGATTTTATAATCGATGCTTCTTCTATTGAAGAAACTTTAGATGATACATTACCCTTAGAACAAAGATTTCAAAAGTTAGCGGTTGATAAAGCAACACCTATTCATAAAAAATACCCAGATGATATTGTTATTGGTGCAGATACAGTTGTTTATTTTCAAAATCAAATTATTGGAAAAGCTAAAGATGAAAATGAAGCAAAATATATTTTAAATTTATTGTCTCATCAAATGCATTCAGTTTATACAAGTGTTGCTATATATTTTCAAGATGAATTAATGACATTTATTGACCGTACAGATGTTTATTTTAAAGATATTTCTCATTTGATTGATTCATATATTGCTTCAGGAGAATGGGAAGGAAAAGCAGGAGCTTATGGTATTCAAGGAACTGCTGATTGTTTTGTTGATCATGTGAATGGAGATATTGATAATGTTATTGGTTTACCTTTACAAAGAGTTATGAATATATTTAAAGAAAAAGATGTTTTATTATGAGGTGTTCATATTATCCATATTGTACAAGTGAACAAAGAACATTTGGTAAGAGTCAAGATATTAATGGAAATCTTGTTATTGAAGATGAAATGTTGTGTTTTCATGCAAAATTATTTTTTATTCCAATCAAGAGTAAGGATATTACTATTCCATTAAATCAAATTGTGCAAGTAGAGACAATGAAGTTAAATGGCTTTATGCCATTTGGTGTTTGTGTATTTACAAAAGATAGAAAAGAGTATATGTTTGGGCATATGTCTAATGAAAAATTAGCAAAATTTATAAGAAATGCCGCTCAAATATAAAACTCTATTGATTTTTGTGATTTTTTTAGCAAATTTCATAGAAATGAATTCATTTTTTTGTTGCTATCTTAAAAAAATTTTATTATACTAGATAAGGATGATAAATTGGAGGTTAAGAAAAATGGAAAAGAAGGTAAAAAGGATTGCATTACTTTCAGGTGGAGGAGATTGCCCTGGATTGAATGCTGTTATTAGAACAATTACAAAAACTGCTATTCGTAAATATGGTTGGGAAGTTATTGGTTATGTTTATGGATATAGAGGTTTATACAATAATAACTATATAGAATTAACTGAAGAAAAAGTTGAAAACATCTATAAAGAAGGTGGAACAATTTTATATAGTTCTAATAAAGACAATCTTTTCGATTATTTAGTTGACGATGGAAAAGGTGGAAAAGTAAAAAAAGATGTTAGTGATGTAGGTGTTGAAAACTTAAAGAAAGCTGGTGTTGATGTTTTAGTTGTTTTAGGTGGGGATGGAACATTAACAAGTGCAAGAGATTTCTCAAGAAAAGGTGTTAATGTTATTGGTGTGCCTAAGACAATGGATAATGATTTAGCAAGTACTGATGTAACTTATGGATTTATTTCAGCAATGACAGTTGGAACTGAGTTTATTGATCGTTTACAAACAACAGCTAAATCACATCATCGTGTTATTTGTTGTGAATTAATGGGAAGAGATGCTGGATGGATTACTTTATATGCTGGTTTGGCTGGTAATGCAGGTGTATGTTTGATTCCAGAAATTCCTTTCACAATTGAAAATGTAGCAAAAGCTATTCAAAAACGTGATGAAGCAGGATTACCATATACAGTTGTTGCAGTTGCAGAAGGTGCAAAATATGCAGATGGAACAAAAGTTATTGGAAAAATTGTAGAAGATTCTCCAGATCCTATTCGTTTAGGTGGTATTGCTGCTAAGGTGGCTGATGACTTGGAAAAAGTTATTCCAAATCATGAAGTACGTTCTGTTAATCCAGGACATATTATTCGTGGGGGAGATATATCTGCTTATGATCGTATTCTTTCAGTTCGCTATGGTGTTGCAGCTGCTGATTTAATTAATGAAGGTAAATTTGGTAATGTTGTTACTATTAATGGTGATAAGATGGGTTATACTTCATTGGAAGAAGTCATTGGTGCTGCAAAAGTAGGACAACAAAAACATGTTGATCCTAATGGTGAATTAGTAAAGGCAGCAAAAGCTATTGGTGTATGTTTTGGTGATGAATAAGTCCTTTATTGGACTTTTTCTTTACTTTATGTTTGATAAAGTTATATTTCTTTGATAAAATGGCTATTACAAGTTGAGGAGGTTTATAATGATTGAAGAACTGATTCAAGATGGAGAATATCGACAAGCATTATCTATGCTTAATGATATGAATGATGAAAATACAAGATATTTAAGACTTGTTTGTTTAGTTGGGTTAGAAGAATATCAACAGGCAAAACAAGAAGGGATATTGGCAAAAGCAAGTGCAAAAGAAACATATTATGATGTTGTTTCTATGTATGTCACAACATTAAAAGAGTTAGGTGATTATGATGAAGCTATCGATATATTGATAGAAGAACTATCTATGCCCTATATACCTTATCAATATGAAATGTTATTCAATACTGCTTATGATCAAGTTTTATTAGATAAACAAGAGGCCAATTGGGAAGTAGAATCAAAGAATCAAATTTTTTCTATTGAAGAAATTGAACAAATATTAAAAAATAAAGATTGTAATGAAGATTTATTATATATGGCATTAGATCAATTACAACAATTAAATATAAGATTGATTATTCCAACAATTAGGGAATATTTAAGTCATCCAGAACGTCATTATTTTGCAAAATCTATCTTGATGGAAATAATGATTGAACAACAAATTGATGAAGATTTTGAGGTTGAAAAATTTGGGAATATTTATCATTTTAATCCAAGTTATATGCCCCTTGTTTTGCAACAAAGTCAATATGAAGGTGTTGCTAAGTGTTTAGAAAATGCATTAGAGGATGAAAATCCAACACTTTTCCAACAATGTGTTGAATATTTAGAATATTATTTATATTCAATATATCCTAAAGAATTGTATGATGATGAATATCAAGTGATGGCAGCAACTATTCATTATTATGTTGCAACATTACAGTCAATATCTGTTGATTTTGATGATTTAGAAATCTTATATTATTGTGATAGAAGTGAAATTGAACAAAAAATTTTAGCACTCAAACAAATAGAGTGTTAAAATAGTTGCATTATGACAATGATTCATGTATAATAACCGTGTTGAAATAATGGAGGAAGTATAAATGGAAACAGTTTGTAACAAACTAGAAAATTGTGAAGTAGAAGTAAAAGTGACATTCTCAACTGAAGAATGGAAAGATGCTCAAGATAAAGCATTAACAAAATTAGCAAGAAATGTAAAAATTGATGGATTTAGACAAGGGAAAGCTCCTGCTAAAATGGTAAAAGCAAGAATTGGAAAAGCAGCTATTTTAGAAGAAGCAACTGATATTATTTTACAAAAGAATTATGCAGGTATTTTATTAGACAATAATGTTCAACCTGTAGGGCAACCACAAGTAAAAGTAGATGAATTAACTGAAGATGTTTTAAAAGTAACTGTTGTTGCTCCTGTTGCTCCTGAATTTGAATTAGGACAATATAAGGGATTAGAGGTTAAAAAATCTGCTGTTAGAGTTACAAAGAAAGAAATTGAAGAAGAATTAAAGAATTATCAAAATCAATTTGCTGAATTAGTCATTAAAGAAGATGGTGCTGTAGAAAACGGAGATACTGCAGTTATTGATTTTGAGGGATTTAAAGATGGTGTTGCTTTTGATGGTGGAAAAGGTGAAAATCATCCTTTAGAAATTGGCTCTGGAAGCTTTATTCCTGGATTTGAAGAACAAGTGATTGGTATGAAAGTTGATGAAGAAAAAGAATTAAATGTCACTTTCCCAGAAAATTATCAAGCAAAAGAATTAGCTGGACAAGAAGTTGTATTTAAGGTTAAAGTTCATGAAATTAAGACAAAAGTATTACCTGAAATTGATGATGAATTAGCTAAAGATATTAATATTGATGGTATTGAAACATTAGCTGATTTAGAAACTTATACAAAAGAACAAATTAAAAATAGAAAACAAACTGAAGCTGAAAATAAATTCAATGATGAAATCTTTAAAGCAGTTATTAGTAATACACCTTTTGATGTTCCTGAAGTTATGATAGAAACAGAAACACAAAATATGTTAAGAGAAGTAGAACAAAATATTGCTCAACAAGGGTTGAATATGGAATTATTCCAACAATTAACTGGAAAGACAACTGAAGATATGAAAGCTGAAATGAGAGAACAAGCTGAAGATCGTGTGAAATTTAATTTAATTCTTTCTGAAATTGTGAAGGCTGAAAATATTGAAGTCACAGAAGATGAAATAAATGATGAAATTAAAGCTATTGCTGAATATTATGGTAGAGAAGTTGACGAAGTGAAGCAAATTTTTGAAGGTCAACTTGGACAAATTGAAAATGATTTAGCTACTAGAAAAGCTGTTCAATTAATCAAAGATAATGTGAAATAAGACGCTTCAAGCGTCTTGTTTTCATAAATCTTAGATGAAAATATGAATTGTTATCTAATAAATAGGAGGTTATAAATATGGATGAAACAGAAATTGTAGTTGATTTACCTGTTATTTGTACTCGTGGTATGATTGTTTTTCCTGAACATGAAATATCTTTAGATGTGGGAAGAAACTTTAGTCTTAAAGCGATTGATAGAAGTGTAAATGAATTTGATGAAAATATCATCTTTATTTCACAAAAAAATCCTCTTGATGAAGCAACTGATTTTGAACATGTTTATCATTATGGGACTCTTTGTAAAGTTAAAAGAAGAATCAAAAGAGATAATCATGGAACAATTAAATTAACTGTTAAAGGTGAAAAAAGAGTAGAAATTTTAACTTTAGAAGACAGAGATGGATGCTTTTTTGCAAAAGTGAAATATCTTGAAGATGTTTCTGGAGATAAAAATGAAGAAATTGCATTAGTCAGAAAAGTAAGTGCACAAATGCAAGCGATGAATAAAAATTTACAAATGTTTCCTAGAGAAGTTTTTTCGAATATTTCACATGGTATGACTGCAAGTGCTTTGGCTGATACTATTGGTCAATATATTAATGTTGAACTTCCTACAAAACAAAATATTTTAGCTGAAACTGATATTAATAAGCGTTTATTATTGGTTTTAGCGAGTATGGAAGAAGAAAAAGTTATTAATGAATTAGAAGAGAAGATTAATTTAAAAGTTAAGGAAAGTATTGATGAGAATCAAAAAGAATACTATTTAAGAGAAAAATTACGTGCTATTAAAGAAGAATTAGGAGATACTCCTAATAAAGAAGATGATACTGATTTTATACGTGAGGAGATAAAAAGTAAACCTTATCCTCAACATATTAAAGATAAGATTGAAGAAGAATTACGTCGATATGATATGATGCCAGCTGCTTCTCAAGAAGCGAATGTTGTAAGAACGTATATTGATTGGGTGATGAAAACACCATGGTATCAAGAGACTGAAGATGAACAAGATATTTCTCGAGTAGAACAAATTCTTGATGAAGATCATTTTGGATTAGAAAAACCAAAAGAAAGAATTGTTGAACACTTAGCTGTTAAACAAATGACTCAAAATCTTAATGCACCAATTATTTGTTTAGTTGGTCCACCTGGAGTAGGAAAGACATCTATTTCTAAATCTATTGCACGTGCATTGAATAGAAAGTTTGTGAAAGCATCTTTAGGTGGTGTGAAAGATGAATCAGAAATAAGAGGACATCGTAGAACTTATTTAGGATCTATGCCAGGACGTATTATTCAAGGAATGAAGAAAGCTGGTGTGATTAATCCTGTATTTTTATTAGATGAAATTGATAAAATGTCTAGTGATTATAAAGGTGATCCAACAAGTGCAATGCTTGAAGTTTTAGATCCAGAACAAAATCAGTTTTTCTCTGATAATTATTTAGAAGAGTCATATGATTTATCTAAAGTTCTATTTATTGCGACTGCAAATGATTTAGGTAGTATTCCTGAACCTTTAAGAGATAGATTAGAAGTTATTGAAATTTCTTCTTATACAGAACAAGAGAAACTTCAAATAGCAAAACGACATTTATTAAAGAAACAATTAGATTTACATGGTCTATCAGATGAACAATTAACAATTTCTGATGAAACAATGATGTATATTATTCGTCATTATACAAGAGAAGCAGGGGTAAGACAATTAGAAAGATTGATTGCTAGAGTATGTCGTAAGTCTGTTTTAAAAGTTCTCAAAGATTCATCATTGAAAATCAATTTACAAGTGAATGAATTAGAAGAATTTTTAGGAAAAGCACCATTTGAACATACAAAGAAGCTTAATAAACCTCAAGTAGGTGTTGTGACTGGTATGGCATATACGCAATATGGTGGAGATATCTTACCAATTGAAGTTAATCATTTTACTGGGTCTGGAAAATTTATTATTACTGGACAATTAGGTGATGTTATGAAGGAATCTGCATCAATTGCATTAGACTATATGAAAGCAAATCGTGAAAAATATGGGTTACAAAGTATTTCTTTTGATAAAGAAGATATTCATATTCATGTTCCTGAAGGAGCAGTAAAGAAAGATGGACCAAGTGCTGGAGTTACTTTAACAACAGCTATATTATCAGCTTTTAGTAATTGTCCAGTACGTGATGATGTTGCTATGACTGGAGAAATTACTTTAAGAGGGCAAGTTTTACCAATTGGTGGATTGAAAGAAAAATCTATTTCAGCACATCGTAGTGGTATTAGAAAGATTATTATCCCAAAAGATAATGAGAAGGATATTGATGATATCCCTGAATCTGTTCAAAAAGATTTAGATATTGTTTTAGCTGATCATATAGATACAGTTTTAGAACATGCATTATTAAAGTAGAGTCAATAATTATTGACTCTATTTTTCAAAGGAGGAGAAAATGTATAAAATTAATAAGGCTGAATTCATGTTATGTGCAGCATGGAAATCTCAATGGCCAGAAAACAATTTACCTGAAATTTGTATGGCAGGGCGTAGTAATGTTGGTAAATCAAGTTTTATCAATGCGATAACTGGACGAAACCAATTAGCAAAGGTTTCTAGTACTCCTGGAAAAACACGTACACTTAACTTTTTTAATATTAACGATGAATTACGCTTGGTTGATGTTCCAGGTTATGGTTATGCAAAAGTCAATGATAAGATTAAAGAGAGTTTTGGTGATATGATTGATACATATCTTAGTCAAAGAGATACATTAAAGGCTTTGGTTTTAATTGTTGATTATCGTCATAAACCTACACGTGATGATATAACAATGTATGAGTATGCAAAATATTACGAGATTCCTGTCATTGTTGTTGCGACAAAAGAGGATAAATTAAAAAGAAATGATTTGAAAAAAAATGAGAAATTGATTAAAGATACTTTGGACTTTGATGAGGCTGATTACTTTGTACGTTTTTCTAGTTTAAAGAAAGTCGGAATTGATAAAGTTTGGGATATTATATTAGATTTATGTTTATAAAGAAGTGAAAGCTTCTTTTTTTCATATTTTTATATTTTTGGCATATGTTTTCTTATAGGAGGGAAAGTATGCAAAAGATATATTTTAAAAAAGTTGTTGATTTGAATCATCAATTAAAGGAATTGATTTCTATTTCAGTAGATGAATCTATTAATTATAAAATGGAAAATCAAGGAATAAGAGCTTATGGAAGCATTTTGATTAATGGTGATTATAAAGATGAGAATATGAAAAATGAATTTCATGAAAACATTGATTTAGATATTTTAGCACAATTTTCTAAAATTGAAGATAAAAATGAATTTAATGTTAAAGTAGAAGATTTTGATTATTATTTAAATGATGGAAACTTATCTTTGGTTATTCAAGCGAGTATATATGGTGTTAAGGATGATGAGGATCGTGTTATTGAAACAGATCGATTAGTTAATCCAATTGAAGAAAAACAGGAAGATATCAGTGAAGAAATTGAAAGCCTTATAAGAGAACAAGATAGCTATGTTGAAGAAGCACAAACTATAGAACCACAAATAGATGTTGAAACAATCATTGAAGATATGCCAAAAGTTACAAAAGAAACAAAAAAAGCTAAAAAAGAAGAAGTTGTTGAAGATGATGATCATGATATTGGTACTTATTATTTGTATGTTGTACAAGATGGAGATTCTTATCGTACAATAGCTGATCGTTATCATGTTGATGAATATACAATTCAAAATTATAATCATAACCGTGATTTATCTAAAGGAACAATTGTTATTGTTCCCTATATAGCATGAAACAAGTCATATCTGACTATTATGGAATTGAAGTTATTGGGTTAATTAAATTAACATCCAAAGTTTATAAAGTTAAGACAAAAGAAGAATTATATGTTGTAAAGATAGTGGATTCAAGAAAGATAGAAAAAGTGTATGAGTATATAGAAATTTTGCATTTAAATTGTTTTGTGAAAATTTTCTTGAATAAAAATAATGAGATTTTAACATCATTTCAACAGAAATATTTATATTTAATGCCATTTGTTGATAATAGTCAGGGTTCATTAAAAGAAATGAAAGTTAAGTTTTACTTTGAAACATTAGCTTATTTACATTTAAATAGCTTTTATTATACTAAGATTAGTCAGGATTATATTCAAACATTAAATCAAGATATCTTATCTGTCATTCACGAAAGAGAAGTCTATTATGAACAGATGATTAAAAATTATGAATCTATTTTATATCGCTCACCAAGTCAATGGATGCTTGTTATGAATTATTATCGTATACATGAATCATTATGTCATGCACGTAATTATCTATCACAATATTTGGAAAAAGCAAAAAGTTTTTCACAAATTAGAGTCTGTTTGACTTATAAGCATTTTGATTATAATCATATTTCTTTAAAACAAAGAGTTTTTTTGTCAATAGATAATATGAGTATTGATTTACCTATTTATGATTTATTTGATATGTATCAAAGAATACCAGATATTTTGTTTGATTTAGATTGCTTTTCTCAATATTATTTTAAAAAAATTGAATTACAAGAAGAAGAAAAACTTTTGCTTTGTTGTTTGATGAATATTGTACCTATCATTTATTACAATGATAATGAAATAGAAAATATTATAAAATTATCGCGATTATTATATTATTTAGATTCAATTCATAGTTTTATTCAACAAATTTAATTGACTTTCATAATAGTGTTTGTTAAAATGATTGTACGTTGATAAGGAGGAGTACACTTTGTATTCTTATAGAGAGTCTTTGGTTGGTGTGAAAAGATAGAAGAAAAAGTGGAAGGTAGCCTTGGAGTATGTTTGTTGAAAAAAGTAGATGAACACGTATGACTGCGTTAAAGTTTGAAAGGTATACTTTATGTATACGAATTAAGGTGGTACCACGAGCATTCGTCCTTATACGAATGTTCTTTTTATTTAAGGAGGAAAGAAAATGGATTGGAAATTTATGATTGTTTGGGCTGTGTTTTTTGTAGCTGTAATTTATTTAGCTATAGCTTTAGGTGGAAGAATGAGAAAGATAAAAGCTCAAAAACAAAAAGCACAAATGGAATATTTAGAAAGGCAACAAAAGTATTCTTATTTAAAACCTGGAATTTTGGATGAATGCCCTAGAGAAGAAGTCGTTGCTGCAGCATTATTTCATTGTATGAGAAAAGAAGATGAGGATTTTGATCATTATTTTGAAAAGATGAATCATAGTGAAAAAGTGATTTATGGTATTTATCAAGTGACAACATCTTTGCAAGGACAGAATCCTTCAATACATAGTTTCTTTTTAAGTCCTGCAACAGAACCTTACGTAAGTACAATAGCAGAGTCATTTGAAGAAGTGGGTGCACATGAATTATCAGATTTACTTCGAGCAGCAAGACGTTTCGCTGAGATTATAGCAAATGATGAAGAAGATGAAGAAGATGATCCAGAAATGGGAGATTATTCAAGATATAATTTTACTGACTTTACACAAGAATATGTTGCATTAGTCAATTCTACAAATCTTAATGAAAAGTTAACTGAATATATTTTAGCACATAAAGATGATTTCTATGATAATGAAATCCCTCAAGAAAATATAGAGGATGGAGATGATAGTGATGAAGGAATTAGCGAGTAAATATGATCATAAGAAAGTTGAACATGGAAAATATAAAGAATGGTTAGATAAGAAATATTTTGAAGCTGGAGATTTGTCAAAGAAACCTTACAGTATTGTTATTCCACCACCAAATGTTACTGGTAAATTGCATTTAGGACATGCGTGGGATACAACACTTCAAGATATGATTATTCGTTATAAGAGAATGCAAGGATATGATGCTTTATGGCTTCCAGGGATGGATCATGCTGGAATTGCAACACAAGCAAAAGTTGAAGCAAGATTGAGAGAAGATGGTATTTCTCGTTATGATTTGGGAAGAGAAGGCTTTCTAGAAAAAGCATGGTCATGGAAAGAAGAATATGCTTCTATTATTCGTTCACAATGGGAGAAATTAGGCTTATCTTTAGACTATTCAAAAGAACGTTTTACTTTAGATGATGGTTTAAGTGATGCAGTAAAGACTGTTTTTGTAACTTTATATGAAAAAGGGCTGATTTATCAAGGAGAACGTATTATTAACTGGGATCCAGTTCAAAGAACAGCTTTATCTAATATAGAGGTTATTCATAAAGAAATTGAAGGGCATATGTATTATTTTAAATATAAAGTTGTTGAAACAGATGAAGAATTAGTTATTGCAACAACACGTCCTGAAACAATGTTTGCAGATCAAGCTATTTTTGTTCATCCAGATGATGAAAGATATACACATTTGGTTGGTAAACATGCAATCAACCCTGCCAATGGCGAAGCTCTACCAATTATGGCTGATGATTATATTGATATGAGCTTTGGGACAGCAGTTATGAAATGTACCCCAGCTCACGATCCAAATGACTTTGCTTTAGCAAAGAAATATCATTTAAAAATGCCTATCTGTATGAATGATGATGGAACAATGAATGATATGTGTGGAAAATATGCAGGAATGGATCGTTTTGTTTGTCGTAAAGCATTGGTTGATGATTTTGAAAAAAATGGTGTTGTTGATCATATTGAAACACATATGCATCAAGTCGGACATTCAGAACGTAGTCAAGCTATTGTAGAGCCTTACTTGTCAAAACAATGGTTTGTTAAAATGAAACCTTTGGCTGAGGCTGCACTTGCTAATCAAAATAAGGATTCTAAAGTTAATTTTGTTCCAACAAGATTTGAAAAAACATTTAAACAATGGATGGAAAATATTGAAGATTGGTGTATTTCACGTCAATTATGGTGGGGACATCAAGTACCTGCTTGGTATCATAAAGAAACTGGTGAAGTTTATGTAGGTAAGACAGCTCCTGAGGATATAGAGAATTGGAAACAAGACGAAGATGTTTTAGATACATGGTTTTCAAGTGCATTATGGCCATTTTCAACAATGGGATGGCCAAATACTGATAGTGATCTCTTTAAGAGATATTTCCCTACAGATACATTAGTAACTGGTTATGATATTATCTTTTTCTGGGTATCTCGTATGATTTTCCAATCATTAGAATTTACAAAAGAAAGACCATTCAAAGATGTTTTGATTCATGGATTAATTCGTGATGAGCAAGGAAGAAAGATGTCTAAATCTTTGGGAAATGGTGTTGATCCTATGGATGTGATTGATGAATATGGGGCAGATACTTTACGTTTCTTTTTAACAACAAATTCAGCTCCAGGTATGGATTTAAGATACATACCAGAGAAACTTGAAGCTTCATGGAATTTTATCAATAAGATTTGGAATTCAGCTCGTTTTGTATTAATGAATATTGATGAAGATATGAAATTTGAAGACTTAAGTTTTAAAAACTTAAATTTATCTGATCAATGGATTTTAAATCGTTTAAATGATGTTATTTCTTCTGTTGATGAGAATATGGATAAATATGAATTCGTGAATGTAGGTAGTGAACTTTACAACTTTATTTGGGATGATTTCTGCTCTTGGTATATAGAATTATCAAAAGTTCATTTGAATAGTGAAAATGAAGTAGAAAAACGTGCAACACAAGAAACATTGGTTTATGTATTAAATAGTATAGTTCGTTTATTACATCCATTCATGCCATTTGTGACTGAAGAAATTTATCAATCAATCCCTCATTTAAAAGAATCTATTTGCATTGCTCAATGGCCAATAGTCAATAAAGATTTTACAAATGAGACAATTAATGATCAATTTATATATTTGGTTGATATTGTTAAGGGAATTAGAAATATAAGAGCAAACTATGTGATTAAAAATGCAATAGAAGTTTCATATAGTATTCAAACAAAAGATGCTCAACTTTCTCAATTATTAGAAGACTTATCTCCATATATCTATAAATTATGTCATGCGCGTTGTAGAGGTTATAATGTTGAAACATCTTCTAATGTTGCGACTGAAATGATTAAAGGTGGAAATGCTTTGATTATTGAATTAGGAGATTATATTGATTTAGCTGCAGAAAAGAAAAAATTGGAAGCAGAACTTAAAAAATTAGAAGGCGAGATTAAACGTTGTGAAGGTATGCTTTCTAATCCTAACTTTGTATCTAAAGCACCACAACAAAAAGTAGATGCAGAAAAAGCGAAACTTGCTGACTATCAATCTAAATATGATGGTGTTATAGATAAATTGAAAAATATGTAAGAAAAGAGTAAAAATACTCTTTTTTTTATTTTTTTGAAGAAATTTACAAAGAAAATGTGAATATAAGAGTAAGGGGTTACTACAGAAAGGAGATATTATGAAGGAACTTACACTACAACAACAATGTGAAACTTATGGAGGATCAATTATAGGTACAGCATTATTATATTTATTGTTAGGAGCTGGATTATATAAGCTTTATAAATCTAAGAAAGGACGCATATCTATACCAAGATTACTTCAGTTAGAATGGAAAAATTAATATAAAGGCACATATGTGCCTTTATTATTTCATATATTGAATATATGGAGGGATAATTATGAAGTTTGAAATAAAAGTAACAATCATAGGTTTGTTTTTCTCTTTAATTTGTATGGGAATGTTTACATATGTTTCATCATTTGGTCAAAAAACTTATTATGTATATCAAGTAGGGATTTATAAAGAAGAAAAGAATAAAAATAGCAAATTAAATGAATTGAAAGAAGATGGTTATAAAGGTTATTCTTATAAGAAAGATGGACAATTTTATGTGTTATCGATGATTACAGAAAATCATGATGAAATTCAAAAGCATTCACAAAAAGTAAAAGGTATTATTAAAGAATATGTCGTGTCTCAGAACATGAGTACAACTCAGTTATTAGACGAATTAGCAAGAGGTCAAAGTGATGATTAAATCATTACCTAAAGAAGAAAATCCTCGTGAAAAAGCGATTGCTTATGGAATAGAATCATTAAGTAATGTTGAATTATTGGCTTTAGTTTTAAGAACAGGCAATAAAAATGAATCGGTACTTCAACTTGCTCAAAGATTATTACATGAGATTGGAGGGTTTTCACAATTAGTGAATGTTAATTATGCGACATTGATTTCTTTAAAAGGAATTAAAAGAGCAAAAGCTATTGAATTGTTAAGTATTATTGAGATTGGAAAAAGATTACGAAATCATACAAGAGATCATATGCAGTTTAATAATCCATATCATATATATGAATATGTTAAAAATGAGATGATGTTTTTAAAACAAGAACACTTTTTATTAATTTGTTTAGATAATAAGAACTGTGTCTTAAAAAGGAAAATCATTTTCATTGGTTCATTAAATATGAGTGTAGTGACACCTAGAGAAGTGTTTAAAGAAGCTATAAGTGTAAGTAGTGCTAAAATTGTTTTATGTCATAATCATCCAAGTGGTGATAGCCATCCTAGTAATGAAGATATTTTGATGACAAAGCAATTTGAAACTTTGGGAGAAATGATGGCAATTGAAGTCATGGATCATATTATTATTGGATGGAATGAATTTTTTAGTATAAAAGCTAATCAATGTTTCAAAGATAAGCATATATAATGTTTATCTTTTTTTGAATTGCTTTTTTGAGTAGTTGATATTATAATGAATGTATTGATTAGGGGTGATACTTTGTATAAAAAACATGATAAGTTAAATAAACATAACAAAAGAATTATGATTGTCACAATTATACTTATTGTATTTTCTATTTTCACTTTATTAATGAATAGATCAGCTTCTTCTATTGAATCTATTTTTAAGGATACAATTGCTAATATAGAATACTATGTCATTAAAACACCTATTAAGTATATAAGTGGATTATTTTGTGAATATAATGAATTAAAAGATGTTTATGAGGAAAATGCACAGTTAAAAGAGCAATTGGATAAATATGCAAGAGAAGCCGCTTTGAATGAAGTGTTATCATCTGAATTGGAACAACTTAAAGAATTATCAAAAATTGATTTTTTACCAACAGATTATAAGATTATGCAAACAACTGTTATAGCTCGTGATGTAGAAAGTTGGAATAATGAAGTTACTATTAATCTTGGGAAATCTTCTAACATTAAAGAAGGGATGGCTGTTATTAGTTCTAAAGGGATGATTGGGACTGTTATACAAGTTAATGAGTTATCAGCAACTGTTTCTCTTTTGTGTAGCGAGAAATCAAAAAGTCAATTACCTGTTATGATTATAAGTGGTGGTAAAGAATATTATGGTTTACTTAATAGATATGATATTGAAAAAAAGGCATATCGTATTACTTTGTTAAGTGATGTTGAAAAATTAGATAAGAATGCTAAAGTTGTAACAAGTGGATTAGGAGGTATCGGAAAGAGCCCTAAGGGAATTCTTGTAGGAACTGTTGAGAACTATACTTCAAAAGGAGAAGCTATGGAATCTACATGTTTAGTTAAGCCAAGTGCGGATTTTGATTCACTTAATTATGTTGCAGTTGTGCAAAGGGTTAATTCAAAATGAAAGAGAATTATTTATATAAATGTTTTATAACATTGTTCATATGTTTTATTATTGATAGCACAATTAGTTTCTTTCTGCCATATAATTATACAAAATCATCTATCACAATTATTCCTTACATAGGTTTAATGATGTTTGCTTTGTTAGTAAAGACAGTAGAAGGACCAGAAAGATATTTTTTTGCAGCTGTTAGTGGAGTTTATTATTCAGTTGTATATTCTAATTCTTTAGCCATATATATACTTATTTATTGTTTAATCGCTTTTGTTCGATCATATATTATCAAAATTGAATCATTTTCTATGATTGAATCATCAGTTTTTTGTATTTCGACAATTCTTGTAGAAGAAATTATTGTATATTGGTTAATGTGGATTACCAATATGACAAATTATTCTTTGACAAATTTTACTCTTATGAGATTATTACCAACAGTATTATTTAATTTTGTCTTATCTTTTTTGGTGTATTGGGTCTACAATTATATCAAAATTGAGGTGAAATAATGAATATTGAAGTAAAAGGCATTAATGATATTCTTGTGATGAAATGTAATGAGAATGTTTGTTTTGATGAAATTTTAAAAGATTTTAATGAGCTTTTGGAACAACCTATCTTTAATCAAGATAGTTATTATCCAAGGGCTTTTTTTGATTTTGGATGTCGACAATTGCAAAATAATGAATTAAAGGAATTAATTAAAATAATAAGTGAAAAAAAGAAAATATTATTTGAAGGTATTTCTATTCCGCGTAATTATCAACATATACATATGAACAAAGAGCAGATTCATAATGGTGAAGAAATTTATGTTTATCAAGAAACCTTATTTTTAGGAACAATCAATACAGGAGGATATGTTTATTGTTATAGGGATGTATATTTTCTTAATGAAGTGAAAGGGACAATTATAGCCATGAATGGTGATGTGAAAATATATGGACATCACTTTGCACATGCTCAAATTATTATAAATCGAAAAATTTTGCACGATGTGACAACATCTGCATTTGTAAGTATTTATTATAAAGATGACGAAATTGTATATAATGAGGAGGATGGTTATGACAAGAATCATTGTTTTAACTTCGGGTAAAGGTGGAGTTGGAAAAAGTAGTATGTCTATTAATATTGGATATGCCTTAGCCAAAAAAGGGGAACGAGTATGTTTAATAGATGCTGATTTTGGTTTAAAAAATTTGGATGTTATGATGGGATTAGAGAATAGAGTCATCTACGATCTTAAAGATGTTATTCAAAGCAAGTGTACTTTGCAACAAATTTTGGTTAAGGATAAAAGAATGGATTCATTGTTTTTATTACCTGCTTGCAAATCACTGTCATTAGAAAATATTAATGTTGAATATATGATAAAGATGATTGAAGAATTAAAAAAGGATTTCGATTATATTTTGATAGATAGTCCTGCTGGTATTGAAAAAGGATTCCAATATGCAAGTGGGTTGTCAAACGAAGCTATTATTGTTGTAACTCTTGATATTGTTTCATTAAGAGATGCTGACAGAGTTGTAGGATTATTATTAAAGCAAGGTGTTAATCAATTACACATGATTGTTAATAAATATAATGAAGATGATATACATAAGGGAAGATGTTTAACATTAAAAGATGCACATGATATTCTTTCTATTCCATTATTGGGAATAGTTTATGATGATCATTCTATGATAGAGGCTAACAATAAAGGATTACCAATCTATATGAATTATCATTCCTCTATGGGTGGTTGCTTTGATAGAATAGTAAGAAGATTAGAGGGAGAAGAAGTGGCATTTCAAAGAAATAAAAAGAAGCCATTTTTAGAAAGAATTTTTAGATGATTATCATCATCATATATTATTACTAATGAATGTCCAGAATAGTAATGTTGTCCTTAATATTATATAGTAGAGTTCAATTCTTAGATATAGATATATTTATTGTGCTTATTTGAATAATTATGTTTTTAAATGACGAATTGCAGAATAAATCAATAAAAAAATATTAAAAGTTGTTATTTATCAAGCTTTCTGACATATGTATAAATTGAGGTGACATACTTGTGAACGAAATAGATGAAATAAAAAAAAGAATGGAAAAAAGACGTGCTAGGCGTCAACCAACATTAACAGATTATCATTTTTCAAAGTTGTATAATTCTATGATTAAGTGTATGGTTGTCTTGTTAGTGGGGATAGCAGTTTGTGCATATGTAAAGGTCAGTCCTAACGGAGAACAAATTAAAGATTATGTTTTAAATGATTTGAGATTCAAACAGGCAGCACAATGGATAAATCAGCAATTAACACGTTTTATTTCTGATGATGATGCTGTAACAGTTTCAAATCAAGTGAATTATACACATGTAAGAGATAATTTTTATACTAATCAAACAAATGAAGTTTTAAATTTTTCTAAAGGGCGTGTTATTTATGTGGGAGAACAAAAATTACTTGGTAAATATATTACAGTTCTTTTAGATAATAATGTTGAAGTAACGTATGGGCAATTAACAGATGTGTTTGTTAGTTTGTATGATCAGGTTGATACTGCAACAATTATTGGAACATATAATAAACAGGTTATGATTATCTTTACACAAGGAGAAAAAGAAATAGACTATGATACATTTGAAGAAATTTCATCTTGATATTCATATTCATTATTTGACATTTTTTTATGTGTTAGTGGCTTGGATAGGACAATACTTAACATTTTTTCTATCTGCATTAACAATTGTTTGTATTCATGAACTATGCCATCTTTTGATGGCATATTATTTTCATTTTCAAATTGAAAAGATTGAAATTTTACCTTTTGGTGCTTATTTATCATTATCTGATTTTTATTTTCATCCTATCTGTCATGAATTATGTGTTGTTTTATCAGGGCCATGTAGCCATTTATTTATATATTATTTTATTGATTACTTTTGTCATGGAGCAATACAAAATGAATTGTTTGTTATTAATTCTTTTATTTTCTTTTTTAATTTATTACCTATTTATCCAATGGATGGGCATAGAATTATTTGTTTAATATTACAAGCTTTTATTGATTTGAAAAATGCAATGTATTTAAGTCTAAAAATATCTGTTTTTAGTTTTGTGATATTGGCCATTTTTTATTTTCGTTATAATACAATTATTATTATAGGTTATCTTTTTTATCAACAGTTTTTATTAATGAAATTCATTCCAACATATTTAAGAGAATTTTATAGTAAGATTCCATCGTTATATGATCGAGAAAAAATAAAGGTTCATCATCATTTATATTATAATAGAGGGTATTATAATTATTATCTTCTTGATTCATGTTTATATGATGAAAAAGATATTATGTTTGATTTATTGAAAACAGTAAAAAAATAGAAAATTATTGGTATAAGCTTGTTTTTTTCTATGAAGTATGTTATCATATCACAGGTATTTAAAATACACACATTGTGAATTCATGAATCTAGTGCTTGAAAAAGTGGTTTATGTTAGAAACAATGGAGGAAAAAAACAAAAAGGAGGAAGTTACAATGGCAGTAATTTCAATGAAAAAATTATTAGAAGTTGGTGTTCATTTTGGTCATCAAACAAAAAGATGGAATCCAAAAATGGCTCCATATATTTTCACTTCTAGAAACGGTATTTATATCATCGATTTAAAGAAATCATCTGATAAAATTGATGAAGCTTATGCAACTATGATGGATATTGTTGCTAAAGGTGGAAAAGTTCTTTTTGTAGGAACTAAAAAACAAGCTCAAGAAGCTGTACAAGAAGAAGCTATTAGATCAGGAAGTTTCTATGTTAATTCTCGTTGGTTAGGTGGAACTTTAACAAACTTCAAAACTATTCAAAAGAGAATCAGAAGATTAAAAGAATTAGAAAAAATGGAAGAAGATGGAACTTTTGAATTGTTTACTAAAAAAGAAGCTATCTTAATGAAAAAAGAACAAGCTAAGTTAGAAAAGAACTTAGGTGGTATCAAAGAAATGAGAAGATTACCTAATGCTTTATTTGTAGTTGATCCTAAGGTTGAACACAATGCAGTTGCTGAAGCAAAGATTTTAGGTATCCCAGTATTTGGTATTGTTGATACAAACTGTGATCCAGATGAAGTAGATTATGTTATTCCAGCAAATGATGATGCAATTAGAGCTGTTAAATTAATTGTTGGAGCAATGGCTGACGCTGTATGTGAAGCAAAAGGTGAACCTTTAACAGTAGCTTATGTTAAAGATGAAGATGATAAAGAAGTATCTATGAATGATGCAGTTGCTTCTGTAGAAGAAAGTAAACAAAGAGGACCAAGATATAAGAATAATGCTCGTCCTAGAAACAACAAAGCTGCTGAAGTAAATAAACCAGTTAAAGCTGAAGAAAAAACTGAAGCATAGTTGAATAATGGGAAAGCGAAAACTTTCCCTTTTTTATAAAAATAAATGGAGGATAAAAAAATGGCAATTAGTGCAAAATTAGTAAAAGAATTACGTGAAAAAACTGGTGCTGGAATGATGGATTGTAAAAAAGCATTAGAAGCATGTGATGGTGATTTAGAAAAATCATTTGATTGGTTAAGAGAAAAAGGAATTGCAAAAGCTGCTAAAAAAGCAGATCGTATTGCTGCTGAAGGATTAACTGCTTTTGTGATTGATGGAGATGCTGCTGCAATTGTAGAAGTCAATTCAGAAACTGACTTTGTTGCAAAAAATGCTGAATTCCAAGAATTAGTACAATTAGTAGCAAAAACAGTTGTTTCTGCTAATCCAGCAGATTTAGATGCTGCATTAAAATTAGATGTAGATGGAAAAACTTTAGAAACTGTTATTGCTGAAAAGAGTGGTAAAATTGGTGAAAAATTAAGTTTTAGAAGATTTGCAGTTATCAATAAAAATGCTGATGAAGTATTTGGTGCTTATTCACATATGGGTGGAAAAATGTCTGCATTAGTTAAAGTAAGCAATACAACTGATGAAAAAGCAAGAGATGTTGCTATGCATGTTGCAGCAAGTGCACCACAATATATTGATAGAACAGCTATTCCTGCTGAAGTTTTAGATAGAGAATTAAGTGTTTTAAAAGCTCAAGCATTAGAAGAAAATGCAAACAGTGCTAGACCTAAACCAGAAAATATTATTGAAAAGATGGTACAAGGTCGTTTGAATAAAAACTTAAAAGAAATGTGCTTAGTAGATCAAGAATTTATTAAAGATCCAGATCAAACAGTTGCAAAATACTTAGGAGATGGAAAAGTATTAGATATGGTTCGTTTCCAAGTTGGTGAAGGAATGCAAAAAAGAGAAGAAAACTTTGCTGAAGAAGTTGCTGCTCAAATGAAAGGATAATTAAATCACGGGGGAGGACACATAAATATTGTGCCCTTTTCTTGTAAAATAAAGGGGATTACTATGAAATATAATCGAGTTTTATTAAAAGTAAGTGGAGAAGCTTTGGCTGGTGAACAAAGATTTGGAATTAATCCTGCAGTTGTTGCTGATATTGCAAGACAAATTAAAGATGCTAAAGATCTAGGTGTTGAAATTGCTATTGTTTGTGGTGGTGGTAACATTTGGCGTGGGAAGACTGGTAGTGATATGGGAATGGAAAGAGCTACTGCTGATTACATGGGAATGTTAGCAACTGTTATGAATGGTATGGCACTTCAAAATGCATTAGAGGCTATTGGAGTAGATACAAGATTATTGTCTGCTATTGATATGAAAGAAGTTGCAGAACCATATATTAGAAGAAGAGCTGTGCGTCATTTGGAAAAGGGTAGAATAGTTATTTTTGGTGCAGGAACTGGTAGCCCATTTTTCACAACAGATACAACGGCTGCTTTACGTGCTGCTGAAATGAATGTTGATGTTATTTTAATGGCTAAAAATGGCGTTGATGGCGTTTATTCAGCAGATCCTAAAGTTGATCCTGATGCTAAAAAATATGATCAAATCAGTTATTTAGATGTTTTAAATGAAGATTTACATATTATGGATCAAACTGCTATTACTTTATGTAAAGATAATGGCATTGATTTATGTGTATTTAATATGCAAGAAGATGGTAATATTGCGAAAGCTTGTGAAGGAGTTGTTGTTGGAACAACAATCTCTAAGGGAGGAAAATAAAATATGTTAAATTTAATTTTAGATGAAACAAAAGAAAAAATGAATAAAACAATTGATTCTTTTAAAGGTGAATTATCTACTGTAAGAGCAGGACGTGCAAATCCTAATATGCTTGATAGAGTTATGGTTGATTATTGGGGAACACCAACTCCTATTAATCAAACATCAGGTATTTCTGTTGTAGAAGGGCGTCAATTGGTTATTAAACCATATGATAGAAGTATTTTAAAGGATATAGAACATGCTATTTTTGAAGCTAATTTAGGTTTAACACCTCAAAATGATGGAGAAATTATTCGTATCACAGTTCCTCCATTAACTGAAGATAGAAGAAAAGAATATGTTAAACAAGTGAAAAAATATGCAGAAGATGCGAAAGTAGCTATTCGTAATATTAGAAGATCATCTAACGATGATGCACAAAAGGCTGATTTACCAGAAGATCAAGAAAAACAGGCAAAAGATAAGATTCAAAAATTAACAGATGAATTTGTTAAAAAAATTGATCAATTAACAAAAGAAAAAGAAGAAGAGTTATTGACTGTGTAAGAGAATAGAAAGCTATTCTCTTTTCTTTTGGTTAAGGAAAGAAAAGTATCTTTTTGAAGTATGTCAAGCAAAATTGAAAATGTCCTAAAAATTTAGTGTTTTAAGCACCGATTTGTTGTCGGTGCTTTTGGCTACCAAAATACTGTAAAATATTATCAGTTCTCCATGGATGATC
>JAETUM010000079.1 GCA_021768625.1 Candidatus Stoquefichus sp. | reverse complement strand
ACAACGATTATTTATATGATAACATTATAAAAAATAGTAATTACATGATTACTCGATGTAATTACTATCCATTCTACTAATGAATTTAAACTTTACACAAAATTATTTACAGGCTCCTGTTTTACCAACTATAGATTTAATCTATAGTTGGTATTTTTGATATATGATAAAAATGTGTTTTTATATTGATTGAAATGTCTGATATAGTTCGTTAAGAAAATATTCAGAAGCTTTAGAGAAAAATTGATATTTTTTCCATACAATAACAAGTTCTTTTTCTAATTTTGGATAGAGAGGTCTAAAACATAATTGACTTTTACCTGTTGTATTAATTAATTTGTCTAAAGTTAAAGCATATCCCATATTTTCTTCAACCATTAAGGAAGCATTATAAATAAGATTATATGTTGCTTTAATATTCAAATTTTCATATTTTTCACCAAACCAATTTGCAATTTCGTTTTTGACCAGACTTTGTGAAGAAAGAATAAGATGTTTGTCTTTTATATCTTGAGGAGTAATCTTATCAAGTTGTGCTAAAGGACTGTCTTTTTTCATGAGAACACCCCAAGTATCCGTTGCAGGTATTTCTATAAAATTATATTTTGATTTATTAACAGGTTCAATGAGTATTCCAAAATCAAGCAATCCTTTATCTAATTTATCGCTTACATCATCTGCATTTCCACTATAAAAATGGAACTTTATATTGGGATGATCTTTTTGAACACGTTCTATAATTTGAATAATTAAACGCATATTTTCAGTTTCTCCAGCACCTATATAAATATCTCCACTTAGTATTTGATAATCATTTAACATTTCAGATTCTGTTTTATTCACTAATTCAATAATTTCTTCAGCTCTTTTTCTTAAAAACAATCCATCATCAGTAAGTGTTATTTTTCTGTTTCCACGAACAAATAACTGTTTTCCAAATTCGTCTTCTAATTCTTTCATTTGTCTAGATAAAGTAGGTTGTGTAATATGTAAAACTTTAGCGGCTCCTGAAATACTTTCTTCTCTTGCAATTGTTAGAAAATATTGTAAAACTCTTATTTCCATAATAGCTCCTCCTTTAAGAAAGTATAACTTTTTTTGATATGCTTTTCAAGTATGCGAAGATATTCAATATAGGTATTTGATATTTTTGAAGTTGTTGGTTAAAATGTGTTTGAGGTGATGTAGAATGAGTATTCATAATATGTCTAGTGATGCTATTGTTTCATGTTTGAAAGATATTGGATGTCAACAAAAAGACATAGATTGCTTTTTAGATAGTTATCAAAAAAAAGATATTAATAAGCAAATACTTATATTAAAACGAATGAGATGTCATTTGTTAGAAATAACACATCAATATCAAAAAAAGGTAGATTGTTTAGACTATATATTATGTCAAATCAAAAATAATAAATGTAAAAAGTAGAGGAGGAAAATATGAAATTAGAATTAATTGAAAATCAAACATTTGATGAAGAAAGAGCTTTATATCATTTAAAAAATACAGAAGTGAAAAATTGTATTTTTGCAGGTATGGCAGATGGAGAATCAGTTTTAAAAGAAGCTAGACATATTGTTGTCAATAATTGCTGTTTTTCACTTCGTTATCCTATGTGGCATGTAGAAGAATACACTTTGAAGAATTCATCTTTAGATGAATTGACAAGAGCACCTATCTGGTATTCACATCATGGTATAATTGATAATTGTCAGATTACAGGAATTAAAATTTTAAGAGAATGTAGTGATACTATTGTTAGAAATAGTCAGATTGATTCGCCAGAGTTTGGTTGGCAATGTGAAAATATAACGATTAAAGATAGTAAAATTAATAGTGAATATATGATGTTACATTCTCATCATGTAAAAATAGATAATCTTCAATTTAGTGGAAAATATTCATTTCAATACATGAATCACTTAGAAATAACTAATTCATATTTAGATACAAAAGATGCATTTTGGCATAGTCAAGATGTTATTGTTAAGGATTCAGTGCTAAAAGGTGAATATTTGGCATGGTTTTCTAAAGGATTGACACTGATTAATTGTAAAATTATAGGGACACAACCATTTTGTTATTGTGAAGATTTAAAGTTGATTAATTGTGAGATGATAGATTGTGATTTGGCGTTTGAATATAGTGATGTAGAAGCAGATATTCATAGTCATGTAGAATCTATTAAGAATGTGAAATCTGGAACAATTGTTGTCGATAGTGTAGGAAGTATTATTAATGAAGATGCTATTATGGAAACTAAAGGGAAAGTGATGATAAGAAATCAAAATAAATGTATGAAATATCAAAATAATAGGGCATGTTGTTGATAAAAGATTGATTTCATATGCATAAAAATTGTAAAATAATATAAGGAGGAAGAGAGTATGAGTAATAAAAAATTAGGATTTGGGTTGATGAGGTTACCTTCATTAGATGTTAATGATCCATCAAAAATTGATATTGAAGAAACAAAGAAAATGGTAGATACTTTTTTAGAAAGAGGGTTTACTTATTTTGATACTGCATGGATGTATTGTGGTTTTCAAAGTGAAAATGCAATAAAAGAAGCTTTGGTTAAACGTCATCCTAGAGATAGTTTTACTTTAGCTACAAAGTTGCATTCAGGGTTTATTCAAACAAAAGAAGATAGAGATAAAATTTTTAATCAACAATTAGAGAAAACAGGTGTTACATTCTTTGATTATTATTTATTGCATGATGTAAATCATCATTCTCAAGAAGTTTATAATCAATTAGATTGTTATACATGGATTAAAGAAAAGAAAGAACAAGGACTTATTAAAACTATGGGATTCTCTTTTCACGATGATGCAGAATTCTTAGATCAAGTTTTAACGGAACACCCAGAAATGGAATTTGTGCAATTACAAATTAATTATTTAGATTGGGATAGTATAGGTGTTCAGTCAAGAAAGTGTTATGAGGTTGCTAAAAAGCATGGTAAAAAGGTTATTGTTATGGAACCTGTAAAAGGTGGAACACTTGCAAAAGTTCCTGAAGCAGTTGAACAATTATTTAAAGAGTATCATCCAGATATGTCAATTCCATCTTGGGCTATTCGTTTTGTAGCAGGATTGGATAATGTTATGATGGTATTAAGTGGTATGAGTAATATGGAACAATTGCTAGATAATACAAATTATATGAGTGATTTTAAACCACTTAATGAAAAAGAGTTATCTTTAGTGCGTAAAGCTGTTGATCTTATTAATGCTAATATTGCTATTCCTTGTACAGGCTGTTCATATTGTACAGATGGTTGTCCAATGAAAATTGCCATTCCAAAATATTTTTCATTATATAATGCAGATAAACAAGAGATTAAAGAAAAAGGTTGGACACCACAAGGTGAATATTATGCTAACTTAACAAAGACATTTGGAAAAGCGAGTGAGTGTATAGGATGTGGACAATGCGAGGGAGTGTGCCCACAACATCTTCCTATTATAGAACATTTACAAGAAGTTGCGAGTCATTTTGAAAAGTAAGAATGATATGAAGGAGAGAATTTTCTCTCTTTTATTTTACATTAATAAAAAAGTGAAAGATTTTTATAAAAAAGGGAAGAGTAAAAATATCTTTGTGAAATATTTGACAAGGTATTAAATATAGTATAAGATGTATACTATATTTATAGTAAGAAAGAAGGTTAATATATGTTATTAGATGGAAAAGTAGCAATAGTAACAGGTGGAACAAGAGGAATTGGTTATGCAACAGTAAAAACGTTTTTAAATCAAGGAGCAAAAGTTGCATTATTTGGTTCACGTAAAGAAACTGTTGATATTGCTTTAGAAAAATTAATGGAAGAAAATAAAGATTATCCAGTTATTGGATTGTATCCTAATTTAATGAATCCAGATGAAGTAAAGAATGCATTTAGAGAAGTTGTTAAAACATTTGGAAAATTAGATATTTTAGTTAATAATGCTGGAATTTCTCAAAGAGATAAAATCTTTGATTATAATGTTGAAGATTTTGAAAAAATTATGAATTTGAATGTTAATGCTGTCTTTATTTGTTCTAAGGAAGCTGCTCATATTATGAAAGAACAAGGTGGAGGAGTTATTTTAAATACAAGTTCTATGGTTTCTATTTATGGTCAACCATCAGGAAGTGGATATCCAACATCAAAATTTGCAGTTAATGGTATGACAAAGTCTTTAGCAAGAGAGCTTGGTAAAGATAATATTCGTGTGAATGCTGTGGCTCCAGGAGTTACAAATACAGATATGGTTGCAGTTTTGCCAGAAGAAGTTATACAACCAATTATTGCAGGTATCCCTTTAGGAAGAGTAGGGGAACCAGAAGATATAGCTAATGCTTTTGTCTTCTTAGCAAGTGATATGGCAAGCTATATTACAGGCGTTGTTTTATCTGTTGATGGTGCAGCAAGATCTTAGGTATTATGAAGAGTTTGTTAATGAAAACAAGCTCTTTTTTATTGAGGAAATTATCTAATTTTGTTGTTGGCAAGTATTGAAGATAGTAGTTTTTTGTTTTAATTAGTGTTATAATGATGATGATTATAAAAAAATGAGTATTAAGATTATAGAAGGGAGATATCTATGAAAACAATAAAAAAAGTCACAAATGATAAATTAAGAATTTTTATTGTTATAGCTTTGTTAATAAGTTTGGCGGTGCCTTTAACACAAATGAAAAGTGTTGAAGCAGCAACAAGTGCAACTTGGAATGATGATGTTAATGAATGGAAAAGCTATGGACAAAATGGATGGACAGAAACTCAAACAGATGTGCCAAAGTGGAGTGGTACAAATGTAGCAGCTAGTCAAAATGGTGATCCAGCTACTAATCCACTTGCTATTCCAACTCAACTTGCCTCTGAAAAAGTCACTTATAATCAGATGAATCAAATGAGTGATGGAAGTTGGCGTTTGGAAATGCCTAAAGAAGTTGTAGAAGATGTTGTTTATTATGCAGTTTATTC
Source organism: Candidatus Stoquefichus sp. (assembly GCA_021768625.1). Classification (GTDB taxonomy): domain Bacteria; phylum Bacillota_I; class Bacilli_A; order Erysipelotrichales; family Coprobacillaceae; genus MGBC163490. The sequence continues at coordinate 3,594 of JAETUM010000079.1, read as the reverse complement.
ACCAGAACAATTTCGTTATGCAATGAGTAGAGGGTATAATATTAAACTTATGAGAGACTTAGACATGGCAGGAAATAAAGGAATTTCTTGGGGATCAGTTACTTTAAGCAACAAAGTATTTATTGATGGAAATGGGCATACTATTTTTAATTTAAATGGTGGTTGTTTAGTATCTTCTTGGACTCAACCTGTTATTGTTAAAGATTTTAAAGTCTCTTCTGCTTATATAGATCAAGGGTTGTTTGGAAGGAGTTCAAGCAATACATATATTTCAATGGAAGATGTTTCATTAGAACATGCTATTGTGACTGGTGGAAGTGGTCATTTAGGTGGATTAGTAAGTGCTGCATATTATCGTAGAAGCGGTTCAAATGCTAGAGTTTATGCAAATCATTGTCATACTAAAAATGTATATGTTAATAGTACATCTAGAGTATGTTCTGGAAATATTTTTGGACCTATTAGTGGTTATGTAGAAAATTGTTATGCTATTGATGGTACAATGAGAACTGGTTCACATTCAGGTGCGTTTACATCTTGTGCTGGAAATTATATTATTCAAAATTGTTTTACAAATGTCAGAGCATATGCAGATAGTAATACTGGAGCATTTGTAGGACATGTGGAAGATAGCGCTTATACTCCTGGTGGGGATGGCGTGACTAAATTTATAAATTGTTATGCAGCTGGTTCTGTAGAAGGAAATACGAATATGGGAGGATTTGCAGCTGGAGCAGGTGTATGTGATGGTTATGCAACAAACTTCTTATTTGAAAACTGTTATTCAACTGCAATGGTAGGTATGTTAGGTAATGGTCAAAACCAAGGTGGTTTTTTAGGACAACAAGAACCAAATTCCACATCAACAATTCGTAATTGTTATGCAGCTGGTGAAGTAGGAGCTTTAGGTACTGATTTAAATAACGCTTCATTACCTATGGGTGGTTTTGTTGGAACAGTGAGTGGAACATTGAATTTAGATCACTGTTACTATGATAAACAAACAACAGCTATGAAAGAAAAATCTGGGCATGCAAATGCAAATGGTTTATTAACTCAAGAGCTTATGAAAACATTACCTGATGGAAAACCAGCTAGTGAAAGTGCATGGGTTATTACAGATGGAACATATCCACAGTTAAAAGTTTTTGCTAATAATGAAAATTATACAGGAGAAGATAAAAATAATGCTGATGCATATTCTAAAGCTTCAGTATGTACAGCTATTTTATATCCTTCAAATGTAAGCGAAAGTGATTTTGCAGAAATTGATAAATCAGATTATGATACAGTACGTAGTTTACGTTTCTTATTTCCATTAACAAATAATACTTTAGCAAATACAACAGCTGACTCATATGATATTTCATGGGTTAGTGATGGAACAAAATGTGATGTTGATGGAATGAGGGATGCAGATATAGTTGTAATTAAGTCTGCAGATTCTAAAAATCCTAGTGATGATTATTCTGTTATGAGTTTAGCACCTGGAGTAAGTATGGTTACAGTTAGCGTGAAAACGAATGGAGTTACAGGACAACGTCAATTAAGATTAGTTCCAACTTCTGCTATTACGATGGTTCAAGATACAAATAGTAATGTAACATCAGGGTTGGATGCAGTTATTTATGCAGTTCCTGATGGAGAAAGAACTGATGAAAGCCTAAATGTTAATTATTTGACTTATAAGGAAGTAAATTATGATCATAGAATTGGAATGTTCTTTGCATCTGGAAATAGCATGGGGCAGAATGTTCAAAAGCAAGGATTAGAAGGTATAAAACAAGAGACTATTGATGAGTTTACTACAGTTGTTTTGAATGCACAACCTGGTGGAACTGTTTTAACAACTGTACAAAGGAAAACAGCTGATGGAAAAATGGAAAACCTTGAAGTTAATGATGATTTAGTTAAGCTTTTTACTGGAAAAAGAGCAGCTTTATCTAAAGATATTGGAGAATATTATTTTAACTATCGTTGGTATTTAAATAATAATAATGTTGGAAGTAATAATGGTTATTTGGAAACAAAAAAGAAATTAACAATATTACCTGCTGTTACACCAGTTTTCTATCGTAATTATGATAGTCATGATAAAACAGAAGTATCTCTTGCAGCTGGAAGTATACCTGAAAATCAAAAAGCACTATATTATAAAAATGGAGATAAATTGGTAAGTCTACCAGAAGATCCCGTAAAAACAGGATATGAATTTATAGGTTGGTCATTAGAGCGTGAGGGATTTGGAGAGAATGACTCGTTAAAAATTAATGAGGATACAGCTATTGATACTGATTGGTCTAATGATGATTATAAAGTACCACTTTATGCGATTTGGAAGGCAAAGAAGTTGCCTGTTGAATATCAAGATAAAGATGGTGAAACTGTTAAAGGAGAACAGGAAACAGATAAACCAATCAAATTACCTGAAGAAGAACCAAAGAAACCAGGATATTCATTTGTAGGATGGACACCAGCTCCAGAAGGAAATAATCCATATCCAGATTTAGACAAGAAAACATTACTAGATTTAATAGAGGATTATCCAGATATATTAGATGATAATATTATCTTCTATCCAGTATTTGAAAAGAATCCTGATCCTGAGGTAAAAGTAAAAGTAGAAAATAAAACTGATCCAAATGGTGAAAATGTACAAGTGTATGATGTATTAAAATATACAATTACAGCTAAAAACAAAGAAGAAGAAACAAAATGGAAAGATGTTAAGATTAAGAATAAAATACCAGAAGGATTAACATTAATAGAAGATAGCATCAAGTTGATAGATCCAGAAGGAAATGAAATCGAGCTAGATATTAAAGATGTTTATAATGAAAAAACAAGAACAATAGAAGTACCTATTGAATTTATAGAAGGTGGTACTGAATATCGTATTGAATATGATGTATATATTAATGAAAAAGCATTAAATGAGGATAAAGATATTCATAATACAATAGAAGTTGAAGGAAAGAATCCAGATGGAAGTGAAGCTAATACAGAAAGTGAGTCAGTGTTACCAGAAGGTGGAGATGACATTCAATTAGCAGATCCAAAACCAGAAATCAAAGTGGAAGTAGAGAATAAAACAAGACCTTCTGCAGAGAAACCAAAAGTTGGGGATGAATTAACATATACAATAGAAGTTAAAAATGAACAAGAAAACTCAGAATGGTTAGATGCAGAAATTGAAAAGGTTATTCCAGATGGATTAGAAATTATTTCTGAATATATAGAGATAGAGTATCCAGATGGTCATACAGAGAAAGTTAAGTTATCTGATGTATATGACGAAGAAACAAGAACATTAAAGATATCACTTGGAGATATATATGGTCAAGAAACATTTAAAATAAGATATGATGTTAGAATAGAAAATGAGGATATGGATCTAGGTGATGATTATATTAATGGTGGAGGGAATACTCCAAGTAAGAAACCAGTAAAGGTGGATAAAGAAGATAACGAATTAGACAACTTAGGAGAAGAGAAAGTCAAGACAGAAGATGAGACAGATATAGCATTATGGTTATATACATTAGGAGCATCAGGATGTCTATATATGAGTATCGTATTAGATAGATATAAGAA
>JAETUM010000078.1 GCA_021768625.1 Candidatus Stoquefichus sp. | reverse complement strand
AATGTAGTATCAATACTACACTTTTTCAGCTTGCACAAATGAAAAACCAGAAGACAATATTTATTTGATATTGTTTCTGGTAAAAATATTGTCATCTTAACTTAATGACATTGGTTATATTGGCAGTCTTTTTTGTTATAAAAATAGAGCATTTGTAATAATTGATAAAGAATAATGTCATATTTATACCAAATATGACATTTAAATAACTAAAAATAACATATATATTGATTAAAATGTTAAATTAATTTAAAATTTTAAAATATTATGTCGTATTATGTCTTTTAAAATGAGTTTTTATGTGGAAGGAATGAAATATGGATATATTTGATATTATAGAAATTATAGTGTTATTTAGCTATGTATCTGCTTTTAATTATTTTTATCATAGTATATATAAAAATACGCATAAACCTATTTTTATATATGTAATACAGTTTATATGTTGTATTTTTTATCCATTTATAAAACGTAATAATGATTTAATATCAAGTTTTTTTTATTTTTTGGTGTATATTTTACCATTATTCTATTATAAAGATAGGATGAAAAATAAAATAATTTATTATATTTTTATATTTGCTTTTTCTGTTTGTCTAGAAGTTATTTCAGCTGCTATTATCATTGTACTTGCTAATCTACTAGGAAATTCCAATTATGTGTTTATAAATACAATGATAAAAGAAGATGCTTTACTTTATTTGATTAATATGATTCTTTTATGTGTAGGCGCACATCTTGGTGTAAGATTTATTGGTTATTTAAAAAAGGATATGAATTCAAGTCAATTTCAAAAAATAATTTTTATAATTTTTTTACCTATTACATTAATGGGAATATCAACAAATATATTATTCAGTTCAAATATAAATACCTTTATGATAATAAGTGTTATAAGCTGGTCTATAGCTATAGTAGTATTAATTTTTGTTAATAGGGTCATTGATAATTATTTAGCTGAATATCATAAAAGTAAAGAAAATAGAGAATATCAGCAAGTTGTAAAATTACAAATAACACATATGCAAAGTATTGATTGTTATTATAAAAACTTGAGAAAAAATAATCATGATTTTCAAAATCATTGTGTTGTAATTTCAAATATGATAAATGAAAAAAATAAAAAAACTATTGATTATATTGATTCGTTCTTAAAATATTACAGGGAGTAAATCGCAAAATGTTTTGGCTAATAGAAAGTATAGTTACATTTTTTTATTATTTGATAACTGACTATTATTATTCAATTGTTTATGAAAGAAAGAAGCATAAATTTATTATTTATTTTATTCAATTTATCGGTAGTTTTATACAGATGTATATTAAATATACAAATGATATTATTGCAAGTCTAATATTTTATGTGTTGTGTTTTATGCCTCTCATCTTTTTTGATGATAATATAAAAGATAAGCTAATCCATTTTATATCAATAATTGCTATAGAAAGTTGTGTGGAGATTCTCGTATCATCAATAAATATAATTTTTTATAATTTGATACAAAATCGAAACGATATATTTTTAAGTGATATACTTCATAACAGTCCAATTTATTTTTATTATAATTCATTTATTGTACTAATAACAATGATTTTAGAATTAACATATATAAAGTATTTATCAAAAACATTATCACTAAAGCATGTGAAAAAAGTTTTGTTGTTTTGTGCTATTCCAGTTATTCTTTTAAATTTGGTTTCAAGTCTCATCTATATAACTATAGTGAATAAAAAATTATTTTCGATTTTAAGTATATTTAGTTTTCTATTAACCATCTTTATTATAGTATTTGTGTTTCAAGGTTTAAAAATATATTTAAAGGAAGAAAGGACAGATAAATATAATCAACAACTGAAAAAAATATATAATTTACAAATTATTCAAATGAAATATATTGATGATTATTATAAAAATATAAGAAAAAGAAATCACGATTTTCAAAATCATTGTGCTGTATTATCAAAAATATTTGAAGAGAGAAGTGATTATGCCAAAGAGTATATTGAATCTATGTTATCCTATTATCAAGAAACAGATGAAATATTAAAAACTCAAATAAGAAAAGGAACATGATAATAATTTATAATATAGAGACTCTAAGGGAAGAGGGGAAAGATAGTGAGACTATTTTATTATTTATTTGATTCAATTTTCATTTATATTTATATTTTATCATTAGATTATTTTTATTACGCTATATATAAAAAACAATATATTAAGTATAATCAATCGATTACCTACATTCTCATCATTCAATTTATACTATGTTTATTCTTGCCTCCAACCAAAGAAACAAACTCTTTCTTATCAAGTTTCTTATTTTACATTACTTTTTTAATGGGATTATTTTGCTATAAAGATTATTTCAAAAATAAAGCTATTTATTGTATAACAACAATAGCCATTGGAAGTTGTATTGAAATGTTTATATCATCAATTGTTATATTATGTTTAAACATAATTGGTAATTATAAATATACTTTTACAGATAATATATTTCAGGAAAATCCAATATATTTTTGTGCCTATGCATTATTAATGGCTGTTTTTTCAATCATACTTGTTAGATATATTTATAATATGATTAAAAATACAAGCAGCAATCAAATTAAGAAGTTATTATTAATTTGTTTTTTACCTCTAGCGTTAATGGTACAAGCATTTAGCTTTTTATATGTATCTTTTATTTCTGGGAAAGCGTTTTATTTGATGAGTTTAATTGATTTTTTGATAATAGTGATTGTGTTGATTGTCGTTCATTTAGGAATTAAAAGTTATTTATTAGATCAAAGAAAAAATAGGAAACTTAGGCAAGATAAACTTATTACTGAAGTACAAATAGAACAAATGAAGTCAATAGATCAATATTATCAAGAAATCAGAAGAAAGAATCATGATTTTAAAAATCATTCTCTTGTTATATTAGAAATGTTTTATCAAAATGATAAAAACGTTAAAAAGTATATCAAATCTTTATCAAAAATGTATGATAAAATATGAAAAATTAAAGAAAGGCGTGAATTGTAATGAGATTTTTTTATTACTTGTTTGATTCAATTTTCATTTATATTTATATTTTAGCATTAGATTATTTTTATTTTGCAGTATATAAAGAACAACAAATTAAATATAATTACTCAATTATTTATATACTTATTATTCAATTAATAATGTGCTTTTTGTTTCCTTTGACAAAAGAAATAAATGCATCTTTATCAAGTTTTTTATGTTATATAACCCTGTTTTTGGGACTTCTATGTTATAAGGATTATTTAAAAAATAAACTTGTCTATTATATCACAGCAGTAGCAATAGCTAGTTGCCTTGAAATGTTTATATCATCAATTATTATACTGTGTTTAAACATGATAGGCAATTATACATATACTTTTACAGATAATATATTTCAAAAAAATTCTGCATATTTTTGTGTATTTGCAATATTAATGGCTTTCTTTTCAAATATAACAGTTCAATATATTTATTGTATGATCAAAAATATAGATAGTGCCCAGATAAAGAAACTTTTATTAATTTGTTTTTTACCACTTACATTGATTGTAGTTGCACTTAATGTTTTATATGTCTCTTTTACAACAGGGCAAGTATTTTATTTGATGAGTTTTTTAAACTTTATAATTATGTTTATTATATTGATAGTTATTCATTTAGGAATTAAAAGTTATTTATTAGATCAAAGAAAAAATAGGGAACTTAAGCAAGATAAACTTATTACTGAAGTACAAATAGAACAAATGAAGTCAATAGATCAATATTATCAAGAAATTAGAAGAAAGAATCATGATTTTCAAAATCATTGTTTAATTACAAATGCTATGTTTAACAAACATGATAAAAATGTAAATCAATATATACAATCTATGATTAGGCATTATGGGGAGGAATAAAAAGTAATGAAATATTTATTAATGTTATGTATTTTTTTGATGCAGTCTACATTTTGGTTGGCAGTATATTTAAAGTTGTATTTTCCAAACATACATAATAAAGTTATAGTCTTTTTATTGTATGGATCATATATTGTTTTTGTTGTTATATACTTTTTTGTTTTTTATAGATTGATTAAATACAATCAATTGAAAGAAGAAGTATCAATGTTAGAAAAACTAAAAATGATTAAACAACAACAAAAAGAAAGTGTAGAATTAGCGATTCAAGCAGAACAAAAGAAACAAGATGAAATTATAGAAAAATTACAATTGATAGTTACTCAATTAGATAATAATGAATATGATAAAGCAAAAGAATTGTTTTCTCAAGTGTATGATAATTTTAAAATAAATAAAATGAAAACATATTGTGATAACGCTTATGTAAATGCTGTATTAGTGAATAAAGAGAGTCTAATGGAACAATATAATATAAAATATCAATTTGAAGTTATATTACCACAAGAAATAGATTTAGATATTCTTGTTCTTCCAACAATCTTATTTAATATATTAGATAATGCCATTCATGCTTGTCAAATATGTGAAAATAAATTTATAGAATTATCTATTCATTTTACAGATACATATATATCTATTTATATGAAAAATAGTAATTCAAAAAAACAAGAAACAGAGATATATGGAGTACATGGATATGGAACTAAAATCGTTGAAGAATTAGTTTGTAAAAATAATGGAACTTGTGAGTGGAAAGATAATGGAGATACATTTGAATCCATTATGATGTTAAAACACAAGAAAGCAGGCGATGAAGATGATCACAATAGCAATAGTTGAAGATAATATTTATCATTTGAATATGGTAAGTAGTCAATTAGAAAAAAATATGAAAGAAGATCATATTCTTAAAACATATAAAAATGCAGATGAGTATATAAAAGCATTAGTAAAAGAGAAGGTAGAATTTGATATTGTCATTATGGATATAGAACTTGATAAAAAATCAGGTATAGATTTAGCTATTCAAACAAATATTTTAAGTCCATTTACTCAAATTATTTTTGTGACAGCATATATAGATTATGCAAGTGATGTTTATGAAAGTAAACATACATATTTTATAAGTAAAGAGAAAATCGAACAATATTTGCCTATAGCTTTAGAAAAAACAACTAAGAATATTAGAGATATTAAATCACAATTTATTCATGTTTCATGGAATAAGCAAAAGTTTGAATTATCACAAAAGGATATTATATATGCTGAAAGGGTTTATAGAACTACTTATATCTATACAAGATATGAAGTATATAAAACATCTAAAAAGATTAGTGAGTTATTATCTATGTTAAATAATAATTTTTGTACATGTCATAAAAGTATTATTGTGAATTTGAATTATGTTAAAAATATAGAGAAAAACTCTGTTATTTTAAAAATAAATCAAATTTTACCTATAAGTAGAAGTCAAAGAGATGAATTTAAAAAGAAATATAATCGATTTTTAATTGAAAAAAATATTTAAACAGTTAGTCCAAGAAACTAACTGTTTTTTGACAAAAATGTAATATAAATACAAATAATGACATCGTCGTTGAAAGGATAAAATGTCAGTTTTAAAATATATGAAAGTATTAATAACATATATTTAATGTGGGAGGAACAAATGTATGAAAAGATTTAAGAAAATTATTTTATCAGTAATGTTGTTTGCAATGCTATTGTCTGTAGTTAATTTAAAAGAAGTTAATGCAGCAGGAAATACGTTTGGAAATGCAAAAAGCATAAACGTTAATTCAACTTATTATGATTATTTAAGTGATTATAATGAGAAAGATTATTACAAATTTACAATGGCAAATAATGGAAATATAAGTTTATCTTTTGGAAAAGGATATGATAATGTTGATCATCATAAGTGGATAGTTAGATTATATAATAGTTCACAAAATGAGATTATGACTAGGGAATTTTATGCAGGTAATACTAATACAGAAACAACATGTAAAGTAGGACTTCCAAAAGGAACATACTATATAAAGATAGCTGTTGATAATAGTTCATATTGTTGGTCTGATGTAACATATAATATAAAAGTCAATTATTCATCAAGTAATATATGGGAAAAGGAATTTAATGAAACACCACAAACAGCTAATGCTATATCAACTGGAAAAACTTATTATGGTAGTTTAAGGGAATATAATGATAAAGATTATTATAAATTTACAATGGCAAATAATGGAAATATAAGTTTATCTTTTGGAAAAGGATATGATAATGAAGGCTATCATAAATGGATAGTTAGATTATATAATAGTTCTCAAAGTGAGATTATGACTAGGGAATTCTATGCAGGTGATTCTAATACAGAAACAACATGTAAAGTAGGACTTCCAAAAGGAACATACTATATAAAGATAGATGCTGATAATAGTTCATATCGTTGGTCTGATGTAACATATAATATAAAAGTCAATTATTCAGTAAGCAGTATATGGGAAAAGGAATTTAACGAAACACCACAAACAGTTAATACAATATCAACAGGAAAAACTTATTATGGTAGTTTAAGAGAATACAATGATAAAGATTATTATAAATTTACTTTGATAGATAATTCGTACGTTCAATTATATTTTTATGGAAATGATAGTATTAATTATCATAGATGGATTGCGACAGTCTATAATGGTTCTTTAAATAGTAACCAAACATATGAATTTCAATCAGGAAATTCTGCTACACAAAGGACAACAAAAATGTACCTTCCAAAAGGAACATACTATATAAAGATAGATGCTGATAATGATTCATATTATTGGTCTGATTATACTTATAACTTTAGGTTAACTACAAGCTTTACAAACATTTCATTAAATCTTAAAGCAAATAATAGTAATTACAATAAAGTAAAACTATCATGGAATAAAGATGGTCATGCAAGTGGATATGAAATTTATCGAAGTACAAGTAAAGGTGGCAAATATACAAAATTTAAAACAATAACAAATAAAAATATAACTTCATATATAGATACGAATTTGACAACTAATAAAACATATTATTATAAAATTAGAGCCTATAAGAAGACATCAGGATTAACACGTTATGGAGCTTATTCTACAATTAAGAGTGCGAAACCTACATTAAAAAAAGTTACAATGAAATCTACTAAACCTAATAAAAAAGCAGTAACAATTAAGTTTAAGAAAGTTGCAGGAGCTACAGGTTATCAAATAGCATATAGAAAGAAAGGCTCAAGCAAATGGGTAAAGATTAATGTAAGTCATAAGGTATTGTCTAAAAAAATAACAAAACTGACAAGTAAGAAAACATATTATTTTAAAGTAAGAGCATATAGAACAGTTAATAGAAAGAAAGTATATGGCGCTTATAGTAATATAAAAAATTGTAAAGTGAAGTAGAAACTGGGAAACCAGTTTTTACTTGTTAATGGGGATAATTGGGTCCATATAGGGAGGAATGTAATAATGAAGAGGATTCTAGTAGGTTTATTATGTTTATTGATGATTTTAGGACAAATGGATTATGTTGATGCAGCAAACAATTCTACAGTTGTTGCTACTCATACAAATGACCAGATAACATGGACTCTATATAAGAATGGAATTTTGGAATTTAAGGGAAAAGGTGAGTTAAAATATGATGGTTGGGACGAATATGATGTAGATATTGATAATGTGATTATTCGTGAAGGAATTACAAGTATTGCAAGGAGCACATTTTATGGTAAAGATATTCGACATGTCTATGTTCCTGAAGGATTAGTAAGTATTGGAGATTATGCTTTTTATGAGGCTTGGTTATATGATCTTGTGTTACCTAGTAGTTTAAAGCATATAGGTGTAGCGGCTTTTGCATCGGGAGTTTATTTAAAAAATCGTGACATGACTCATATGGAATTTCCTGGTCAACAAGGAATAGTCCTTCCAAATGGTTTAGAAAGTATTGGATGGGGAGCGTTTGATAGATGTAATGCACAGTTTATAGAGGTACCAAAAAGTGTGACTAATATAGAAGAAGAGGCATTGGGATTATGGACAGGCTCTGTTAGATGTGTAAAAAATTCAGAGGCTTATCAGTATGCTATAAAAAATAATAAAGGGTATACATTAGTAGATAATACACAATCTTATAAATATGCTTATTCTGGGACATGTGGTACCTCAGCAAAATGGAATTATAATAAACAGACAGGTGTGTTAACAATTAGTGGAAGTGGTAAGATTGACGATTATCCAGAAAAATATCCTGAATGGTATAATATACGTCTAGGAATTACAGAAATTGTTATTGAGCCAGGGATAACTTCAATAGGGTCATATGCATTTTTTGAATTTCCATCATTAATGAAAGTGACTCTTCCTGCAACTTTGAATAATATTTCTTCAAATGCATTTCTGAATTGTTCAAAGCTACAAAATATTGTATTTAATGGGCATTGTCCACAAATAGATAAAAATCTTTTCTCAGATATAAAGGAGCAGTTAACTATAACATGTGCATCAAATGCTATGGGATTTACTGGTTCTCAATGGCAAGGAATTTCTATTATTAGAAATAATAACGTTTTAAATATTGATGATGTAGTATTACTAGAGAAAGCTATTAATTTATATGTAGGTAAAACAAAAACACTTCAAACAAAGCCAATGAATGTTAATCTACATCGTTTATTAAAGTGGTCGTCTAGTAATACAACGGTAGTTACTGTATCTAGTAATAGTATAGTAAAAGGGATTAAAGCTGGAACTGCAATAATTACAGTAAAGTTACCTAATGGTAAAAAAGCAACTTGCACAGTTACAGTTAAAAATCCTACATTATCTCTTAATTATACAAGTAAGACATTGAACAAAGGTTCAAGTTTTACACTAAAGGGAACACCAACACCAAGTGCAACAGTAACTTATAAGTCAAGCAATCCAAAAGTAGCAACAGTAACAAATAAAGGTATTGTGAAAGGTATCGATGGAGGAAAAGCAACTATTACTGTTTCTGCCAATGGAATCAGTAAGACATGTACAGTAACAGTACCATATACTATCACATATAAGTTAAATGGTGGAACAAACAATAAAAACAAT
>JAETUM010000077.1 GCA_021768625.1 Candidatus Stoquefichus sp. | reverse complement strand
GCAGCCAGACATCACTTCTCCTCATAGAATTTTAAAAAGGATTCGAAATTTTAACATCGAATCCTCATTGCATTTTAAAGCGATTTTGTTAAATCCTCATTGGATTTTATAATACCATTTAAGGATACCTCTTCTTATGTGTTAGTATATCTTCTTATATTTTTTTAATTGTTTTCTTCTTTTAACTTTTGTTTTTCTACTAATTTAACAAATGGATAATATAATAATATATCCAATAAAATAAGTCCTATAACCATAATACCTGCCTTAATGTCCATACATCCCAACGCCGCTCCTAGTGGTGCTGGTGTTGTCCATGGCGTTTCAACAATACCTCTTCCTACAATATTTAATGCCATACATGTATAAGCAACTATTGAATTGATAACTGGAACAAAGATAAATGGAATCATCATTAATGGGTTTAATACCATTGGCAATCCAAAGATAATTGGTTCATTAATATTAAATATTGCAGGACCAATAGATAATTTTCCTAATGTTTTAAGTTCTTGTGATTTAGAGCGTAACAACAGAATACATAAACCTAGTGTTGATCCTCCACCTCCAAGACAGATAATGTAAGACCAAAATGGTTGTGTAAAAAAGTGAGTAATTGCTGTTCCATCTGAAAATGCAGTAATATTTTCCATTAAATACATTTGCATAAATGGCAAACGAATTGGTTGTGTAATACTAGCACCATGTAACCCAAAGAACCAGAACACTTGTGCAATCATTGTAATTAAACAAATACCAATTAATGAATCTAGCCCTGATACTGCTGGTGCTAAAATTGTCATAATTATACTTGGAAGCAATTCTCCACTTACATTTTCAATAACTAATGATAAAGCATAAAATACTGCAATACATGCAAATAGTGGAATAATTGCATCAAATGATGAAGCAATTGCTGGTGGTACCCCTTCTGGTAACTTAAAGCGAACATTTTTCTTTAATAAGAAATGAATAATTTCTACACAGCCAATAGAAACAATAATTGCTGTAAAAATCCCTTTCGCATCTAAATATGTTGTGGGTATGTAATTACTAGCATTAGCTAAAATTTCATCAACTTTTGCTCCCTCATTAATAAAGCTTGTACTTACAGCTTGAACAACTGGTGATGATACAATCAAAAATACCGCTGTTGATACAATAGAAGCACTCAATTCAGCAATTTGATATCTTTTAGCTAAATTATAAGCAATTGCAAAAGCAATAAATAATCCCATTAATGCCATAGTCATATTATATGGCAATTGTAAGGCTGCTTTATTGGCTTGTGCCCAATTATACCAACTTAATAACATATCACTGATTACTCCCCAATCAGGTAATGTTTCTGGTTTAAATGGTGGTGTCGAGATAATCAAGCAAACTCCACCAAGAATTGATAATGGAATTGCAACTACCATACCATCACGAATAGAAGCTAAATGTCTTTGATTAGCAACTTTATTAGCGATTGGTACTAATGTACGATCTGCTAATCCATTAAATTTTTCCATGAAATTTTCCATGAAGTTCATTGTTTTTCCTCCCTTATTTATTTTCTGCTTTTATTATATATCTAATAAACTATATAATCTTTAAATTTCCAAATATGGCAAAGCATTTCCGATAATTGGAAATTCATCAAAAAAGATTGAATTTTTTCATTCAATCCTTCATTTTTTAAATATAAAACTTACACCTATATCTTGGTTTTTTGCCTCAACAGTATATCCAAACATTGCTGCCACCTTATTAACAATAGATAATCCTAATCCAAATTGTCCTTTAACCCCTTTGACGTAAGGATCAAATAAAAATGGTAAAGTTTCCTCATCAATATGATCTCCATCATTATATATTTCTAAATATTTATCTTTTAATGAAATATGAATAATAGATTTTGCATATCTTGAAGCATTTTCTATAATATTCTCAATAGCAACTCTCCAATGTTCTTCATCGCCTATAAAACAAACATCTTCTAAATCTGTTTCTAGTTGTATTTTTGGCTTTAATAAATCCATTTGAATAACAATCTTTTCTATTAATTGTTTCATATCAAATGTTTCCAATTCTTGCTTTTCACCTTGTAAATAATCTAGTCTATTCAAATATAAGAAAGATTTTACTTTATGATCTAAACGATCCGCATTCTCTAAGATAACATCCATTGAACTATTTTTATCTCCATATGGATAAATATCATCTTTAACACTTTGACTATATGTTTTAATTAAAGAAATAGGTGTCTTTAAATCATGAGAAATATTATGAATCATTTCTTCTTTAATCTTCTCTTGTTTTTCTAAATCTTCTTTCATTTCAACTAATGCTTTTGACACAATACCAATTTCATCATCTCTATCTAAAACTAATTCACATTGCTTTCTATCTTTCATGAGATCAATATAATTCTTTATTTTTTTAAGTGGATTAATGAGTGTAATGACCCAAATAATCATAACTAAAGCAACAATAATAAAGAATCCATATTGAATATAGATTGTTTGATATTTTAATGAATCAATCAATTCATTAGAATAATCACTATTTTGAATAGAAATAAGATATTGTGATTGAGAAACACGAGAAATCATATAATAATACGTTTCATCTAACAATTCACTTTTAGCACATACTGATGTTTTATTAGGGGTATATATAAACTTATTTAATTTATCTCCAAAAACATAACGATATAATTGTTCTACAATCTTTTCATTAGTTATATTTGTTGATATAACTGAAGATGATGAACTATCATAAATAATATGAAGCGCATGTTTCGATTTATTAGCTGGCATAAATGAATTGTTGATAATAATATCTTGTTCATTACTTAATGTATCATACATTTGATTATCAATAATAGAACGCAAATTATAATCCACCAAAGGCATCATAATAACAAATAATAATAGACCAACAAAACTTAAAATAACAATTGACTGTTGAACAAGAGATAATTTTTTAAAAAAATTAAGTTTTCTAACTTGTTCTCTCATTTTAATCTAAACGGTAACCAAATCCATAAATAGTCTTAATATTTAGATTAGGCATCTTCTTTCTTAGTCGACGAAGAGTATCATCTACAACTCTATCACTTCCAAAATAATTTTCATCCCAGACTTTAGATAAAACTTGTTCTCGACTAATTGCTATTCCTTTATTTTTCACAAAATAAAGTAATAACTCATATTCCTTTGTTGTTAATTCTATTTCATTTTGTTCCAATAAAACCTTACGCTTTTCTTCATCAATTATATAACCATCAATACTAATCAAAGAAGGATCATCTTTATATACCCTTTTTAATATATTTTGTATTCTTAATATAACCTCTTTAATGTTAAATGGTTTTGTAATATATTCATCGCTTCCCTTTTCAAGACCAATAATACGATCAAATTCTTGATCTCTAGCACTCATAAAAACAATAGGCATATTAGGCTTATTCATCTTAATTTCATTCAATAAATCAAATCCACTATTTTTATCTAACATAATGTCAATAATCCATAAATGAACATCATCATCTTTATGTAAAAAAGCTTCATCATATGTATAAAAAGAATAAACCATGTAACCTTCTTTCTCCAAATAAGTCCTTACCAAGTCATTCAAATTCTTTTCATCATCAATAATATTAATACGATACTTCACATTTTTCACCTCTCTATCACTATATACAAAATATTGCCATATAATATGGCAACATTTTGTGATAATATGTGAATCTTTATTTTTTTACAGCATGACCTTTTTCTTTGATAACATTAACAACTTTTAACACATATTCATGACAAATTTCATCAGTCTCTGCTTCTACCATAACTCTTATAACTGGTTCTGTTCCACTTTCTCTAACCAAAATTCTACCTTTATCACCTAATAATTGTTCTACTTCTTTTACAGCAGCTTGTACATCTGGATCTTCTTGGGCAGTTTTCTTGTCATGGACACGAACATTAATTAATAATTGTGGATAAATTTCAACTGGTTCTGTTAGTTGAGCCAAAGATTTTTTATTTTCTACCATTGTTTCTACAATTTTTAATGAAGTCAATATCCCATCTCCAGTTGTCGCATGCTTAGAAAAGATAATATGTCCTGATTGTTCTCCACCAATACAATGTCCATTTTGAACCATATTTTCATAAACATACTTATCACCAACAGCTGTTTTCTCATAGTTAATACCAACCTTATCTAAAGATTTATATAAACCAAAATTACTCATAACAGTTGTAACAATTGTATTATTTAAAAGTTCACCTTTTTCCTTCATTTCTAACCCACATACATATAAAATGAGATCCCCGTTAACAACTCTTCCAAATTCATCTACAGCTATACATCTATCTGCATCTCCATCATATGCAAATCCAACATCTAATCCATTTTCTACAACATACTTTTGTAAAACCTCAATATGTGTAGAACCACAGTTTGTATTAATATTCGTTCCATCTGGATTATTATTAATAACATATGTCTTTGCTCCCAAAGCATCAAATACACTTTTAGCAATTGCACTTGATGAACCATTTGCACAATCTAACCCAATACGAAGATCTTTAAATGCTCGTGTTGGAATACTCATCAAATAGCCAATATAGCGATTTCTTCCCATTGAATAATCGACAGTTCTTCCAATTTGATCCTTTGTTGCAAGAGGAATAGGATCTGTTAACCCATCAATATATTGTTCAATTAGATTTTCTATTCTTGCTTCTAATTTATGACCTTTTCCATTAATCACTTTAATACCATTGTCATAATATGGATTATGTGATGCTGAAATCATAATTCCACAATCAAATTCTTCACTTCTCACAACATAAGAAACAGAAGGTGTTGTTGTAACATGTAACAAATAAACATCAGCTCCACTTGCTGTCAAACCTGCAACCAAAGCATACTCAAACATATAAGAACTTCTTCTAGTATCTTTACCAATAACAATTCTTGCCTTATGATGACGAGAATAATACCATCCTAAATAACGTCCAACTAGAAAAGCATGTTCTACAGTCAAATCAATATTTGCTTCTCCTCTAAAACCATCAGTTCCAAAATACTTACCCATTCTTTTTACTTCCTTTCAATATTAATAGTTACTTTTGACGACGATAATAACTTAATTTTCAAAGTATCATCATCTACAGCAACCTTAACGTTAACTTTCTTGGTTCCTAAAGAAAGATTATGAACATCAATAGTTGCTTGTATATTATCATTTGTTAAAGCTGAAAGTTTTGTTTCACTTCCTATAACATTTACACTAACATACTGCCCTTTTCCTACAAATGAAACTTTATTCTTGCTAGAATTATTCAAAACCTTTATTGGTATTTTATCAAATGTTTTTGAAATAACTTTATCAACTTCCAATGTAATTGAAACAGTATCTACTGACAATTTATTAATACCCTCAGCCTTTTTCAAAGATAAGTTTCCAATTGATGTAGATTGTGTAACATCTTCAATATTCACATCCACATAAACTGCTTGGATTTTATCAATTGATTTTTTAGCTCCATAAATTGTTACATCACTTTGAGAAAGTGTATAATTCACAATTTGATAATTACCAGGCATGACGCCAACATAATTAACTTTTATAGGAACATTCTTTTGATATGAATCTACATCACATACAACATGTACAGTTGTTGGTGCAATCTCAACTTTCACTTCTTTTCCACTACTATCATATGCCTTAATTGGTGCATCTTGACTAAAATTCTCTGTTTTCTCTGAAACATCTATACATGCTTCTACTTTTGCTATTCTATTCAATGTTTCTTGACTCGCTCTCACATTTACACTCGAAACAGCCATTTCTTTGACATTGACTGAATACTTGGCATCCATCTTATCTTCATTAACAAAACGATAACCTAAATCATAAGTTGCTGATACTTTAGGCGATAATTTTACTTTCAATGTATCTGGTACTAACATAACTGTGAGTGTACTTGGAAAGTTTCTGGTATTTAAACTAATTGTATGTTCTCCACGAGACAATCCACTTACATCTACATAAACCTCATAATTTTTCGATAATCTTGTTGTATATATATCTAACGAAGGACCAATCAATCCTACTTGAACATTACGAGGGACTCCAGATAATTCATAATTGTCATCAAGTCCTTCTATTTGAATAGGAACATTTTCTAATGTTGTTCCAGAAGTTGGACTTGATAAGAATTCACCACCAGATATACTTAAAAAAAGAATAACTGTCATAATTAATGACAAAAGCATAACACTTATACGGTTAGATAATATTTTATCTAAAGTTTGATTTATATAATTATAAAAACGCCCCATCTTATCTAATGTTTTCGTATAGTTTGTGTTTTCTTTTAAAGGATTTTCTTTGACTGTTTTTTCTTTTTCTTTTTTAATAACTTTCAGAAAAAAATCTGTTGTAGAATCTTGAATATCTCTATTCTTCTTCTTAGGACTCATGAGTATTGACCTCCTCATCACTAGATTTAAACCAATTCAATTCATTAACGAGAGAAGCTCTTAATTCTTTTATTGGAATTTTTCTTAACTCACCATTTACAGCAAAAGATATGGTTCCTGTTTCTTCACTTACAACGACTGTCAATGAATCAGTAATTTCACTGATACCTATTGCTGCCCTATGTCGTGCTCCATACTTTGGACTTAGTTCCTTATTTGTTGGAGGATAGAAAGCTGCTGCACATGCTACACGATCACCTTGAATAATAGTCGCCCCATCATGTAATGGTGTTCCTTCCCAAAATATTGTTAAAAACAATTCACTTTTAATATCTGCATTAACTTTTGTTCCAGTATTGATATAATCTATTAATGATTGAGATCTTTCAAATGTAATCAATGCCCCAGTTTGTTCTTTCGCAAGAGTTGTAATGGCACTGACTAATTCATCCATTAATCTTTCTTTTTCATCATTAGACATTTCTTTATGTGTTGTTAATTTTGTTTGACCCATCTTCTCTAATAATGTTCTAATTTCAGGTTGAAAAATAATAATAATCGCAAGAACTCCCCAATTAATAATACTATCAACAAGAAAATTTAAGGTTGTTAAGCCTAACACACTTGTCAATAACTTTACAATCATAATAAACAATACACCTTTAAATAATTGCATTGTTTTCATATTAGATTTAAACATTGAAATTAAATAATATAATAAAAACCATACTGCAATAAGATCAATTGCAGAACGTATAAAGTTCAATACATTTGTCCAACTAATTCCTAAAGATAGAAACAACTTTATCACCTTCATTTCTTATTTATTATAGCAGTTTTTTATATAAAATAAAACGCTCATATTTTCATTTCATAAAAAAGTCCTATATCTTCTAACTATATTAAAAATGATAATTGTTTATTTTATATGAATTTATCAAAATAAAAAGGTAAAGCTCAAACTTTTACCTTTTACCTCTTATATTTAGGGTTTACATATTTTACAAGCAGTATACCCTTGTTTTATAGCATTGCTTCTAGAAATAGCTATTTGGCTTCTTCTCAAATATCGACATCCACTTCTATGATATTTGTGTCCTGTATTTGTAATATAAACTTTTACACCTACATTCTTTGTTGTTTTTACAGTAATTTTGCACTTTAAAGTTTTTCCTTGAACTTTAGCAGTAATTGTACAACTTCCTTTTCCCTTTGCTGTTACTTTCCCCTTACTATTAACAACAGCGACTTTCTTATTAGAAGATTTCCATACAACCTTTTTCTTTGTTCCACTTACTTTTAATTGCAGTGTTTTCCCCTTCTTTAATACTGCTGCTCGTTTATTAATTTTGATAGTTTTTGCTTCTACATTTACGATATTTTGGCTCTTTGGGAATGCAATAGATGGTGTAACCAATAAAGACAAAACTGTTAATATAGAAATAAATATTTTTCTCATAATATCCCTCCTACATACAGTATACATAACTTTATCATTCTACTCAAATATTTTTCTTAGAATTTATAAAATCAAAACAAATCTCTTTGCAAATGGACAAAAAAGTTGTAATATAATAATGTTAATAGGAGGAATATTATGGCAAAGACAATTTTAGTAGAAACTTCAGCAAGACATGTGCATGTTTCACAAGCTGATCTAGAAACTTTATTTGGTAAAGGTTATCAATTAACAAACAAAAAAGATCTTTCACAACCTGGTCAATATGCATGTGTTGAAAAAGTAACAGTAGTAGGAGCAAAAGGTGAACAAAAAATGTCTATCTTAGGACCTACACGTAATGCAACTCAAGTGGAAGTTTCATTAACTGATGCAAGAGCTTTAGGAATCAAAGCGTTGGTAAGAGAATCAGGAGATATCGAAGGAACTTCTGGATGTAAGTTAGTAGGACCTGCTGGGGAAGTTGAACTTTCTTGTGGAGTGATTGCTGCAAAACG
Source organism: Candidatus Stoquefichus sp. (assembly GCA_021768625.1). Classification (GTDB taxonomy): domain Bacteria; phylum Bacillota_I; class Bacilli_A; order Erysipelotrichales; family Coprobacillaceae; genus MGBC163490. Next base: position 1,044 of record JAETUM010000077.1, on the reverse strand, counting down.
TCATATTCATATGACACCTGCTGATGCACAAGAATTTGGTGTAAAAGATAAAGATGTTGTTAGCGTAAAAGTGACAACTGACGAAAGATCATTAACTTTTGGTGATGTTGTATGTCGTGTAAGTGATAGTTATGCTTTAGCAATGCATATTGATACTGATGAATCAAATGCTGCTGGTATTGCTGGACCTTGCCAAGGTGAAATCATAAAATAAAAATTGTGGTTATCTAAACCACATTTTTTATTTTATGAGCAAAAATCTCTATTTCCTCATTATTAAAATTTTCAAAGATATTTTTATTTTTTTGTTTTTGAATAACAGGAGAACGTTTATTCATAACTTGTAAAACCATTTTCTCACTAATTGATAATTCTGGATAATACAAAGCTCCACCTACGCCTGTAATAATCTTCATATTTTTCAATATGGAGTAATCAAATGCATTTGTGACAAAAGACATAAACTCACTTTGCAAAATGCCAACAACATATAAACAATAATGTCGTGGAATCAAAAGGTCTTGATGATTCATAATAAAATGAACAATATCGGGATCAAGTTTACCATAATAAACAGGTGTTCCAATGATAATCATATCTGCTTGCTCTAAAGTCGAATAATCAACATCATCTAAATTCATTAATAGACAATCTCCAATATATTGATTAATCACTTTTCCAATCTTTCTTGTACTTCCATGTTTCGTCTTATAAAGTATAACTCTCACCATCATCATCCCCTTATCTATATTTTACACAAAACCGTCGCAATAATCACGCTTTTTCTTATAAATAAAAAAAGTGCCTAAGCACTTCCTATTCAGGCTCTATAATATAACTGGAGGATTTAATTAATTCTTCAGTTTTATTTTCTTTATAAAAAAGTAGACATAACTTTTAACCTGCCTTACAATTTAAGTGTCAAATCCAAAATAGAAAAGAGGTTATACATTATGTCCAATATTGATTTTACCAAAGATTTTCTTGAAATTCTACAAATTAATGATTCTTTTCACAGTTTTGTTCCTTTTCCTTTTCAAGAAT
>JAETUM010000138.1 GCA_021768625.1 Candidatus Stoquefichus sp. | reverse complement strand
TTACATATTTCTATTTTTAATTCTTTTGAATATTGACTTTTTCTTCCCAATATAAAAACCTCCCGTATCAGTGTTTAATTATTTACACTGTCTACTAGGAAGTTATCATATCATTAACAGCTTCTTTTTTTGTTAGAATTATTTTCTTACATTTATAAAAGATTTATTAGTTAAGTAAATTAATAAAAAGAAACTCTATGATTCAAATATCCAAATCATAGAGATTTATTTAATTGCTTTCTTTTAATTGACTTTCTGAAGATGTTGATTTGGAGAATTCCTTAACTGTATCATTTTCTGTATCTATTAATTTTAAACTGTTTTCAGAAAAAATCAAAATAAATCCATTAAGATCACCATCTTTTAATTTACATGTGCTTTCATCAATTGTTATTATTTTTCCTTCTGTAAAAGGGGATGTAAATTGATAAGTAGAATTATGATTAATGCTTATAGTTGAGAAGTCATGAACGTAGGTTCCAAAAAGATCTAATTTTTGGGACCCTTTTTGTTGAGAAAACAACAATGATGTGTAATAACCACTTATAAAAGATATAATAATGACTAAAGCAAATACAAAACTTTTCTTTTGCATGAGAATCACTCCTTATACTGAATACTATATCATTCTTCTTTAATGATTAAAATATTAAAAATTGGAAATCATATTAAAAAGTTAATAATGTAAATATAGTTAGTTTTTTAAATACACAAAATAATATTTATTTGAAATATGTGGTGACACTAAGGAAAATTTATCTTTTAAAAATTTTAATAAAAATGGCAAGAATAGTAGAAGTGCATAATTAAGAAATATTTTATTTGACAGATTAAACAAAGAGACATCAAAAAATAAAAGGAGTCATTGGAGTGATTAAACAGGATATGAAATTTCTAAAATAGTGAAAAGTATATAAATAGAATATCATTTAAGGACATAAATATAGAATGAGAGATAAAAAAAGAAGCTGACAACTGAACCGCCCCTGTCAAGTAGACAGATGAAATGAGCCTGTAAATAATTTTGTGTAAAGTTCAAATTCATTAGTAGAATGGATAGTAATTACATCAAGTAATCATGTAATTACTATTTTTTATAATGTTATCATATAAATAATCGTTGTCAATGAACTTTATATTCTTCCCTCAAATA
>JAETUM010000076.1 GCA_021768625.1 Candidatus Stoquefichus sp. | reverse complement strand
AAATTTAAACCACCCCTTCTTAAAATTTTTAATACTAACAATCTAAAAACCTGTCCAACAAAATAATAAACCACCTGTCGCAAGGCTGTCGGCAAAATTTGCAGAGTTTGTATTTTGGGAAAGTCACTGACCGAAATCAAACTCAAATGCAAATATGAGCCGTTTGTGACAATAAATGTTAAGCCGTTTTTCAGCGGTTTAGCAGTTTATTATCAAAAGCAGGTTAAATAGCATCACATCGAACAGCAGAGCTGTTCGTTATCTGCGAGTTTCGGCTTTGTATTACGCTCGCCGAATGGCAGCGAAACAAAGCCAGCGGGAAACCCGCACCCCTTTAATTTAAAACAACAAATATAAATACGGAGGTACAAAAATATAAGCGAAAACAACCGAACTGAAATATTGAATTTCAGAGTTACAAAAGAAGAAAAAAGGTTAATTGAAGATAAGGCATTTATCAAATATGATACACTTGCGCCCTATCTTCGTGACTGTGTATTGGATAAAGAAATACTTGTAATTCCAGGTCTGTCAGGAATACAAGACGAATTGAATGCAATCGGTAACAACTTAAATCAGCTCACTCGTGCAGTTAATATGGGACAAGCAAATGTGGTTGATTTAATTGAAATGCGAAAGGAGGTCGCTGATATTTGGCAATTATTAAACTCAGCTCTGCAAAAATATCTGCTCGTATAGGAATAGACTATATCTGCAATGAAGAGAAAACACTCGGCAAACTAATTAACGGTAAAGACTGTATGCCTGAAAGTTGTTATGATGAATTTGAAATGGTGCGAAATAATTTCAATAAACAAGGCGGCAGAACTTACTACCATATGATACAGTCATTCGCTCAAGACGATGACATCACACCTGAAAAGTGCCACGAAATCGGTATGCAAATGGCTGATCATTGCTTTCCTGAATTCCAAGTTCTTGTTGCAACACACATTGATAAAAAGCATATGCACAATCATTTCATCATAAATTCCGTGAGTTACAAAGACGGAAAGAAGATGGATTTGTCACCTCAAGACTTACTTGATATTAAGAACTATTCAAATCAATTATGCAGAGAGAATGGGTTCATCACTACCGAGGCAAAGACAAGGAGAAATGAAAATCCAAAATGGAAATTAAAAATCAGATACTGGGCAATTAAAATGATGCAGGAATCTTGTGATATGGAAGAATTCATTTGGAAAATGAGCATGCACGGAATTGATATTAAATTCAATCCCGACTACAAATACATGACCTACACAGACAGTGAAGGTCATCGTTGCCGTGATGTAAAGTTATTTGATGAGAGGTTACTGAAGAAAAATCTTGAAATGTATTTTGATTTGGGCGGCTGCAATTCAATTTTTGCGGAGAACATACTTGATTATCAGACACCTGAAAAAGGAAACTGTACTGACGGATTGACGGAAAATATTTTTGAAATGCTTTCAAATATACCAACAGTTGAGCCGAACGAAGATTACTACGACGGCGGCATTGAAGATATCGAATTGGATAAAATTATTGAGAAAATGCGTGCTCACGGTTTGAAAATTACTAAAACACAACTTATGCATTGCAGAAATGAATATGATAATCAAGAGCACAATCAAGGCTTTGGAATTTTGATGTAGGAGGCATTATGAAGAAAACAAAAGCAGAATTAAAATCAATGGCAAACTATATATCGTCACAGGAAGGTCAATATCTTTTCAGTGCGAGTGAAATATCAAAAATACTTGGTGTATGCAAAGATACAACGAGAGAAATTTGCAGTAACCTTGAGCCTGCAACCTTTGGTAGAGTAAAAAGATATTTTATCATTAATGTACTTGAATTTATGTATAACCAAAATAAATAAAGAAAGTCTCTATATTAGCTGGACTTGTACAAGTCTCTGTGGTAATGTGTGTTGCTGAAAGGAGGCGTATAAAATGCCAAAACCAATTGATTACTATCAAAATGTCATCATCAAATCCGTTGAAAAAATTTCTGATATGGATTATGAAGAATGGAAATGGCGAGATGAATATATTAATTTTCAAGGTATTCTTTCCATATGGGAAAGTACAGAAAAGTTTAAAGGTCAGCACTATATTTCATTCAACAATTTAATGGGAGATTGGATGCATACAGGATATGGCACTTACACTATCAGTGACAACATTATCACAATGACAACACGCAATACTATTTACAAATTTAAAATTATACACAAGTAGGAGGTGTATTTCATGTATGAATTGTACGATAAGAACGGGAATTTCATCTGTTATCGTATGACAAAACGAATCAAAAATGACCTTGGGGAGTATGATGTACTCACTGCAAGATCGAAAAAATCCGAAAAAGAATGCAGAAGGATTATGGATGATAAAATCCGTGATTACTACATTCAGAAAGAAACAGAAAAGCATAAAGGCGTATTCCCTGATATGCTGTTCAAGGACTTTGCTGACAACTGGTATGAGTTGAATGTCAAGAATGCAGATTGTAGTCAGGTTAATAAAGATAACTACAAGAATTATGTATATACTCACATAATACCCTATTTCAAAAGTTACAAGTTATGTGATATCCACGAGGATGATTGTCAAAGATTTTTAAATCAATATGTCGGCAAAAGTAAGGCGATGGTTTCAAAACTTCGTATGACCTTAAGACGAATTATGCGTAAGGCAAAAAAACAAAAATTGATACCCGACAATCCTGCTGAAGATATTGTACTGCCGAGTGTTACACAAGGCAGCAGACGACCTATCACGGACGAGGAACGAGCAATGATACTCGAAACTGCAAAAACACATTACGCAGGAACAATGATATTAACAATGCTATACTGCGGACTTAGACCGATAGAGGTTAGAAATTTAAAATGGACAGATATCGATTTCACCAACGATTTATTAACTGTAACAAAATCAAAAACTGCGGCAGGTACAGGTAGAAAATTGCCTATACCGCCACAGTTAAAGACATCACTCATAGAACATAAACTGAAAGGACAAAACGAGGAATGGGTATTTGTACGATATAAAAATCACAAGTTACCACTTGACGAAAACGCATTTTATCACGCTTGGCATAATTTTTGCAGAGAGATGGATATTGCAAATGGTGCAACAGTTTACAGAAACCAAATTACTAAATCAACTTTAGCACCTGACCTTGAGCCATACCTACTCAGGCACACTTTTTGTACAGACTGCCAAGCGGCAGGCGTACCGTTAAATGTTGCAAAAGAGTTAATGGGACACAGTGATATATCCGTAACAGCTAAAATTTATACACATATGGTAGATGAAGTGTTTGAGCAAAACAGAAAAAGATTAGCAGAATATGCTAATATAAAAGAACAGAAAGCTGTGAACGAGTAAAAACAAAAATGAGGTAGGAGCGGTTCAAAATTTAAACCACCCCTACCTCAAATTTTGGTGACAAACAATATATAAATGCAAAATTTTTTTATTTGGTCTGGACTTTGGCATAAAAGTGTGGTATGTGTTGTGTTGCGGAAACGCAGGCTCCGTTTGTCGCTACACAAAGGTTATATGGTAAAGGCGAGGATTAGATTCCTTGCCTTTATCTCTCGAAAGTCTCTCACCTAAACGCTCCCGGTCGCTCTCGGTAGGTTTTGGAAAATCAAAAATAATAGGTCTCTGAAAGTCTCACAAAAAATCTCAACAAAACAGAAAAGAAAAAATCGCCCTAAAATCAACTGCAGATTGAGGGCGATTTTAGACAATTTAAGGCTATTTTGCATAGAAAAAGCGGTGACATTGTTAATGTCACCGCCTGCTGGCAGAGGTATAAGGATTCGAACCTTAAATGACGGAGTCAGAGTGTAAAAATCACTTTTTGAAACATACCATTTTAAGCCAAAATTCCACTTTAGAGTCTCTCAAAAATCTCTCACTATTAACTATATATTTTTCGTTATAAAAATATATAAAAGCAAAATCAACAACTGCATATTACTTTTAAGGGAATTCCATATGTATCTTTTAAATATGCCTCTGTACATCCAAAAAGTCGTTGCATTTCAGGAGTGATTTTTTGTATACTAACGCCTGGTTGAACAATATAAATTTCAAACCTACTTTTAAAAAATTTCATTTTATTATTAATCTCATCCAGTTTTTCCAAAGAACCCAACTCGAATCTACTAATACCTTTTTCATTTTTACGAATTTCTCGATTTTTCATATGTGGAATAATACTCGCTTTATTAGCAATCCATCTAACCGATTTTTCTGCTTGTCCACAAACTTCGTATAAATCATTTATCCTGCATCCTGGGGTTGGTGAATGAGAATATTTACAATGATAAAGTTTAAATATTAACTCACTATCGTCGCTATCATCAATACAAATAATATCGGCAATTTCTCCAGCATTATCATCATTAAAAACAATGCTAAATTGTTCCTCTTTTAGTTTTTGAATAACACTAAATTGAATAGAACTAACATCCTTGTCATCGCCTTGAGATTCTCTTTGTATATCTACATCTGTCCAATCAAAGGCAAATAAATTATCCTTATTAAATAGTGAAATATTGATATTGCTTTCAACTAGCCAGTTTCCTTCTAAAGACGAACTATTAGTAAATTTTATTATAGGTGAGTGCGAATTAAAATATTCTACTATTTCATATTCTTTTCTTCCTATAATTATACTCATATCATTGAAACTTTCTTTACATATTGAAAATCCATTATTACTAATTTTAAACTCGAATTCAACAGCAAATTCATCATTGCTAATCTCAAAAACTAACGGACCGTTTTCACTTGCATTAATTATATTTAAATTCACATCATCAAGTTGATAATGTTTTCTATTATATATTACTTCAATTTTATTTATCATATCATAATCTAACTCTAATGGCCACTCAATAGAATACGGAATGCACTTAGGTCTTTCAAATATTTCTTTAGGAATTAACGCACCTTTTAAAATCTCTGAAGTATCAATTGTCGAATCAGAAAGTTTGGAGGCAATATCATCACACCACTTTTTCCAAAAATCAATACTTTCAACCCAACGTGACCAAATTCTTCCCTTATATGAGCATCCGATACTAATTTTCCCATTACCATTATATCCTATTCCAAATAAATTTGATTTAGTTGAATCCTCTTTTATTGATTCTGAAATTCCTTCTCCAACATCCATACCCGCAAACATCTTATATCTGATAATACTATTCATATTCGTTTTCAATCCAACAGTTCCGAGCATTAGTCTGTTTATACCATATAAACACCGAAATACTCGTTCACCATTAAAAATTCTGCTGTCTTCAAATAATAATTCTGCAATCTTACTTGAAGAACTTTTGTCTGAACTATTAACAAAACACATTTTGTTTTCTTCATTCCAGTATGCAATATGTAATTTCCATTCCTGATTAAAAATCCCTTTATAATTAGTCCATTCAATAAAATTATCCACTTTCTCTATAACAATTACAACTTTTTCAGAATCATTATAAGAAACAAACAGTTTTCTCTATCAAATTCTCGGCATAATTTATTAACATTCCATGAAGGCTTATCTGATTCATAAACGACAGTGCTCACCTTTGGATGTAATTGTTTAACTATTTTTGCTATATGCGAATTATTAAATCCTTCAGTAAATCGTTGTTGAGATAATTCTTTATCAATAGCTGAACCTGAAAGTTCACTCAAAAGTTGATTCCAGTCGGAATCCTGAGCGTAAAGTTCATTTATACTTTCAGCAAGTTCTTCGTTTACGATATTAGTAATTACAGTAGCATTCCCTAAATTTTTACTAGTTCTTGCAATTCTACCTATAAACTGTAATGTAATAGGTAAAGATTTATATTTATCGTGTATCGCAGCTATTTTCAAATTAGGAATATCAATACCTTCACCAAACATATCAACACAAACAACTATCTTTGATTCTCCACTATTCAATACTTTTATCTTTTCATTAATTATTGACTTAGATAATCCACTATGAATTAAAACAGGGTTGTATTTATTATAAAGTGGTTGATATATTTCTTGGTACAGTCTTTCAGCAGATATTTTATCTTTTGCTCTTACCAAAACAATATGATCATATCCGTTATTCATATCCGTTTCTAACTGTTCAACAGCTTTTTCAGCTATTGAAAAATCACTTTTAGACTCATTGAATTCTTTAATAGGTTTAAAATCAATTTTTTGAAAATATCCATTTTCCTGTGCTTTAGATAATGGATAATTATAAATTATTCTGCCATCAACTTTTTTCCCATCATTTCTAAATGGCGTTGCTGTAAATTGAAGACAAGGTATATCTTTAAATTTATATTTAATTTTTGACCATTTATTAGCAGCAATATGATGAGCTTCATCAACAATAAACAAATCAATATTAGATAATAACATGTCAATTTGATTGTTATCAAAACGACCAATTAAAGACATAGAAGTTATTATTACATTAGAAGAATCGACAATTTCTTCTAATTCTTCTTGAGTCTTAGGTTGGCTTTTTAAACAGGCTACAACTGGATATAAGGCGTTCTTATCTATAACACCTATATCCTTTAAAACTCCAAACTTTGCAAACTTTTCTACAGTTTGCGTTCTTAATAGATTACTCGGCACTACAATCAATGTTTTATTAATTTTTTCAGAAACAACGGTTGCAATCATTGTTTCGGTTTTTCCTGTACCCGTAGGCATAACAACAGTTGCTGCTTCATTGCTGACTATTCGATGAGCTTTAATTGAAAATAATGCACCTAGTTGCGCTTCACGTAATTCACTATCTGTACCAATATTACATGCATTTGTCCAAGATTCAAGTATTTCAAAACTATCAGTAAATAAAGTTTGTTCTTTATCATTAGTTCTTTGCATTATTTCATTTTTATTAATTATCTTTTTTATTAATTTCATAAATAAATTCCTTTCATAAAAGTATTAAAATCTTTTTGTTTTAATTAAAATTTATTAATCCAATTCAAATACTCTTCTACGGTAGAATAACCTTGATTAAGATTATTTCTCCATTCTTTTATTCCTTGTGTTAATTCATTATACTTTCTTTTTACTTCTTTGTCATATGGATTTCTACGCGTTTTCATTTTATAACGCATATAAGTCTTTCTATATAAACCTGTTACAATATCTGTTTTTTCTTTATTAGCCCTAGTTATTTGTGCTCCAATTTCTTTACAGGTCTTTTTATCATTTTGTGGAGATATATATGAACAATACAGCGTATCTTTTCTACCATCAGGAACAAAATATTCCCCACAATTTATACATTTTACAAATGTTGTTTCTTTTTTTATACAATTTGCCATTTCAAAAAGTAATAGTGACATTGATGTTTTAATTGTATAAAGTGATTCAAACCCATTTTCAGTACAAATAATCCTATAATCTATATGTTGAAAGTCTATATACTGAGTGTACATTGATATAAATGTATCAATTAACTTTTGGTCTTTCGTTTCATCATACATTTCCAAACACTTAATTACTTCTGTAAAAAGATATTTGGTGTTAACATATGATTGAGCAAAACCTAAATACATTGAAAGAATAAGTTGTAAAATATTCTCTTCGCCTGGTTGATTAATTGTTGTATCTTCAAAAATAAAATTTTTAATTTCAGTATTTGTATTATTAAGTTCATCAAATAATTTTTTTCTATTATCTCCAAACTCCATATTATACCAATCATATGTATTATTAAAAATTTCAACTAAAATCATAATCGAGATAATAGGATCAAATTTTTTTAATAATTTTTTATTAAATTCATCGAAAAACACCGATAAGTTATCCAATGTTGGTTCCCTGAAAATATTACTGCAATCAAGAATAACATCTTTTATCTCCGTAGGGTGCAATCTGCAATATTCACTTATCATTCCACCAACTGGATAATCTTTAACTATATCAGAATATAATAATGTATTTGAAACGCCATCAAATATAACTGGTAATCCTAAATCGATGATTAAATCATCTTCTCGGTCTTCCAATTTATAACACCTCCCATTTGCTGTTTACATAATTATAAAACAAAACTCGTAACACTTCAACAATCGATAATAAAGTTTATCGATTGATAACACAATGATCAAAAATCTAACTTTATCTATTTTACATACCAAAAATTTAATTATTTCAATAAACTTGCTTGTTTTTTGCTAAAGACCGTCAAAAAAGCACTTATCATAAAAGATAAGTGCTTTTCTATTGTTTAGCAATGGTTGATAACCCCCGGTTCTACCGGGGGGAATAGAAAGCTTCAGTAAAAATAAAAACGGCGAGCTTTATGCAAGGCGAGGGTATTGGCGAAAAAATAACCTCCAAGTATAATAGAAACGGTTTGGCAGCCGCGTTACTAAAATACAGGAGGTTAAAAACATGATAAAAAAGAACGGAAACAACGAAATAAAAACATTGTCGCACTCAACATACAGGTGTCAGTACCACATAGTGTTCGCACCAAAGTATCGCAGAAAAGAGATATACGGAAAGATAAAGAAAGATATCGGAGAAATAATCCGTAAATTGTGCGAACAAAAAGGTGTAGAAATCATAGAGGCAGAAGCGTGCAAAGACCATATACACCTTTTGGTGTCAATACCGCCGTATCTAAGTGTAGCACAATTTATGGGATATCTCAAGGGAAAAAGTACATTGATGATTTTCGACCGACACGCAAACTTGAAATATAAGTATGGCAGTCGGCATTTCTGGGCGAGAGGATACTATGTCGATACAGTCGGTCGAAATAAGAAAGTGATAGAAAAGTACATACAAAATCAGCTTGAGGAAGATTTTGCGAATGACCAAATATCACTCAGAGAGTACGTAGACCCGTTCACGGGTAACAAGAATAAGTAAGCAAAAGAAAAACAGCCGCACGAGAGCGGCTGCTTGAAATAGTAATGCGATGCCAAACTTCAGTGCCGACTTTTAGTCGGCGAGCCAGTAGGCGGCCCTTTTAGGGCCTGTGCAAACCACCAGTTCAACTGGTGGTTATGATTAACTTAATGATTAATCTAACAACATATAATTATTCTATAAAATCAGCCAGCGAAGAACCGACCTTTGATTTATCTAATTGTTTTTCCCAAGTTTTTACTAACTGTGATTTCAGAAAATTAATCAAACTATTTAGTTCGAGTTCTTCATCAAATTTTTCAAGAGCATTATAATAATTTTTTCTATCTTCTTCATGGATAGTAATTGGCGGATGATTATGAATGAGCAGAATATAATTCATCAGGAGTCTTCCTACTCTGCCATTACCATCTGAAAATGGATGTATATTTTCAAACTTAGCATGGAAATATGCTGCAGCAACCAAAGCATTTTTATCATCAATATCTGTTAACTCATCAAGCAGCTCGCAAACTTCTTCCTGCACATCCTCAACCGATGCACCAACTTCATTCTTGCCTGTTACATAATCGTGATGCTTATATTCACCCGGTCGCTCACCTATCTGATATCTTCGCTCATCATAAGTACCATTAGTAAGAATCATCTGAATTTCCTTAAGGAATTCTTCATCAACGCTTTGCTTATCATCAAATGCAGATAACATTCTTTCATAGGCAGCCTTTGAATTCTGAATTTCAAACAAAGTTTTAGTTGAGCCTGTATAAGAAGTCACGCCGTCTTTATCAAACACCTCACGGGTATCATGATAAGTAATTTCATCATTCTCAATTTTACCTGAGTTATATGCAAAGTTAACTGAATACGAGCTTAACACAGACGCCAATTCATTGGCATTTTTTATATTCTGTTTTTTCCAAAAGTCTAAAATAGATTCGTATGTCATAACAGCCTCCTGAATTTTGTAATTACATTATAACATAAAAATATTGATTTTTGAAAAAAAGTTTGAAGCAAATACAAAATATAAAAATATGTCGAAGAAAAATTCTTGACACAAATATTTGTAAATGCTAAACTAAATATTGTTGGCAGAGCATGCTAACTTTATACATTGAAAACTGAATAAGGGCAACTTTTTAAGTTACTGCTATCACTGATTAAAATTATTTATTACATGAGATCAGCAACAGGATTAAGCAAGAAAGCATAAATTTGTTTTGAAAAACTTTTAATCCTCAATAGCCTAATAAATCAGAATTGATAGAGTCAAATTTTTTACATATTTTATTCGCCCATAGTGTTATCAAAACAGTTTGAAAAATAGCTGTATGCACTAAGGGTGGATTGTATGTAAAAGGTTTGGCTCTTTTTTGTTTTTCTAAAATTTGGGTAAGGAGATGATTGAATTTGTAAACAATTTATAAACATTTCAAAAAATGGTAGTCAAAACATCATTTTCACTGCCTACCTATATGGATGGATATTTTTACGAAAGGAGATTGATAACATTAACGGAAATTATTTTATACTGCCAAATAATATTTTTAATGAAAAAATGAGTCCGAGAGATTTTATTGTGTACAGTTATCTGAAACGCTGTTCTGATTCAAAACAGCAATGTT
>JAETUM010000137.1 GCA_021768625.1 Candidatus Stoquefichus sp. | reverse complement strand
CCTTCCTTTGATTTAAAGATAACTTCGTGGCTCGAAATTTCTTCCCATTTTTTAAAAATGATGATTCTGTATATAGGTCAAAGTCTTTATATTCCTTATCTTCCATTTCACCAATTACGATAACACAAAAAATAAAAAATAAAAATATAATACATGTTAATTTCATAGTAGAATAAACTTAAAACATCTCGACTTATTTAGAGGAAACCATTCCTCCTCTGGTTTTGCAATTTCTGGGTTTGGGCTTATCGCAGTCTATTATAACTGTATAGGGATTTATTCCAAAAGTAAATTTTACTTGCCAAGCTCCTTTACCATTCTTATCTCCTGAATCCGAAACGATAATGATAACCTTAGAGCAACATCTTTTATTTTCTTTGCTACACATATTTTTGGCTTCCTGTTTAGCTGCCTCCAACTCTGCCCGCAAATACCGTGCAGCTTCTCCTCCTCTGTTAATTATATCAGAATTTCTACCATCATTAGGATAAGATTGAGTAGTAGGAATCCATGTATTTGTTTCTGTAGAATAACAACTTACGATTCCAAACCTATCAACTTTACAAAATTGATTAATCTTTTTTTCTAAATTTTCCTTATTATAATGTCCCATGAGAATTCTTATTTTGCAAGATTTAGAATTCACAATTTCACCATTTTTGCAACAAGATTTATTAGGTAATCTTTTCTTTCCACAACAACATTTTTCTTTAGCATTAGAAATCCCACGATAGTCGTTATGCCATATAGTGCTATTCCCTACGAAAGCATAAAGATTCCATCCCCCTTCTTCAGCAATGGGGGCACGGTTGAGCCCTGCGCGAGGGCCAGGGGGCGGGCGGCCACCGGTTCCAGAGGATCCCACAACAGTATCTTTTATTTATTTAAAATGGGTAGATTAATGAATAAAGGAATATGGAGGCATTTTATTTCAATCCATTTATAAGGCGTAATAATTAATTCTAATTGTTTGCTTTCTTTTGTAGTAAATACATAATATGAAGATACTTGTGTTCCACCTAACCCAAAACTTATCAAACGTTCTTGTTCTGATTTGAGTTGCACGCCATCTAATGATTTAAATTCAAATTTAGCAATTCCAATTGAATCTTTAAAAGAAAAAGAAATGTTGTAGCCATCTTTTGATTTTTTTACTGATGTTATTTTTACTAAAGTTCCATCTAAATTAA
>JAETUM010000136.1 GCA_021768625.1 Candidatus Stoquefichus sp. | reverse complement strand
ATCAACAGTATATGTGAGCTAAAGTATGAAGACTTTAGCTTTGGGTTTTCATTTACTATGATATAATCAATCAAAATTAATTTTTATCACCAACATTTATCTAGGGTTAAATTATTTTCAAAAAAGATTTTCTATTATTTGTGGTTATGGAATAGGAGAATATATTAAAAATAGAAGGTTATCTATGGCAGGTTATGAAGTCCTAAATACAGATGAAAAAATAATTGATATAGCAATGAAATATGGCTATAATTCTCCGGATAGTTTTACTAAAGCATTTAAAAGGTTCCATGGTTCTACACCAAAAGAAGTTCGTGATGGTGGTGCTACAATAAAAGATTTTGCATCACTAAAAATAAATTTAATTTTGAAAGGTGGATATACGATGGAGTATAAAATTGAAGAGAAAGATTCTTTTAAAGTTATTGGATTAAAAATGAGCTTTAAATATGAAAATGCTGAACATGGTGTAGCAAAGTTGTGGAAGAAGTTTTTTATGAAAAGCGGTTTTCATAAAATAAATGCTAAGTATGCAATTAATATTGATACAACTATGGGATGTGATGTGTTTGATTATATAATTGGTGATGACTATAATGATCAAGGAAAAATACCAAATGATTTTGAGGTTATAGAAATACCAAAGCTAACTTGGGCGATTTTCCCTTGTGTTGGAAGAGCAAGTGAAAGTATAAGAAATGTAAATGAAAAAATATTTAGAGAATGGTTACCTAATTCTAATGATTATGAAATTGCAGCAGGTTATAATATTGAATTATATTCAAATCCAGAAGATTATAAACATGGAGTAGAAGATGAGAAATATTATTGTGAAGTTTGGATACCAATTAAGAAAAAATAAGAAACAAATTACAAATGGGCAAGAACTCAATATTTGGTATACAGTATAAGACTCGTTTAAAAATATGATTAATACTATAATCAATCTTTTCTTTGTTATCTTAAATTAAGATAGACGTTAAAAAGTTATAAAATTGTAAATATAAATAAAAACTCACAAAACTTTAGGATCTGTGTCAAGAGTGGAGGATTAAGGGATAGTTATCGAGAGATAGCTATTCCTTTTTTACGTTCTTTAAAGGTAAAAGTATAACTATAACCTAAATGAAGAATAATTCTCTTTCTTAAGTTGTCAAAGTATCTAAAGCCATGTGCATTTCTTTTAACTAACTTGACTAC
>JAETUM010000075.1 GCA_021768625.1 Candidatus Stoquefichus sp. | reverse complement strand
CAACGATTATTTATATGATAACATTATAAAAAATAGTAATTACATGATTACTCGATGTAATTACTATCCATTCTACTAATGAATTTAAACTTTACACAAAATTATTTACAGGCTCTCAAATGATGGAATCTCCTCTTTAATATTTCTAATAACATCTTCTTCATCTCTTCCTTCTTCAATCAAATTATCTATAATTTCTTCATAATATTCTACAACTTAACAAACAGTATCATAAGTTTCATCTTTTAATTGTATCTTTAAATTTGCAATATAATCTTGTTTATTCATTATCTAATTCTCCTTTTATAAATTGATATATACTTTCTATTTGTTTCCAATTATCTAAAAACTCTTCTAAATGTTTTCTTCCTTAATTAGTTATTTTATAATATCTTCTCAATCGTCCATTATGCTCAACAGAATATGTTGTCACATTTTTTTGTGCTTCTAACCTTTTTAATACTGGATAAAGGGTAGATTCAGAAATAGGAATACATATACTTATATCTTTAATAATTTGATACCCGTATGAATCTTTTTTAAAAATACTTGCTAAAACACAAAAATCTAAAAATCCTTTTCTTAATTATGCATTCATAATATGCTACTAACGTAGTATATTACATAGTATAATGTGTCAAGAAGTATTTTATCTCATAAAAAAAGATATGTAACAAAGTACATATCTTCTCTACGAGAAAAAGAAACTCCAATATCCTTGTATAAAAATAAATATAATAATAAGTGGTAAAACATATTTCAAATAATGATATGTCCATTTAGGGAAAGAAATTCCCTTCCCAGTATTGACTTCATTAAGGAAGTTTTTAAATCCCCATCCATAACGTGATGTACAAAAAATAAGATAAGCTAACGACCCTAAAGGTAAAAAGTTATATGTAACAAGAAAATCTTCTAAATCTTGAATAGTTGTTCCTGCACCTAATGGTTGTAAAAAGCTTAATATATTAAATCCTAATGCACATGGTAACGATAAGACAAGAAGTAAAATCAAATGAATAGCCACTGATTTTTTTCTTGACCAATGAAATAAATCCATTCCAAAAGAAATAATATTTTCAAAAACAGCAATAATTGTTGATAAAGCAGCAAAACTCATAAATATAAAGAATAAACAACCCCAAAATTGACCTAACCACATTTCATTAAAAATACTAGGTAAAGTGATAAAAACAAGCCCTGGTCCACTTTCAGGATTAACCCCAAAAGCAAAGCATGCTGGAAAAACAATTAACCCTGACATAATAGCAACAAAAGTATCTAAAACGCAAACACTTATTGTTTCTCCAAATAGTCGTCTTTCTTTATTTATATAACTTCCAAATATAGCTATAGCACCTATTCCTAAACTTAATGTAAAGAAAGCCTGTCCCATAGCTGCAAAGATAATTTCTAATAAACCGTATTTTTCAATAACTTCAAAATGAGGAACAAGATAAAAGGATAATCCATCCATAGCACGAGGTAAAGTTATTGCTCTAATAACCAATACGATAATAATAATTAGTAAAGATGACATCATTAACTTTGTTATTTTTTCAACACCATTTTGTAACCCCATTGAACAAATTCCAAATGCTAATAACACAACCACAACCATCCAAAAAACTTGTAGAAATGGATCTTGTAAAGATTGATTAAAGATATCATTCACTTGGCTTGGTGTAATTCCTTGAAAATCCCCATTTAACATTTTAAAGAAATAAGAGATCATCCAACCTCCTACTGTTGTATAAAACATCATTAATACATAATTTCCAGCAGCTTGAAAATAACCAATCTTCTTCCAAGTTTTCTTTTGAGGTTCTAAAGTCTCAAAAGCTTTTACACAGCTTTTTTGACTAGCACGCCCAACAGCAAACTCCATTGTCATGATTGGTGCACCTAAAATAACTAAGAAAAATAAATATATAAAAACAAATAAAGCTCCTCCATATTGTCCTACAACATATGGAAATCTCCATACATTTCCTAGTCCTATTGCACATCCTGCTGAAATCAAAATAAATCCTAAACGTGATGAAAATTTTTCCCTTGTCATACTTCTCTCTCCTACTTCGTAGGAAAATATTACTAAAATCAATGGAATCAGTCAATATGAAAATGAAAAACTTCTCTATTTATACTTTAATTTATACACTAAAATAATTAATGATAATAAGAATGTAATACTATTTGCTCCTATTAATGCCACATCATTTATACGAATGCCATGTATCAACCATAGAAACACACCACAAATTTGCATTGAATACATTCCTAATGATAATGCACTTGTATCTTTTGTTTTAATAACCTTTATAACTTGTGGAACAAATGCTCCAGTTGTTAGAACAGCAGCTATAGAACCTATCATATTTCTTCCTCCTTTTCCTTATATAACAAGAAATGATGACACAATCATTTCTCATCAAATTCTTTAGACACTTCTTTTAATAAAGAAATAATTTCCAAATGTTGGGGACATACGCTCTCACATTGTCCACATTCAATACATGCACTTGCTGGATGATTATCTCCTTGACTATGATCCTTATAATAAGTATCATATCGTCTGTTTTCACCATAAGTTTTTGCACTATTGTATGCTGTAAATAAATCTGGTATTTGTATCTTCATTGGACATCCTGGAACACAATAACGACAACCTGTACAAGGGATAGTTGGGAATGATAAAACTTCACTTGTTACCTTTCTAACAAGTTCTAATTCTTCATCATTCATCTTTACAAATTTTGACATTGTTGAAAGATTATCATTCATTTGTTCTTCATTAGACATTCCTGATAACACTGTCATCACACCATCTAATGATGCTATATAACGAAGTGCCCAAGAAGCAATGGAAGCATTTGGATTATAATCTTTGTATATTTTTTCAATATTCTTTGGAAAAGCTGCAAGTGTTCCACCTTTTACAGGTTCCATAACAACAATTGGTTTATTATGTTTTCTGGCAATTTCATAATTTTTTCTTGATTGAATCACACCATTTTCCCAATCCAAATAATTTAATTGTAACTGTATGAAATCTATTTCAGGATGTTCAGTTAAAACTTTGTCTAAAAATTGAGCATCATCATGAAAAGAAAAACCAATATTTTTTATTTTTCCTTGTTTTTTCATCTCACTTACGAATTCAAAACAATGATATTTTTCATATGTTGGATAATGACTTTTTTCAATGCTATGAAGCAAGTAAAAGTCAAAGTAATCAACACCACTTAATTGTAAAGATTCATTAAATATTCTTTCCACATCATCTTCCCTTTTCAATTTCCAAGCAGGTAATTTATCTGCAATTGTGAAACTATCTCTTGGATATCTTTCCACTAGAGTTTTTCTCATCGCTTCTTCACTACCTGCATAAGCATAAGCAGTATCGAAATAAGTAAATCCTTTTTCCATAAATGCATCTACCATTGCTTGAACTTGATCTAAAATAATGACTCCATTATCATCTTTTGGCAAACGCATTAAACCAAAGCCTAATTTTGAATCTGATAACATATTAACCTCCTATAGCTAATCTTACAATTGTTTCAATATCTTCCTTAGAAATAACATTTCTTTTTGCAAGATGATTTATTCTTTGTTCTATCTTATTCATGTCATACTTATTAACACCTAATTCTTTAGCTGTTGTTGCTATTCCCATTTCTTTATAAAAATCTTGTAGTGCTTGGGCACCTTCTTGAGCAATTTCCTCATCAGTTTTGGATGTTGGATCAATATTCATAACATGTAATGCAAATGATTTCATTGTTTGTAAATGTTCTTTATAACAAGTTAATAAATATTTAGGCCATGTAATAGCAATTCCTTGAGCATATGTTAAATTTAATAGGTCATCAATTAAACCACCAATAGCTCCACCTAACCAATCAGCACCTTTTCCTCTGCCAAGTATTCTATTACATGTCAAAGCACTTGCCCACATAATATTTGCTCTTGCTGAGTAATTATTTAAATCATTTTTTAAAACTCTTAATGAATCCATAACTGTCTTACAAACAACCTCTACAAAACCATCTTGAATAGGTGTATCTCCTGTATCAATCAAATATTGTTCCATAGCTTGAACAACAATAGTCATTGTATGATAAGCTGTTAATTTCCATGGACAACTATAAGTTAGTTCAGGATCTAAAATAGCAAATGTAGGATAAGTCTTTTGAAAAGAGCCTATACTTCCATGAGCTCCTGTTTCTGTATTTTCAATTTCACTATTTCCATCCATTTCGCTACCACTACCAGCCACTGTTACAATAGCTCCAATGGGTAAACAATTCAAATTATCCCAAGATACTTTTCTTGATAATACATCCCAAATATCAACGTCATTAGCAGCACCTAAAGCAATTGATTTTGCTACATCAATACAAGTTCCACCGCCAATACCAAGAACAATATTAACACGATTCTTTTTAGCAATTTCAATTCCTTTATAAACACAATCTAATGATGGATATGTTACGGATGACAAATCATAATATTTAATATTATTTTGATTGAAATATTCAACAATTCGATCATATATTCCATTTTGTTTCACGCTTCTTCCATAAACTAATAAAACATGATTTCCATAATTCATAACTTCTTTTGGAAGCTTTTCTAAACTTCCCTTTCCAAATATAATTCTTGTTGGATTTTGATATTCAAAATTTATCATTACATTCACCTCACCACAATCCATTTTAAAGAGAAAAATAAGATAATCAATAAAGTCAATCATCATTGTAATACTATTTACAAAAAGAAAGATATGATATATATAAATTGTAAATATAATTTACAAAGGTAAATGATTATATGAGTAACCTACTCTATTCATCATTTCCATCAATTATTCATTACCTATTGAGCTTGTCTTATTGTCTCATTCTTTAAATAACTCAAAATTCCCTCTGTATTGAAATGTTTTTTGATACTTTGTACTCTAGATATACCAAATACTTCCTTTCCTTTTAAATTTAAATTATCTCTTTCTTTTTTTATTCACTGAACTTTCTTCTACATTTATATATTGTCTTTTTTTAGAATGATCATATCTTATTCTTTTTTTCTCTATCAATAATACTTTCAAAATATAATAAAATTATATTTACAGAGTTCAAATTATTTATTTCAAATTTCAGGAATATTCCTCAATAGAATTCTCTTAAAATTTATGATAGAATATTTTTGAGGTGAGCGTATGTTAATAAAAGA
This sequence comes from Candidatus Stoquefichus sp., assembly GCA_021768625.1. Taxonomy (GTDB): domain Bacteria; phylum Bacillota_I; class Bacilli_A; order Erysipelotrichales; family Coprobacillaceae; genus MGBC163490. The sequence continues at coordinate 5,948 of JAETUM010000075.1, read as the reverse complement.
AAGATTAGAAAGATGTGATTTTTCAAATAGTGAAAGAGTTATTATTGACTTTATATTAGAGAATGGAATGAAAATCAGAGATTTAACAACAAAAGATATTGCTAACGCAACATATACTTCCCCTTCTACTTTAATAAGAATAGCCCATAAAATGAAATTTAATGGATGGAATGAATTAAAAGAAGCTTATTTAAAAGAAGTAGAATATTTAGAAACTCATTTTTGTGATATTGATGCCAATTATCCATTTAAAAACAATGATACAATTATGTCTATTGCTTCAAAACTTGCAACATTAAAAAAAGAATCTATTAGTGACACTTTATCATTAGTAACTCATGATGATTTGCAAAAAGCTGTTCAAATAATAAGAAAGACATCTTCAATTTACTTATTCGCAGTAAGTAATAATGGTTTAATTACTCAAGAATTTGCTCATAATATGTCTCGTATTCAAAAAAAAGTAACTATTTGTAACTTACAAGGTGAGCTCGTTTATAGTGCTGTTAATGCAGATCCAAATAGTTGTGCTATTATTGTATCATATTCTGGAGAAACACCTATTTTTAAAAATGTTATTCTTGCATTAAAAGGTAACCATATTCCTATTATTGGAATTACAAACATTGGCGATAATACTGTTTCAAGAAATGCAAATGTTGTTCTTAGAATTTGTACAAGAGAAAAGCTTTATTCTAAAATAGCAACTTTTTCTACTGATATTTCATTTGAATATATTTTAGATTTATTATACTCTTGTGTATTTGCTTTAAATTATGATGCAAATATAGAACGCAAAACAACCGTTTCAAAAATTATTGAACAAGGACGTTTTTCAACTCTAGATATTTTAAAAGAAGAAAATTAAACAAAATCTTCTTTTTTTTCATAATTTTTATACATCTTCAATTTTATTTGAATAATTGATATTCATCACCTGATGGTAGATGATAAAACAAACAAATTGTGAAACCTAATAATGCAAAAACAAATAATATAAAATATAAAAATGAATATGTATGATAATCTAAAATTGCACCTCCAATACTTTGAAAAACAATAGATGCAAAACTATTAAAAGTTGAAACCCATGCGAGTGCACTCATTTGCATTTGTGGACTAACAATTGTTGCTACAATTTTCATATTTAACATAATAAATATAACTGTAGAAACTGCTTTAGTACATATTGAAACAATTATTTGGATACTATTGAAAGGAATAAAACTATAAGTTCCAAATTGAATAAGTAATAAGAAGAAAATAAGAATCAACATTTGTTGATTAGTTATTTTATTCATATAATAATTTGAATAATAAATAAGTGGTAATTCAGAAAGTGTTATCATCAAAATAATTGTCGAAACCTTATCTATACCTATTCCTTGATTCTGAAACATTGCTGGTAAATATGTTGTATTCAAATTTGTAATACCATAAAAAATACAAATGATAATAATATAAATAATAAAATTTTTATGCCAAAGCTTTCTATCATCTTGCTTAATCTTACTAACTTCATCGTCCATTGTTTTATCATTTTGAGTGCCAATGATTCCAAGAATACATATAAATAGTCCTGCTGAAAAAGAAAGGTACATTCCCTCTGATGATATATATTGATAAATAATACCCCCAATCTGTGAGCCAATAGCATATCCTAATGTTCCCCATATACGAATACGCCCATATTGATGCCTAGATAAAGTTGCCATTCTTTCAATAACTGGCTTTGTCCCATTAAACAGTCCTAAAGCTAAGCTATATATAATAGCAATTGCATATATGTTATTCGCAAAAATAAAAATAATTCCTAAAATAGCTGTAGTTACTAAAATCAATCCATTCACCCACTTAATATGATATTTATCATTTAAATATCCAATCCATGGTTGGACAATCACTGATACAATAAATGAGCATGATACAACCAAACTCACTTGTGATGCACTATAACCTTTATCCATCAAATAAACTGATATTAATCCTGAAAGTAATGCCAATGACATAAAATAAAATAAATACATTAATAAATAGCTTAAATAACTTCCTTTATACTTCATATAAATCACTTTAACCTCATTTCTTTGTAATTATTTTTATTAAAGTTTATGATAAAAATTTTATATCACTTCCTTTAACTCTAGAAAAAATAACATATTTATATTTTTTTAAAAATATATTTCGTTAATTTTGAAGTGTCATTTACATTTACTTTCTATTTTTTTTAATATTTTGTAAATACTTTTAACATTTAATAGCTACCCAATCAATTATTATAAAGCTAATAAAAAAGCTAAGATAGTTCATCTTAGCTATAATATTTTCAATAGTCGTATTTTATTTTAATCCTTTGACACCAGTTTCTAACATTTCCATTTGTAATAAAGTTTGCCAATGCTTAATAACTTGTTCTTTACCATTCACAATGCAATCATAAATACCATCATACACACGTGCATAATCACCATCAACACTTGGAACTTTTTCTTCATGGTATTGACCCTCATCATCATAATATGTCAGTATTCCATAATGTTCAGGTAAATCTTTTCCAAAATCATCATTTGTTAGCATATGAAATAACTTTAAGTGCTCTTCTTGTCTGTCTTTATAATATTTTTCAAAAACTCCCTTTTTACCATAAACGATAAATGAAGGTCTTGATTTAACTCTAAAAAATGATGATTTTACAGAAACTTTTAAAGTCCCATAATACAAATCTAAATCAAAATAATCATTCATTCTTCCACTACCTAATAACTGTCTTACATCATAATGAACAGAATCAGGTTTTCCAAAATAAGAAATCACTTGATCCAATGTATGACATCCATGTCCATATAAATAAGACATTGCTGGATCAAAATGTTGAATATTTTCTGGAACTTCAGGACGATAATAATCAAAATGCATCTCTAACTCAAGTAAGTCTCCTAACTTTCCAGATTCAATGACCTTTTGAACAGTTAAAAAATCAATATCATATCTTCTATTTTGATAAGCCGAACAATAAAGACCTTTTTTGTTTGCTAAATCAAAAATTTCTTGAGCCTGAGCATATGTTTCCATAAAAGGCTTTTCACACATACAGTGTTTTCCTTCTTCTAGTGCTCTTTTTGTATATTCATAATGATAATGATGTCCAGTACAAACAATGACCATATCGATTTCTGAATCTTTATAAATATCTTCTACATTGTCTGTATAATTAATACCCTCTAACTTTTGCCATATATCGTGACGTATATAAGGATCATAAATTGTTTTAACTATAAATTTATCCTTTCTTTGCATAACAAATGGTAAATGATATCTATTTGCACTTTTTCCATTTCCGATATATCCCAATACTAATTTATTATCTATCATTATCAAACACTATCCCTTCTTGTTTTCTTCCTCTACTCATTACTCTTGATACTTCCAAAGAAAGATTTAACATTTTTTGTTGTCTTTTAAAATCTTTTTCTTTAATCATTCTTATAAATTCTTTAAATTCATAACTTAAACGATGTTTATCTTCGAAAGTTTTCACTTCATATTTTCCATCATTATAATAAATTGTATATTCTTTTAATTGATTTAAAGGTGTATTTACAACAATAGCTGCCTTATCTCCTTGAATTGTATTCATCAAAGGAGCTTTACAATCCTTAGCCCCTATTGTAATAGCTTTAAAGTGTTTATAATCAAATAACATCATTCCACTTGTATCAATATTTTTTTCTACATTAGCCATATATCTATTATCAAGTGGCTTACCAAACAATCCTATCAAAGTATGAATATTATATACATTTAAATCCATTAATGCTCCTCCTGCCTTATGAAAATCAAAAGCTGGTAAGATATTCCCTTCTTTAAATGCATTATATCTAGATGAATATTGGGAGTAATTAAATGATATGATTTTAATTTTCCCTAATTGCTCAATACCTTCTTTCAAGGAAATATAAGCTGGTAAATAATGAATATTCATTGCTTCAAAAATCATCAAATGATTTTGCTTTGCTATAGCAATTAGTTCTTCTAATTCTTCAACATTAACAGTTATAGGTTTTTCAATAATAACATGCTTTCCTGCCTCTAACGCTCTTTTTGAAAAACTATAATGTAAATGATTTGGTAAAGCACAATAAATTGTATCTATATGACTTTTTAACATATCATCATAATCATAATATGTTCCTGTTAAATGATAAGTATCTACTAATTTTTCTGTTTCTTCTTTTGTATTTTCTGTTCCTAAAACATATGTTTCCTCAATATCAAACTCATGATAGGTTTTCATTAAATCTTGAACAATCATTCCTGTTCCTAAAATCCCTAGTTTCATTTTATCTTTTTGCCTTTCTTAAATGTTTTTATATTCCTTAAATGCATCAACAATAAGCTGATGATCTTCTTCGTGAGTTAATCCAGACACAATAAAACTTCCTATCATTTCACCCTTCACAATAATAGGAAAGGCGCCTCCGCAAAGAACATAAGTTTCATCATCTTCTATTTCTTTATATGTTCCATTTTCTTCGTTTTCTAAAAACATATAATATCCACTATGTCCATATTTCTCTATAGTGTTCTGTTTTCTATTTAACCAATATTCTCCTTTTTTACCGTTCATTAAATATTGAAATACAAGTTCATCATTCAATACAACTCTAATTCTTATGTTTTTCATTTTTTCTTCTTTGATTCTTTTAACAATACTTCCTGCAATATGGTAAGCATCTTCATTATCAAAAGAATCAAAAGATAACTCCTTTTCTAATTGTAATACATCTTTTGCTTTCATCATTCTACCTCCTGAATTATTTTATATCATGTATAGATATCTTTTAAAAGTCATAAAGAAGATTGTGCAAAAAAGGTTCGTATGAAAATCAAAATATAAATCTTTTCTTTGAACTTTTAGTTCAATAATTTTTTATGTAACTGATTATTTTTCATTTTCTTGATAATCCCAACCATAATCATCATGATAAATCATTAAATGACTCATTCCTCCATCAATACAAATATTCTCCCCGGTTATAAATCCTGCTTTTTCATCACAAAGAAATAAAACCATATGAGCAATATCCTCAGGTTTACCTACTCTTTGAACAGGGTGTTGTAATGCATCAGCACCATCATATTCTTTACCATTCACATCAATCCATCCTGGAGAAATTGAATTTACTCTTGCTTTCCCTGACAAGGAAACTGATAATGCATGAGTCAAAGCATAAATGCCACCTTTAGCAGCTGTATAACTTTCACTTTGAGACTGTGACATACGATCTCTTGATGAAGAAATATTTACAATACTTGCATGAGGATTAAGATAGTCTTTTAATAATTTTACTAGCATAAATGGTACACTTACCCCCACTCTTAAAGCTTCATTAAACTCATCATAACTACACTCATCTATTCCTTTAAATAATGGCTTTGCATTATTAACAATATAATCAACATGTTGGTAATCTTGAATAATTTTATTCGTAAAATCAGTCAAAGTCTTCTCATTTCCGATATCTCCTACAAAATAATCATTATCCTTAATATCAATAATACAAACATGTGCACCTGGTAATGTTGTTGAAACATTTCAGCAATACACTTTCCAATACCACTTGCTCCACCTGTCACTACAACAACCTTATCTTTAAATCTCATAAAATATCCTCTCTTTATCAATATTTAATTATATTATATAATATCCATTATTAAAAAAGACAATATCACAAATTCATTGTATATTGTCTTTTCTTTCTTTAATTCATTCTTCTTTTCTTATATCTATCTAATACGATACTCATATATAGACATCCTGATGCTCCTAACGTATATAACCATAATGCTATATCTGTCTCATCTTCTGTCTTGACTTTCTCTTCTCCTAAATTGTCTAACTCTACTTTCTCTTTTGGAGTTTCCTCTTTCTCTATCACAACTTCATC
>JAETUM010000074.1 GCA_021768625.1 Candidatus Stoquefichus sp. | reverse complement strand
ATTCATTCTTAATTCAACCTTTCTCATAATGACCTCCCATACTAGGTCATTATATATTATATATTTGGGACAAAGTCAATTTGATTACAATAAGACAATATCACTTTTGTTTCACAAATAATATGACTCTTTTGAAAAAAGACTTGTTTTTATGAGGAAATTTGGCTATAATATTTTGGTAAACACGTAGAAAAGGACAAGTAGGTAAAGAATTTGTATAAGAGAGGAAAACATAAGGCTGAAAGTTTTCTTACAATGCATTTATTGAATTCACCTTGGAGTGCGACTAATCATCGCCGTTCACACAACGTTACTGTGAATTAAGTGCATAACATGATGTTATGAATGAGGATGGTACCGCGATTATATGTCGTTCCTTAACAGGAACGATTTTTTATTTGAAGGAGGACAAGTTAATGGACGAATTATTAAAAATTAAGGAAGAAGCCCTTGATAAAATTTCTGTTTGTACTTCGTTAAAAGATTTGAATGATCTAAGAGTCTTTTATTTAGGAAAGAAAGGCCCTATGCAAGCAGCAATGAAATCTATGAAAGATATGACAAAAGAAGAACGAGCATCTTTTGGACAAGTATCAAACAAAGTCAAACAAGATATAACAAAAGCTATTGAAGACAAGAAAGTTGCTTTAGAAGAAGCAGAAATGAATGAAAAAATAAAGAATGAAAAAATAGATATTACATTACCAAGTACAACTTTACCTTTAGGAAGCATTCATCCACTTTCTATGGTAAGAGAAGAATTAGAAGATTTATTTATAGGAATGGGATATAGTGTTGCTGAAGGACCAGAAGTAGAAACAGATCATTATAATTTTGAATTAATGAATATACCTGCAGGACATCCAGCAAGAGATATGACAGATACATTTTATATTAATGATACATTACTTATGCGTTGTCATACATCCCCAGTACAAGCTCGTACAATGTTAAAAGCTCAAGGAAAAGGACCAATTAAAATTATTTGTCCTGGTAAAACATATCGTAGAGATGATGACGATGCAACTCATTCACATCAATTTAGTCAATGTGAAGGATTGGTTATTGATAAAAACATTACAATGGCTGATTTAAAAGGGACATTAGAATTGTTTGCTAAAAAAATGTTTGGTGAGAAAAGAGAAATACGTTTAAGACCATCATATTTCCCATTTACTGAACCAAGTGTTGAAGTTGATATAAGTTGTCATAATTGTGATGGAAAAGGCTGCCCAATGTGTAAATATACAGGATGGATTGAAGTATTGGGAGCTGGTATGGTTAATCCAAAAGTTCTTGAAATGTGTGGTTTTGATCCAGAAGTTTATCAAGGATTTGCATTTGGAATTGGATTAGAAAGAGTTGCCATGTTGAAATATGGTATTGATAATATTAGAAATTTCTACAGTGATGATTTAAGATTTTTAAATCAATTCACTAGAAAGGATTAATTATGGAAGCAAGTTTAAAATTATTAAATCAATATGTAAAAGTCGATGATTTTACTGCAGAAGAAATTGCAGCAAAATTAACATCAATAGGTCATGAAGTAGAAGGAATGCATGCTTTTGCACGTGGTGATAAATTAGTTGTTGGTTATGTGAAAGAAACAAAGCCACATCCAGATAGTGACCATTTAAATGTATGTCAAGTAGAAGTGAAACCAGGAGTTGTTAGTCAAATTGTTTGTGGTGCACCAAATGTTGCTGCAGGACAAAAAGTTATTGTAGCTTTACCTGGGTGTGATTTAGGTGACGGATTTAAAATTAAAGAAAGCAAAATTCGTGGTGAAGAATCTAATGGTATGATTTGTTCTATTGCTGAATTAGGAATTGATCAAAGATTATTAAGAGAAGAAGATAAAGCAGGTATTCATGTTTTACCTCAAGATGCTCCAGTAGGAGAAGATGCATTAAAATATATGGGATATGATGATACTGTTTTAGAAATAGGATTAACACCAAATCGTTCAGATTGTATGGCAATGACATCATTAGCATATGAAGTTGGGGCATTATTGAATAGGGAAGTTCAACTTCCAAATGTTGTTGATATGGATGAATTAGAAAGTGAAATTACTGTTGATGTTGAAACAGATTTATGTCCTTTCTTTGGAGCTAAATTAGTCAAAGGTGTGACAACAAAAGAATCACCTGAATGGTTAAGAACAGCTTTAATGGCTAGTGGTATTAAACCAATCAATAATATTGTTGATATTTCTAACTTTGTTATGGTAGAAACTGGTCAACCAATTCATATGTATGATTATGATAAATTAAAGAAAAAAGGTTTTGTTGTTAAAACTGGATTTAATCAAAAAGCTGTTTTATTAGATGAAAAAGAATATCAAATATTACCAGAAGATATTGTCGTATCAACAGATGATGGTATTGGATGTATTGCTGGTGTTATGGGTGGAAATGATACCAAAATTGATGATCATACAACAAATATTGTCATTGAGGCTGCTACATTTAATGGAGCAACATTAAGAAATACTGCTCGTCGTATGAATTTGTTGACAGATGCATCACAACATTATATTAAGGGTGCTATTGATACTGCTAATAGTGAAAGAGTTTTAAATCGTTGTGCGTCTTTACTTAAAGATTTAGCAGATGCTAAAGAAATATATAAGAGTGTAACAACAACTTATCAATCAGATCAGAAAGTGATTACTTTAACAACTTCACGTGTTAATGGATTGTTAGGAACATCAATAACAACTGATGAAATTGCTGATATTTTTACAAGACTTCATTTTAGTTATGAACTTAATGATGAAACATTTGAGGTAATAGTACCAACATATCGTAATGATATGACAATGGCTGCAGATCTTATTGAAGAAGTGGCAAGAATGTATGGATATGATCATATACCTTCAACATTACCTCTTATGGAAATGACAAAGGGTGCTTTAACTGATGTGCAAGATAAAACAAGATTTATAAGACATTTATTAGCTGATTTAGGATTACATGAAGTGATAACATATACTTTAATTTCTCCAACTATGGTTGATGATTTTAATTTATTCCATAAGAATAAAGAAGTTGAATTAATGTTACCATTAGGTGAAGAAAGAAGTGTTACAAGAAAATCTGTGATTCCTTCTTTATTACAAGTGATTAACTATAATAATTCACATGCTAATAAAGATGTATGTATTTATGAATTATCAAATACTTACTCTAATGAAACTGAAATTCAAACATTGAGTATTGCTTGCTCTGGAATGTATCATAATGTTCCTTGGAAACAAATTAATCAAAAAGCAGACTTTTATTTAGTAAAAGGTTTTGTTGAAACAATCTTTAAGAAATTATGCATTGAGGAATCAAGATATAATTTAGTAAGAGTTGAAGAAAATAATCCTTATTTCCATCCTGGAAGAAGTGGATATATTCAAATGGGAAAAGATATTGTTGGAGTAATTGGAGAAATCCATCCACGTATGGCTAAGAAATATGGTGTTAAGGATACGTATGTTGCTGAGTTAAATTTATCTGTATTACTGAACTTAAGAACAAGAGCATTGAAGTTTGCAGCTATTCCACAATATCCATCAGTAACAAGAGATATTGCTCTTGTTATGGATCAAGATATTCCAACAAATGATGTTGTTCGTTCAATTCAAAAGGTAAGCAAGAGATTAATTTCTAAAATACAAATATTTGATGTTTATGTTGGTGAACATATAGAAGAAGGAAAGAAATCAGTAGCTATTGCGTTAACTTTCCAAGATCCAACAAAGACATTAGATGAAGCTACAATTAATGATACAATGGATAATATCTTACATGTTGTTGCTAAAGAATATAATGCACATTTAAGAGGATAATCTTGATGTGGTTATGAGGTTGAAACTGAGTTTCACCTCTTTTTTTATTATAAAAAAATTGCTTACTCAATCGAAGCAAAATCTTTTGTTTTTATACGTTTATAAACTTGAATAAGAGTGGACGAAATAAGAATAGCAAAGGCTATAGAAAAGCTAATACCCAATGTTTCTAAAAAGCTTTCTATAAACATATTATTTAATCCTTGAACAGCGTATAGCATTGTATAGTAGATACCACTACCAGGAACAAGGGGAAAACAACCAATAATAATAAAAATAGTAGCAGGCACTTTACAAATACGAGCCAACATTTCAGATAAGAGTGAAATACATAACATAGCAATAAATGTTTGAATAAACTTATTATGAATAGAAAAAGTTGCTAAATAAATAACCCATCCTAGTGTACCAACTATAGCACCTATAATAGCAAATCTTATATTTTTATGGATTCTAAAAATAAATGAAAAGCCAAAACAACCTATAAATGCACTAAAACATTGAATAAATATATCCATTTTAAGCACCTCCTAAAATCATCATCATAATACCAACACCAATGGCTATACTAACAGCAACTAAGATGGCTTCAATCATTCGAGATAGCCCAGAAACGTAATCTCCACCTATTATATCTCTTAAACTGTTTGTGATAGCAATTCCTGGAACTAATAGCATTAATGTTCCAGTAATTATTGATTGTTGATTTGCAATGATATGCATTTTATGACAAAGAATAGCAATTGTTGAAAGAACTATACTTGATAATAAAGTTCTAACAATACTATTGATATTTAATCTTTCCATTAAATAAATAAAATAGTAGAGAATAAACCCTATACCTCCAGAAACAATCATTTCCATGATTCCTCCACCAAAGAAAATACAAAACATAGCTGATGATACAATATATCCAATAAGAATAAGATGGAGATTAAGAGGTTGTGATTTTATTTTTTTGATTTCTTTTTGTATATCTTCCTTCTTTATTTCTTGATTACTTATTTTTCTTACAAGACAATTTAATTCATAAAGATGATCTAAATGAAAATGATTGACACGAGAACGTTTAGAAGATTGGTAAGGTGTTCCATCGTGCAATGTTAAAGATATTGTATAGTAAGATGGTATAGCAAAAATTTCTATGTTTTCAAATCCAAAACCCTGACACATGCGTTTTAATGATTCTTCTACACGATAAATTTCTGCTCCATGTTTTAATAATAAGTATCCAATTTCATTAATTAAATCTAAAATTTCTAAGTCGTTCATATTTTACCTCGCATTATAATTTTATATCATAAAAGGAATAATATTCAAAGATATATTTTCTAAATTTGTAAAATAAAGAAAACAAAAAATGATATGATACAATAATGATTGTACAGGAGGGTTTATATGATTAAATGTATAGTTTGTGACTTAGATGGAACATTAATTAAACATGATGATACAATTGAAAAAGAGACATTTCAAAAGTTAAAGTATTATATAGATCAAGGAATTGAATTTATTATTGCGACTGGAAGAGACATAAATATGGTTATTGATCTGTTAGATCAATATCAATTAGAGTGTGATTTAATATTAAACAATGGAACTCAATATAGAAATAGAGAAGGAACAATTAATGAGATTTATCCTATGGATAATGATTCTTTTATTAAAATTGCTAATACTCTTCATCAGTATGGGTATTTATTAGCAATACATACAAATCAAGGTAAGTTTTCGCTTGTTGATGAAGATGAATTTTGGGATTATCATATGAAATTATTACTTAAAAGTTTTCAATATGGTTCCAAGAAAGAATTACCACATAAAACATTTACAACAAGAGAAGGTTATTTAAGAGATTTTCATTATGCAAGTTCGCCATATGAAATCGTTGAAAAAGGTATTCAAGTTCTTAAAATAGATGCCCGTCATTTAGATGTTCATTCTATACAAGGTGTTAAAGAGAAACTTGATATTCCATTTTTAGAAATATCATCATCTTTTGGTGATAATATTGAAATTACAACAAATCGTTTAAATAAAGGGAGTATGTTGGAAAAGGTGATTAAGAAGAAAAAGTATCAAAGGGATGAGATCGCTGTTTTTGGAGATGGATTAAATGATGTGGGTATGCTTGAAAAATTTTCTTATTCATTTGCACCATATAATGCAGATCAGTATGCTAAAAAAGCAGCAGCATATCAACTTCATCTTACAAATGAAGATGGTGCTGTTAAAGAGGGAATAGAAATATTAGAAAAACTTAATCTTCTTTAATGTAAGGAATATGTGAGTATTCCTTATTTATTATTTCTTGAGGATTTGATGAAATTAAAGATAAAAGTTTTGTTGCTTGAAGTTCTAAATCAAGAGCTGGGTGATGATAGCTTGAGAAGTTTGTTATTATTTTATAAGAACAAACTTTTTTCATTTTATTTAGATACTTTCTACCATTTTCATTCATTGCTAATATTCTTAAATAATCAATATTCATTGCATCTTGAATATCTTGTTTTGTATTCTTCATAAGAATATGAATAAGCATGCGTTGAATACGTGGTTTTGTATATCGCTTGGATAAAAGCGATTGTATAAGACTTTCCATATTATGTGATTTAAGAATATGTTTATTTAAAACATTTTCTAATCCCTCGTCAACCATATGATAACTTTTCAATGTGTCTAAAGAGGTTGTTAGGATTTGATAACGTAGATATGGATAAAAATCATCAAGTTTATAAATATTATTTTGGTAGTATTCATGATGAGGTAAAGCATGTGAAAAATCTTGATGATTGAAAATAGCTTGGCGAATAGCAGTAGCACTGGCTATATTGTTTAATGTTGTATCATGGTACTCATTTGTTCTTTGAAAACAATGAGGTGTTATTTGATAATGATTCATCATAATTTCTTTAACATAACTAAGACCTAATAAATCATTAGGTGTTTTAATTTCTTTGTTTAAAATAATTTTTAATGCTTGATTACAAGCATCTGGATAACGTAATCCTTCTTTCATTGCTTTTTTGACAAGAGTGTTATATTGTTCGTTGTGACTTTGAATAGCTTGAGATATATCTATAAAGGTTTGAATATTTCCATCTTCACTACCAAAACAAATATCTGTCACACCAATAGCATGTAATAACTGAATAGCACCTTTTGCAAAATAATCAGCACTTTGACAAGCATAAACGAAAGGAAGTTCAATAACTAAATCCACACCATATTGAATAGCTAGTTGACTTCTTATCCATTTATCAATAATTGCAGGTTCGCCTCTTTGAACAAAGGAAGAAGACATAACAGCAATTGTATAATCACATTGTGTTATTTGCTTTGCTTTTTGAATATGATAAATATGTCCATTATGGAATGGATTGTATTCAACGATAATACCAAGTACTTTCATAAACATTCACCTCTTTTTTAGTTTAACACAGTTTGTATGATAATGATACTTTTAATAAAAAGTTAGCCTACATTCAATAAAATAAGATAAATTTTGATTGACATATTCATAAGTTTTATATATAATTGGCTATGCGGTGTAAAGGGTGATTTTTTTGAAATGGAGTTTACAATGGATTGTGAAACAAAAGGATGGACGCTTTTCATTTGATGAAATGTTGTCTTTTCCTGATGAAATGTTTCATAATTTATCTCAAATCAATGGTTTAAAAGATGTCAATGTTACAGGACTAGGACGTCTAGACATGAAAAATCGTCAATTATACGTTGATTTTACAATTAAAGGTCAAATGATTCTACCATGTGCCGTTTCTTTAGAAAATGTGGATTATCCATTTACTATTGATTCATCGACAGTCTTTGCTTTTTATAAACCTGAGGAAGATGAAGATGTTATCGAGGTGAAAAGAGATACTGTTGATTTAACACCTATAGTATTTCAAGAAATTATGATGGATGTTCCTATGCGCATTGTAAAAGAAGGCGCAACTTTGAAGACCAAAGGCAATGGTTGGAAAGTATTGAATGAAGAAGATATACAGCAAGATGAAGATTATATAGATCCTCGACTTGCTAAACTTAAAGATTATTTTAAGGATAAAGAATAAGGAGGTGTACCTATGGCAGTACCACAAAGAAGAGTTTCAAAAACAAGAAGAAATAAAAGAAGAACACATGATAAGTTAACTGTACCAGCTGTAGTTGTTTGTCCTGAATGTGGAGAATACAAATTATCTCATAGAGTATGCAAACATTGCGGAACATATAACGGTCAAAAAGTGTTATAAAAACTGCCCCTTATTCAGGGCTTTTTTTATTATTCAATACATGTATAAAAGGAGAAATCATCATGAGGTATAAAAGAGTCAAAATTATTTTATGTGTATTTTTTCTTATAATTATGGCAGGTTGTGATTTTTATTCTAAAAGTGAAAATAATCATCAACCTACACAACAAGCCAAGAGTAATAAAGAAGTTAATTATCAATATTATTATCAAAAGTTAAACAATGAAGAGCAAAAGGCTTATCATAAGTTATATACAGGTTTTATAAAATTTCAAAAAGAAATTGTTATTGAACATATAAATCTATCAAAAGCTAAAAAGATATATCAATATATTTTAATGGATTATCCTTCATTGTTTTATATTCAAACTTCTTTTCAATATATACAAGAAGATAACAAAATAAAAATCAAACCATCTTATCTTTATAATAAAGATGAAGTTCAAAAATATAATAAACAAATAGAAAAAGAAACAGAAAGTGTTATTCAACAAGTCAATCAACAAATGGATGATTTTAATAAAATCAAGATGATCTATCAATACATTATAGAAACAGTTCATTATCAAAATAATAAGAATGATCAAAATATGTTAAGTGCATTGATAGACAATGAATCAGTTTGTGCTGGATATGCAAAAGCATATCAATACTTATTATTGAAATGTGGAATAAAGGCAACTTATATGTCAGGGGTTTCTAAAAGGAACACTTCAAATGATAATTTTCATGCATGGATTATGTTATGTATAGATGATGATTATTATTATAGTGATGTAACGTGGGGTGATGTTGAAGATAAGAATATGACACATTGTTGTTATAGTTGTTTTCTAATGAATAGTGAGGATATGTTAAGATGTTATCAGCCAGATAATGGATATGAGAAAACAATGAAAAATGAATATAATTATTATAAAAGTATAGATTGTTATATGGAAGATTATGATAGAGATCTTTTGTCACAGGCTATTCAAAACGCTCTTAAAAATGAAACAAGAATAGTTGAGGTAAAGTGTGCAACAGAGAGTGTTTATCAAAAATTGAAAGACAATCTACAAAATTCACATTTAGGATATTTTTTATTAAAGGAAAATCATTGTTATGATGGAAAATTGATTTGTTCTTGGAGAGATTCGTTAAGAGTTGTTGAATTTTGTTTTTAATAATATATGAAAGTTATTGAAAAAATCAATAACTTTTTTTGTGAAATATAGAAATCTTATATAGGAATTATTGAATTGAATAAAAAGAAGTGATAAAATTATGTTGCATAAAACAAAGAAGATATATGGTGGTATAAAATGATAAAAGAAAGGAGATCTATATGAAAAAGAAAGTTTTGAGTTGTTTTATTGCTTTGTTGATGGTTGTTGGACTTGTTAGTGTAACAACACAAGCAAGTGCAGAAACTTAGGCACAGTATTTGGCACGCCAATGGAGTGAGTGTGAAAATAAGTTTGCGGCTTTAGATAAAACAACAAATTTAACTGTATGGAGTGGAGGAAAGACTCAGCCTACAGAAGGAGATGGCTCAACAACAAATCCATACAAAGTCTATACACCAGAGCAATTACGTTGGTGTTTAGAAAATAAAAAATCATGTGATTTAATGAATGATATTGATTTGGGTGGAAAAAACCATCCTTGGACACCAATTACAGTTACTGAAGCAATGTCAATTAATGGTAATCATCATACTATTTATAACTTATATGTGAGTGGTGGAACGAATCAAGGTTTTTTTGGTTCAGTCAATAATGCAAACTTTTATATGCATGATTTAACATTCCGTTATTCAGAAGTTCATGCTACAGGTATTTATAGTGGTACAGTTATTGCATGGCTTGGTAAAGGAAAGTTAGAAAATGTTAATGTTGAAGATTCATTGGTAAAAGGTGCGAATCATACTGGTGGATTATTAACAGGATGGAGTACAGGAAATATTGTTTTTGATGGAACAAATGTAAATCCAACTGCAGGTATGCAAATTAATCATTGTCATACAGAACGTGTATATACATATGGTACATCTTGTGTTGCAAATTTTATTGGTCCTATTTGGGGAGGATATGTTACAAATAGTTATGCGGTTGATGGGGTTTCTATTTCAACAGCAGGACACTCAGGAGGATTTGTATCATGTCCAGGTTATACTTATGTAGAAAATTGTTTCTGTAATATTACTATGTATGGAAATACACAAACAGCTGTATTTGCAGGAGTGGATCACTATTCTAATAAGTATGTGAACTGTTATGCTTCTGGTGTCGTTGAAGGAACAAGTGGCGTTGGTGGTTTCTTAGGTGATGGTAATACAAGACTTGGTGGTACAGGACAATCATTCTATGAAAATTGTTACTCAACAACAATGGTAGGAATGCAAAATCAAGCTGCTAATATGGGCGGATTTGCAGGAAATACTATTTCTGCTCAACGTTTTAATAACTGCTATGCAGCAGGTGAGGTAGGAACATTAACAACAACATCTGTAAGAGGAAGTGTTGGAGGATTTATCGGGACAAATTCAAGTTCTTCTATTTCTGATTGCTATTATGATGTACAAACATCTGCTATGAAAGAACGTGGTGTTGGAAATATTGATACACAATCTGGTCTTACAGGTAAAAAAACTGCGGAATTGCTCGGTGATGCGAATGGTTTTGGTGCTTCATGGACTACTCATTCAGGATTATATCCACAATTAGGAGTATTTACAAATCCAGAATCTTTTTTAGAAGAAGATAGGAATACAGTAAAAGCATATTCAGCTGCTTCAGTCTGTACAGCACAATTATATCCATCTAATGATCCAAGTTATTTAGACAGTGCAGAGGATTATGATACAGTACGCTCAATTCGTTATTTATTCCCACTTACAAATAATGAGTTTGTAAATGATAGTCAATATGATGTTTCATGGGAAGCAGATGATATTAAGTGTTCTATCAGTGGAATGGAAAATTTACAAGTTATTTCTCTTAAACCAGACACTTATGCGACTACAAGTTTAGCACCAGGAGTAGGATGGCTAACAGTTTATGTTAAATATTACCCAAATCCAAGTGATAAGAGTAATTATACAATAGGGACAAGACGATTGCGTATGGTACCTACTACAACATTATCAGTAGCCACAGCTGCAGGAGTAGACAGTACGATATGGGTTATTCCAGAAGGGGCAAAAGCGTTAGATGATCAATATAGAACATATGACCATCGAGATGATGTCAACTTCTGTTTAGGTGATGCATTGCAGTTAAGCAATGGAAAT
>JAETUM010000073.1 GCA_021768625.1 Candidatus Stoquefichus sp. | reverse complement strand
GTTTAATCGTATAATTTATTAGGGAAAAACCACACTTTTATTTAAAGGTTTTTTATAAAAAACCACACAAATATTTAAAGGCATTCATTTTAAACCACTCGATTATTTAAAATCTCGAAAAACGACACTTATGCGTGTCGTTTATCTCTTTTCTTGATAATAATATAAGCACCTAATGCACACAATCCTAATATAACATATGGCATAATCATTGTTGAATCATTTGTCTTAACAGGTTGTGTTGTATCAATAGTATCACCTAACACATTACTATTAATTTTATCTTGAGAATTAGTAGTTGGTGTTTGTGGTTTTTCTTCTATTGGTTTTGTATCAATATCTATAGGCTTATTTTCATTTGGTTTTTCTGTCTTTTTAATAACCAATTCTTTTTTCGCTTTTTCTAAAGCGCTATAAGCTTTATCTATTCTATTTTGATCTGATGACACAATAGCTTGATTTGCTTCTTTTAAAGCTTTTTCTAATTTATTTATACTTTCTTCTGTATATAATCTTTTATTTAACTGATTAACTTCATCAATCAAATTTCTTAATAAGTGACTATCTATAGATACTAAATTATTCATAGCTTCACTAATAGCAAGCTCAGCTTTTTCTACATCATCCAAAGTTACATTATCATCTTCTAATACTTTCTTAGCTTCCTTAACAGCTTTATCTAATGCTTTTAAACTTTCATTTGTATAAAGCTCTCTTTTTACCTTTTCAGCATTTTCAACTGTGCTTTCTAAATTTGTTTTATCTGCTTTTAATACTAAACCAGGATAAGCATCCAATATCTTATCAATAGCATTTGTTATCTCTTCTTCAGTAGCATCACCATTTGCTAATATTTCCTTAGCTTTATCAATATCACTATTCTTTTTAAATTCTTCAACACTCTTAGGTGTATATAAAGATTGATCAATTGATTCAGCATTTTGAATAACTTTTTCTAACTCAGTCTTATCTGCTTTTTCAACCAATGTATTAAGCACATCTTGTAATGCTTTTATAGCATTTTCAACATCTTTTTCTGTTACATTATCATCCTCATATACAGGAGTAACAGTATTTTTAAGAACCTCTTTTAAAACTTCAATACTATGAGGTGTATATTGATTTGATTCAATCTTTTCTTCAGCCTCATCAATAACTTTCTTTAATTCAGTCTTATCTGCTTTATTCACTAATTGATCATATGCTTTTTGTAAATCAACTTCTGCTTGTTTGACTTCTACCATTGTAGCATTCTGATTATCAAGTACAGTCTTTGCTTGATCTAAAGCCAATTTAAATGTTGAATAACTATTTGGTGTATATTCATCTTCTTTAACATCTTTCAATTGGTCATATAATTTTTGAAGCTCATCTTTATTAACTGGTACTTTTCTGCCATAAACTTCAAATTCCCATAAAGAATATCCATATTGTCCTGTTGGCTCAATACCTTCCATTCTTACATATCTTCCAGTTTGTGTTCCATCATATTCAAATTCAATAACACCTGATTTTCCATCTGTAACATGTGTTAAATCTGTCCAATTTTCAGCATCATCTGATACTTGTAACTTGTATTCTTTTCCACATGCTCCTTCCCAATTTAATGCAATCTTTTTAATTGAATAATAATCTTGTAAATCTACATAAATCCATTGGTGATCACTATATTCTGGAGCACTTTCTTTTCTTCTTAAAGATACCCATCTTGATTGTTTTCCATCAATCTTGTCTGTATTTCCATCAAATGCTAATGATGAATAATATTTCTTATTTCCATCTTTCGTATCTAAGAATTCTGAACTTGCTTTTGATGGTTTATTTAATGCTATATTTTCTGGTTCTTCTAATTCTCCATAGACTTCAAATTCCCATAATGAGAAACCATACTTACTATTAGGTTCAGAACCAAACATTCTAACATAACGTGCTGACTGACTACCATCATATTCAAAGCTAACAATTCCACCATTTCCATCAGTAACATGTGTTAAATCTGTCCAATTTTTTGCATCATCTGAAATTTGAATCTTGTAATCTTTAGCACCAGATCCTTCCCAATTCAAAACAACCTTTTGAATTGAATAAAAATCATCTAAATCTACATAAATCCATTCATCATTTGTTTCACGCTCTGATACCCATCTTGATTGTTTTCCATCAACCTTGTCTGTTCTTCCATCAAATGCTAATGATGAATCATATTCTTTATTTCCATCTTTTGTATCAACAAATGCTGAACTTGATACTGAAGATTTATTTAATGCAATATTTACAGGTGGTTCCTCTAAATATCTTCCATAAATTTCTAATTCGTAAATACTAACTCCAAATTTTGTACTTCTTGATTTTAATGAATGCACTTTTACATATCTTGCTGTAAGTGGTTCATCAAATACAATCTTATCAGTTAAGCTTGTATCAGTTTTCAATGATGTTTTTACTGTTTTCCAGTTTTCATTATCGTCAGATATTAAAACTTCATAATTATCTGAACAAGCACCTTCCCAATAAATAGCCATTTCTTCTATTTCAGAAGGAACAGTTAAATCAACTGTTATCCATTCATCATCTGAATTACGAAGTGATGCCCATCTTGTACCTTTATCTCCATCAACAGCTAATGCTCCAATAAATGTTGGTGCTTGTGTTGATACTGAGCTTACCACTACAGGTTTACTCTTTGCGATATTTTGCAATGGCTCTTTAATATAATTTCCATAAACCTTAATTTCATAAATATTGACACCATAATTTTTATCTAAAACTCTTGATTTCAATGAATGTATTTTCACATAACGTGCTGATACTTCTTCATCAAATATAATTTTATCATTTAGGCTTGTATCTGTTGATAATGATGCTTTAACAGTTGTCCAGTTTACATTATCATTAGAAACTTCAATTTGATAATTATCTGAACATGCTGCTTCCCAATAAATTTCCATCGCATCAATAATTGCTTCTTTCTCTAAGTCAATAGTAATCCAGTTATCATCAACACCTCTTAATGAAGCCCATCTTGTTTCTAAATCACCATCAACAGCTAAATTTCCAGTAAATGTAGGAGCATTTGTTGATACTGAACTTGTTTCTACGGGTTTATTTAATGAGATTAACTTACCTTCATTCATAGTTACTTCTTTAATTTGATAATTGTTGCCATTACCTGATTTCGCTACAATCTTAATATAACTACATATATTATTGACTGGTACTGTTTCTTCACTACCTTTTCCATCAGTAACACTACCAACTAATTCGTAATTTGTTCCATCTTGAGAAGTATAAACATCATATTCCTTAGCATAGTTATTACCCCATGTTATCTTTATATTTTTAAGATATTTACTTGATCCAGTAAATAATGAAATCCATTCTTCATTATTTGTTTGGCTTTCCCAATATGTCCCAAGATCCTTATCAATAGCATTCTTTGGTCCATGATTTGTAGTATAACTACTTGCTTGATATCTATCATCTTCACCTTCAGATAATGTTATTGATTGTCCTGCATAAGGTGCAGCTTTTGAAATAAAAGTTGTTTTTGTTTTTGTACTACCATATGTTAAATCAACATTAACTGTCTTATCAGCATCTGCATCACTAACTGCAACAGTTATTTTTCTAGTAGCACCAGATTCATCAATAATTAAGTTGCATGGTTGATCTACTGTAACCTTGTAACCATCTTTATATTCTAATGTTCCCGCTTTATAGAAATTGATTTGTGTTTGCTTTAATCCATCATGTCTCACTGCTTGAACATCAGCAGTATTAGCCACAACTGTTACAGGAATATTACTTTTATATGATTCTACTTGTGCTTCTGTTTTGTTTGGTACAACAATATATGCATATGATGCATTTGATGGTTTTGTACCATGATTAATATAAGCTTTAAATACATTTGGAGCATTGTCAATTTGTTCTTGATCCCATAAGCTTGCTGCATTTTTTTGTCCATCATTTGAAACAACAACTTTTGTATCATCTAAGAAAACATAACCAATTTTTCCATTATAAATACTTCTTGTTGTATATTCTTTATTAACTGTTCCAGCTTCTACTTTCCCACCATTAACTGATGGATTTTCTGCTGTATTTTGATTAAGTGTTGTATGTATATCCACTGATTCAGTTGATGTAATTCCTGTACCTAATGCAACAAATTCATCATCAAAGAAGAAATATCCTTTCTTTGCTTGAGTTCCTTTTTTATTCATATCATATGCAGTATTTCCATACTTACCATTAGTAACTCCAATTGTATGATTTGTTCCATTAGTAAATCTACCAGCATTAGAATAATCTTGCACAATACGTGCAGCTGTTGTTGAACCTGGACAGTGTGCCCAGTCAAATACTGGATAAACTTGAGTATATTCATCACCATCTACAGTGACTGTTGATACTGCTGAAGAACTCCAATAAATTAATTGCCCTTTATTTTCACCACTCCAGCTTCCACGCCATTCTCCACCAATGACATCTTTTGAATCCATTTTAATATTAACGCCATATCCATCTCTCATATGTGATGCATATGTAGAACGCCACATATAATAATTACCATTTTTACCATTATTTGTATCATTTTCAATACTATTTAACACAGCTTGGTATCCAGCTGCATGTTCTGGATCAGAAGCAATCATTCTTTTTAATGGTTCAATATATTCTGCAGCATAATTTTTATATCCTACATCAAATTTATATGGACGATAGCCTAAATACAATTCCATCAAATCTCCACGAATTGTCCAACTTGTTCCATTAAGCATATAGTTAGCCATTCTTTCAACGACTTCGTCTCCTATTGCAAATTGAGTTCCTCTTAACATATAAATCCAAAAACTCATATCTCTAAACATAGACATACCATATCCATTAGAATAGAACTGTCTACCATGCATATAGAAACTATTATCAACTTGTACAGCTTCTTTTGTTGTATTATCTAATTGAGCATCTAAACAATAGTTTAAGTAATTATCAACCATATCAGTTAACTTACTTTCATTACCTGTTAATAAAGCATAGTAAACATGATTTTGATCAAACCATAAATTATTTTGACCTGAACCATATTTAACAGGTGTTTTCTCAATCAATTTTTCTAAAATGATTTGGAAAGATTCATCATCTATAACATCCTCCATAAATAAACCAATTCTTGAAAAACGAAGTTGTACACCAACTTGATTTTCCCACCAGTTTGTTGAATATGGTCCTGCAGGTAAATTATTTCTTGAACCTTGTGTTACCCAATACTTTAATGCTTTCTCTAAACCAGCCTTTGCTTCTTCTTTATGATAAAGCTTATTTCCTTCCTTATGATAAGCAATAGCAATTGCTTGCATTCTATCTAATGCTAAATAAGGATCCCAAGCTTTACCGTTGGCAGCATTAGTTGTTGACTTATAGTTAACATCAGGAAAAGCACCATTTTCATCAAGCATTGCTAAATATTCATCTGCTTTACTGACATAACAAGTTTCAACTTTTGACCCATCATCAATTGTATCTAACTGTAAAAAATAATCTTTAAGTCTTTCTTTAATAAGTCTTATATCATCTTGTCCTGTTGCGTAAACACTATCTACATGAATATTCACAAGACTCAAAATCATTGCTAAACCTATAACTAACTTTAATATCCTTTTCATTTTTCTACTCCTTCCCTGTTTATATTTTTATTTTCGTTGAATATTACTTGAATTTCAATGCATAATTACTTGAAAACCCTTTCACACAAATTTAAAAAATTCTCATTCCAAAATATTTATATATAAAAATAACCATCTAAGTAGTTTAATTGTAATAAGCTCTATCAAACTAACTATCAGGTTATCTCTATCTTGTGATTAACACAAAGAATCTCTTTCAATAATTTTTACACTCAACAATTGAGTCATTGTTACAGTTTCTTTACGATGAATAAGATCAATTAATTTTGAAACAGCAACCTGTCCCATTAATTCTTTTTGTACTTGTATCGTTGTAATTTGCGGAATAGATTTTATACATAATGGTGTATCA
Source organism: Candidatus Stoquefichus sp. (assembly GCA_021768625.1). GTDB lineage: Bacteria > Bacillota_I > Bacilli_A > Erysipelotrichales > Coprobacillaceae > MGBC163490. The sequence continues at coordinate 5,344 of JAETUM010000073.1, read as the reverse complement.
TCAAAGCCTACCACACCTATGTCCTCTGGTACCTTTATTCCAAGTTGAGTTAATGCTAGTATGACAATAAATGCATTAGAATCGTTTGCACATATTAAAACTTCAGGTAATTCCTTTGATTTTAAAATATTCATAATTCCTTGAATATCATTATTTAAAACATAATTTTCTATTCCTTCAGTAAAAGAATATGTATTCATATATTGAATCAATTCATCTTCATTAACTATATGATTATTAATTAATGATTGACGATATCCCATATAACGATCCTCAAAACTTAAAGAATAGCTTAAATCACCAAAAAAACCAATTCTCTTATATCCTTTTCTTATAACATAATTTGTCATCATATAACCACCTTGTTTATTATGTGTTAATATACAATCACAAGGTGCATATAATGATGTAAAATCAACCAAAACAATAGGAATCCCTGTTCTCTTTAATAACATCAAATTATCATCAGAAATTTTCCCTACTACTATTACACCTGATACCTTTCTATCTACAATACACTCAGGTAATTCTAACTTTTGATCATCAAAATAATTTAAAATTGAAAAAAAGCCAAAAACTTTTGCTTGTTCAACGATAGAACGAAGAACAATAGAATAAAAATGTCCCGTATCAGCATAATAATTTTGCATCAGAACACAAATATTTGTCTTAGAAAAGACAGACAAATATTTTCTTTTCTGATTAATATATCCCATTTCATCAGCTGTACGTAAAATCTCTATACGCATCTCATCGCTCACACCTACTTTATCATTTAAAGCTATAGATACAGCATTAATAGATATTCCCAATCGATTTGCTATATCCTTCATTGTGACTTTCATCCAATTTAACCTCCCACTTTTTTATAATTCCTCACCATTTGTTTGAATAACATGCTGGAACCAATGAAAAGATTTCTTCTTTATTCTTCGCATATCTTTTAAATCTTTATTATCCCTATTCACATAAACCATACCATATCGTTTTTTCATTTGAGCGCGACTACTTAAAATATCGATAGGTCCCCATACAAGATATCCTCTACAATCCACACCTTCTAAAACTGCTTGTTTCATTTCCTCAAGATGTTTTCTCATATAATCGATACGATAATCATCATCAATATTTCCATCTACCATTTGATCATCATATCCAAAACCATTCTCTACTATATATATAGGCATTTCGTAACGATCATATAATTGTCTTAATGTGATTCTTAATCCAACAGGATCAATTGTCCAGCCAAATTCAGACATTTCTAAATATGGATTCTTTTTAATAACAACATCTTTAATATTTGTTAAACTCTCTTCACCATAGTGTGAAATTGTTGACATATAATAGCTAATAGACAAAGCATCAGTTTTCCCTTTTTTTAGAATATCAAAATCTCCATCTAATATCTCAGGTAATGTTCCTTCATTTTTCATATTTGCATAATAAAACGAATTATAATGTCCTTTAGCAAAAACATCCAAAAAAACATATGCTTCACTTTGTGCTTTCATGCTTTCAAGTGTATCTAATGGATGACAAGTCTCAGGATAACTTTGAACAACTGTTGCCATTCCTAAAACATACCCACCTTTTAAATGTATATACTCATTCACTAAACTATGAGCAATTAAAGTATTATGCATAATTTGATTATCAAAAGTTTGTGGATTCATATCATCAGGACACACAGCCCCAAAAAACATCTTAGGTCCTTTTTGTAAAATACCATTTTGTTCATTAAAAATAATCCATTTTTTTACCTTATGACAATATCTATCTACTATTTTTTTGCATAAATCAACAAAAATATCAACAACCTTCCTACTTGCGAAGCCATTATATTTTTGACTTAAAAAAACTGGCATTTCAAAATGATATAAAGTAGGTATAGGCTCTATTCCTCTAGCAATCAATTCATCAATAAATTGATCGTAAAATTCAAACCCTGCTTCATTATAAGTTTCTTCATCACTCATCATACGTGACCAATCTATAGAAAAACGATAAGCATTAAAGCCCATTTCTTTATATAAATCAAAGTCCTCTTTATATCTATGAAAACTATCTATACCATCTTTAAAGTCAGAAAATTCTCCAGTTACTGTCAAATCACATACAGCAGGTAATTTTCTTCCTTCATTATAACCACCTTCACTCTGATGAGCTGTTACTGCTCCACCCCATAAAAAATCCTCTCTTAACATATAACTATCTCCTTATTCTTCTCTTTTTATAAATTCATTATCTTAAAGAGACACTTGAATTTCAATGGGTTATTACTTGAATTATATATTTTTTTGCTTGAAAAAATATTTTTTATTATTTATAAAATAAAAATAGAATTCTTTATCAAATTTTTAATTTGATAGAACTCTATTATTTTTCATTAATTGATTTATTATGCCTTTCATCATGACTTTAGGCTAGTTGAAGCATTAAAGCTAATAAAAATGAATCTTCCAATCTATAATATTAGCATTGGCTAGAATATCTATAACTTTCTCTTCAAATGGTTTATTGAAATCAACATGATGATTATAGCTTTTTTCACCAAGTTTACAACATTAACGATTAACTGTGGACAAAGATGTATAAGTTGCTTTCGCTAAATCAGTTAATTTCATTGTCACAACTTCGTCTCTATTTTGAATAATATAATGTGCAATATTTTTTCCAAATCCTACTTGATATTCTCATTTTGCTAATAAATTCATTATAGTGTACAAATCATCACTGTCATGATACCATCATATATAACTGTTTGCTGATCACTACATACAATAAAGTGATCCCCTTTCTTCACTTCTTCTCCATTCATTGTCCCTTCACCTTCTAGGATACTAACCATTTGGAAAGGTTCCTTATTCTCTATTGTATTTTCGCCTTCCATTCTATAGCAATCTACTTTAAAAAACTCACTTTCTACATATCTTGTCTTACTTCCATGATCTAAATGAGTATTCACAAACACTTTACCTGCTTCTATTTCTGCTGGTACATTAGTTACATCTATAGATTGTTGAACATGTAACTGTCTTTCTTTTCCTTCCTTATCTTTTCTATGATAATCATAAACACGATATGTAATATCAGATGATTGTTGTGCTTCATATATCAATGACCCACTACATATTGCATGTAATGTCCCAGATGGTATATAGAAGAAATCTCCTCGGTTAATTTCAAATGAATTTAATAAATTTTCATAATCATCTTCTTCTATCGCTTTAACAAACTCTTCTTTTGTCTTAGCATGATGTCCCATAACCATCTTTGTTCCCTCATCTGCTTGTAAAACATACCAACATTCTGTCTTTCCTAAAGAATTCTCATGTTCTTTCGCATATTCATCATTAGGATGAACTTGTACTGACAAATCATTTTTGGCATCAATGATTTTCACAAGTAATGGAAACTCTTCTCCTTCTATATTTCCAAATAACTCTCTATGGTTTTCCCATAGCCAAGAAACGCTCTTTCCTGCATATTCTCCATTAGCTATTTCACAATCCCCATTTTTATGTGCTGAAATTGCCCAACATTCTCCAGTTTGATCACTTGGGATGTCATATCCATAAATATCTCTTAATTTATGTCCTCCCCATATCATTTCTTTAAATACTGGTTTAATCTTTAAAATATGACTCATCTTTTCTCCTCCTATATTTTCATTATAAACCATTTCATCTTGTTTATGAAAGACTAAATACTAAATTTGATAAGATAATTGTTCTGGTTGAAATCTAAACATTAATAATGGATAAAGAATATTAATGATATATTCTACCGCAAAGAAACTACAAATCATATTGATGTATTCATTTTCATATGTTGTGAAAAAAAGATTATCTTGACATAAATCAATAATATCTTTTGAATTTTTATGACAAATAGAAATTGTATACATATTTTTCTCTTTTAAAAGTTGACATATTTTTAAAATATCTTCATGTGATTCACTTAATGATATCACTATTGATATTGAATTTTTATCATTTTGTATATTTTGAATATAAAACGAATTAATTTCACTATGATATACACAACTTATTCCTAAAGACTGTAACTTAAAAACCAATTGCTTTGCGCCTGTACTAGAAAATCCTAATCCATAAACATCAATAGACTTTGCATTCATGATTCTATTGCATACTCTATTGACTATATTTCTATCTAATAATAAATTCATATCTGAGATAATTTGATTATATAAAGCAGGTATCATTGTTTGCACATTCTCACATGATGAAAAAAGTTTTTCTGGCGACTGTTCTAATAAACTATGTGTTTTGAAGAACTCATTACGCTCAACAATCAACAAAGATAAAAATTCACGATATGATTTAATTCCTAATTTTTGATACAATCTTATAACTGTTGATTGCGAAGTATAACTTTTCTTTCCTAGTTCTGTACTTGTTAAATTATCAATATGATTGTCTTTATCCAAAACAAAACTTGCAATTTGTTTTTCTGATTCTGATAGATTATTTCCATCAATTAGCTTTTCTATAACCATAACCTTTTCTCCTCTCCTTAATATATTTGTTCATCTCTTTTATTATCTGTTAACATAAATGAAATTAATTATTTAATTTCATTTTAAACAATTATCAAAGAAGAACAATAATATCATACAATTTTGGTAGAGCCTTTCATAAAAAACAATCTTTTGTCCACTAAAGCTGCAAAACAATTTCATAATTGCTACTAAAATGATGATTATTCAATATAATATTCATTTCATTATAAGAATTATTATTTTTTTTGAATAAATTATCCAATCGTCATATAACGTATTGTACTTCTCTATGGCATTTATTAAAATGAAATCATCAGTAAAGTCCCTTGAAATATTTTTGACAAAATACATTGCTTTATTGATATAATCCAAATTTTATATTTGGATTTTTTTGTTTAAAACCTCTACTTACTCCTATTATGTCAACCACCAACTTTAAAGTCTATCGCTATTTACTTGAATTTATAAAAAAAATAGCTTGAATATAAAATCATATTTTCAAATATCATTTATATATAAATCCATTATAAAGAAGAATTATAAAGCAAAAAGCAATCTCTTTTCTTAAAGGTTAAGAGATTGCTTTTTAATATTTAAAATAAAAAATTTGATTCATGTATTCTTATCTTCATAAAATATTGAAGAGTGCCTAAAAAATATTTTAACTTATCATCATTCCTATATAAATTAACTATTTTATATAAAAAATTTAACCCTAGATAAATGTTGGTAATTAATTTTAACTCCAGTATTTCGGTGTTAAAACAAGATTTACAAACTCATCACTTCATAAAAAGTGGTAAATTATTATTGAGGTGA
>JAETUM010000072.1 GCA_021768625.1 Candidatus Stoquefichus sp. | reverse complement strand
CCCATCATTTCTACGTGAGCAGGAACTGATGAAGAACCAGCGAATTGTGCATCACTGTGCATACGTCCCATAGTATCAGTCATACCATAAGAAGCAGGTCCAGCTGCCATGTTATCTGGGTGTAATGTACGTCCAGTTCCTCCACCTGAAGCAACTGAGAAATATTTTTTACCTTGTTCTACACATTCTTTTTTATAAGTACCAGCTACTGGATGTTGGAAACGAGTAGGGTTTGTAGAGTTACCAGTGATAGAAACATCTACACCTTCTTTATGCATAATAGCTACACCTTCACGAACATCATCTGAACCATAGCAGTTAACTTTAGCTCTTGGTCCATCACTATAAGCTGTTCTAGATAATTCTTTAACTTCACCTGTAAAATAATCAAATTGAGTTTCTACATAAGTGAAACCATTAATTCTTGAAATGATCTTTGCAGCATCTTTTCCTAAACCATTTAAAATAACTCTTAAAGGTTTATTTCTAACTTTGTTTGCTTTTTCAGCAATTTTAATTGCACCTTCAGCAGCAGCAAAAGATTCATGTCCTGCTAAGAATGCAAAACATTCAGTATTTTCATCTAATAACATAGATCCTAAGTTACCATGTCCTAAACCTACTTTACGATCATCAGCAACTGATCCAGGAATACAGAATGATTGTAATCCAATACCGATTGTTTTAGCAGCATCTACTGCTCTTGTATCTCCATTTTTAATAGCCATTGCAGCACCTACAGTGTAAGCCCAGCATGCATTTTCAAAACAGATAGGTTGAGTTGATTTTACGATGTTATATACATCAATACCTTTTTCATCACAAATTGCTTTAGCTTCTTCAATATCTTTAATATCATATTTAGCTAATGCAGCGTTGATTTGGTCAATTCTACGTTCATAATTTTCAAATAATGCCATCTTCGTACCCTCCATTATTCCTTTCTTGGATCGATGTATTTAGGAGCATCAGCAAATCTACCATAAGTACCAGTAGCTTCTTTTAATGCTTCGTTAGCATCTTTTCCAGATTTAATCATATCCATCATTCTTCCAAGATTAATGAATTCATAACCGATGATTTCATTATTATCATCTAAAGCAATTCTGTTAATATATCCTTCAGTTAATTCAAGGTATCTAGGTCCTTTTAACTTAGTAGAGTAAGCAGTACCAACCATACTTCTTAAACCTTTACCTAAGTCTTCAAGACCAGCACCTACTGAAAGTCCACCTTCAGAGAATGCAGATTGGCTACGTCCATAAACAATTTGTAAGAATAATTCTCTCATAGCTGTATTAATAGCATCACAAACTAAATCAGTATTTAAACCTTCTAATAAAGTTTTACCAACTAAAGCTTCTGAAGCCATTGCAGCTGAGTGAGTCATACCAGAGCATCCAATTGTTTCAATTAATGCTTCTTCGATAATTCCTTCTTTTACATTTAATGATAATTTACATGTTCCTTGTTGAGGAGCACACCAACCAATACCATGTGTAAAACCAGAAATATCTTTGATTTCTCTTGAATATACCCATTTTCCTTCTTCAGGAATTGGAGCACATCCATGACTTGCACCGCGTGCTACGGTACACATTTCTTCTACTTCTTTTGTATAAATCATTTTTTTACTCCTTTCATTATATTTAAAAATGATTAGTGTATGGATAAGAAATTATTCTTATCCAGGTGAAGGAATCCACCTAGTCAAATTATAAGGCAAAAGGCTGTCAAAGTCAATGAGACATCATTCTCAAGAGAGGAAAATGGCTATAAAATTTGACAAAATATAACAGAACAAAAAAATATGAATTTTACTTGAAAATAATAACCTAAAGAAAATAGGTAATAATAATTAATATATGATATTTCGTAGATAAGAAATGATGAATGATGTATAATAATGTCAAATGGGAGGATAATTATGTTAAATAAAGTATTGAAAGTCATATTATCATTATCAATGTGTATTATTTTATGGGGATGCAGTCAAGATAATCATGATAAAGTTGAAAACAAAGAAGAAACAAATGATAAACAAGAGGAAAAGAAAGAAGAAGTTAAGAAACCAGAAAAAGTTTCATTAACATTATCTTTTGTAGGTGATTTAACTTTTGGAAATTATGCTGGTCAGGGATATAGTGGGTCGTTTGATCAAGAGTATAAAAAGCAAGGAAATGATGTTAATTATTTTATGAAAAATGTAAAATCTGTTTTTGAAAGTGATGACTTAACTATTGGTAATTTAGAAGGCCCTTTAACAAATGAAGAGAGTCATGCTGATAAAACGTTTGCATTTAAAGGGAAAAAAGAATATGCTGGAATTTTAACAAGTAGTAGTATAGAAGTTGTAACATTAGCGAATAATCATTCAAAAGATAGATTTGAGAAAGGATTTCAAGATACAAAAGAGGTTCTAGATAAAAATGAAATTGGTTATTTTGGATATGAACAAAGTTACATAAGAGAAGTCAAAGGCATTAAAATTGGTTTTATAGGTTTATCTTTTCCTCAAGAGTATGGAGAGATGACAAAGAAGTTGATTTCTGATTTAAAAGACAAGACAGATATTATTGTTTTATATGTTCATTGGGGTATAGAAAGAGATAAGGCGCCAATGGCTTCACAAAGAAAATTAGCTAAACAATGGATTGATGCAGGAGTTGATTTGGTTATAGGATCTCATCCACATGTTTTACAAGGAATAGAAACATATAAAGGGAAAAAGATTGTTTATAGTTTAGGAAATTTCTGTTTTGGAGGTAATAAAAATCCATCGGACAAAGATACAATGATTTATCAACATACGTTTACTTTAGAAGATAAAAAGATTGTTGATGAATCTGATAAAATTATCCCTTGTATGATTACTTCAAATAAATCAAGAAATAACTACCAACCAACAATTGTAGATGGAAAAGATGCTTCTAGAGTTCTTAAAAAAGTTAATGAGATAAAATAGATAGGGAAGAGTTATTTGACTCTTCTCCTTTATTGTATTATAATAGTTCAAAATAGAACTAATTGGAGGAAAATATGAAAAATATTATTAGAATATCTCATCAAATCAAAAAAACATATAGTTGCTTATGTGATCCTGTTATCCAAAAGTATCATATAACAAGATGTGAATTAGATATTTTATTATTCTTATATAATAATCCTGAATTAAATACAGCAAAGGATATTGTTGATAAAAGAGGGATTATTAAGTCACAGGCATCTATGGGGATCGAGCGATTGATACAAAAAGAATATATCAAAGTAAAACGTGATGAATATGATAAAAGGAAGTATAGAATATATTTATTAGATTCATCAATGGAGATTGTAGAAGATGGATTAAAAGTCCAACAAACATTTAATGATATTCTTTTTAAGAATATAACAGATTATGAGCAAGAAATACTTCAAAATATATTAGAAAAAATATATCAAAATACAAAGGAGGGAAAATAATGTTTGCATATTTTATTTATATAGTAGCAGGACTAGGAGCAGGAATAGGAACAGGACTAGCTGGTCTTTCAGCTGCAGCCGTTATTTCACCAATGCTTATTATTTTTTTGAATTTTGATCCTTATGCTGCAGTAGGTATATCATTAGCTTCTGATGTATTAGCTTCAGCAATTTCTGCATACACATATGGAAAAAATAAAAATTTGGATATTAAAAATGGATTAGTTATGTTGGTAACTGTTTTAGTTTTTACATTAATAGGGAGCTATATTGCTTCTCTTGTTTCTGGAGCAACAATGGGAAACTTTTCTGTTTTTATGACATTGCTTTTGGGAATCAAGTTTATTGTTAAACCTGTTATGACAACAAAGGAAGCAAGAGAATCTAAGAGTCAAAAAGAAAAAAATATTCAATCTTTGATATGTGGCTGTATGATTGGTTTTATTTGTGGCTTTGTTGGTGCAGGTGGTGGCATGATGTTATTGTTGATTTTAACATCTGTTCTTCAATATGAATTAAAGACTGCGGTAGGAACAAGTGTTTTCATTATGAGTTTTACAGCATTTACAGGAGCATGTTCACATTTTGTGATGGGTGGTATGCCTGATATAGAAGCGTTAATCGTTTGTATTATAGCGACTCTATTAGGAGCAAGAGTTGCTGCATTATTTGCTAATAAAGCAGAACCTAAAGCATTAAATCGAGCAACAGGAGTCGTTCTAACTATTTTAGGAATAGCTATGGTGAGCGTGAAATTTTTATAATCTAAAAAAAGAAGACAGATGTCTTCTTTTATTCTGCAGTCATAAAGAAATGAGCAAGTTTATAATTATAAACAATTTGTGAAGAATTGAAGAGACTTCCATTTGATAAATAAACATTATCCTCAATAATGATAGTAGGATCTCCCTTTTCTAATTCTAATAATTCACTTTCCTTATCAGTAAGTTTACGTGCACTAATATATTTATCAGCAAAGCCAAATGAAATATTTAAATCATTTTTAATAAAACCATAAATAGATGCTTCAACAATTTCTTTATTCAAATAAGGAATAATATTTTTGTTGTAATATGTGTATTCAACAGCATATGGAATATCATCAACAATTCTTAATCTCTCAATATAATAAATAGGTGTACCAACTTCACATTGCATAATTTGAGCTAAATTATCATCTGCATTAACAATTTCTAGCAATAAGCATTTATTTGTTATTTTCTGCCCTGGATGATCTTTAGTAATTCCTCTTGTTCCACTTAAAAATACAGTATTATATTTGCGTGTATCACGTACAAACATACCACTTCCTTGAACAGGATAAATTAATCCAGACTTTACTAATATTTTAATAGCACTACGAATTGTATTTTTGCTTACTTTATATTCATTAACTAATTGATCTTCTGTAGGTATCTTAAGTGTATCTTTGAATTCATTATTGTTAATCCTATCAGCTAAGTCATTAGCAATCATTTCATATTTCGTCATAGTTTTCTCCTTTCCTATATATTCTATATTATATATAAATTTTAGAAAATGTCAAAATCATTAGAATGAATTCTAAAAAATGATACTAATTTTATGAAAACGCTTTACATATACAATTCAATAGGTTATACTTAATTCATACCAATGAATAATAAAGAAGGGAAGGAAAACAAATGAAAGTCAAAAAAATGATAAGAAAAGGACTTTATGGTATTGTTGCTGGTGCAATGGTTGTGACTTCAACATATACTGGTGTTTATGCTGCTGATAAAGTAGAGACTCTATTAGCTAATATGACATTAGAAGAAAAAGCCGCACAAATTATGCAAGTTGATGTCAGATGGGCAACGCCACAAGATGTTATGAAATACCAGTTTGGTTCTATTCTTGCTGGTGGTGGAGCGTCACCTTCAACAGGTAATTCAATGACTGATTGGGCAAGTCGCGCTGACCAGTATCAAAAAGCAATTGTAGATGCTGATAAAATTCCATTGTTATATGGAGTGGATGCAGTTCATGGTAATAATAATGTCAAGGATGCAACTATGTTTCCTCACAATATTGGTATAGCTGCAGCAAACGATGAAAGTTTAACAAGAGAAGTTGGACAAGCTGTTGCTAGTGAAGTGAAAGCAACTGGATCAAATTGGACATTTACACCAACTATTGGTGTTCCTCATAATGAACGTTGGGGAAGAACTTATGAAACTTTTGGTGATGATTATGAACGTGTTTCAAAGTTAGGAAATGCTTATATACAAGGAATTCAAGATAAAAATATCTTGGCTACAGCAAAGCATTATCTTGGTGAAGGTTTAACAACAAATGGAACCAATCAAGGTAATGTGGTTATGAGTGATGATGATTATCAAGCACTTGTACAAGCAGATATGAGTAATGAAACAGTTAAAGAATTGTTGACTCCATATAAGAATGCTATTAATAATGGCGTTAAATCTGTTATGGTTACATATAATAGTTTTAATGGAGTGAAGACTCATGGTAATTATGAATTAGTTACAACTCTTTTAAGAGATGAGTTAGGATTTAAAGGTGTTGTTGTCAGTGATTATAATGGATTAGATCAAATTAGTAGTTATATTGATGAAAATGGAAATAAGAAAACGGCTTCAACATATAAAGAAAAAGCAGTAGCTTGTGTTAATGCAGGTGTTGATTTATTAATGGTTGCTGAAAATGGAAATTGGCAAAAATTATATGCTGCATTAGTAGAAGCTTTAAAAGATGGTTCTATTTCACAAGATAGAATTAACGAAGCTTGTCGTCGTATTTTAAACGCAAAAGAAGAATTAGGATTATTAGATGGTGAAAATCTTTATTCTAATGCTACGGATAAGAATTTATTTGGTGGCGAACAACATAGAGCGATTGCAAGAAATGCAGTGTCTCAGTCTTTGATATTGTTAAAGAATACAGAAGTCTCTGATAATCAAACAATGATGCAAAAATTGCAAAACATGAAACATGTTGTTGTTGCAGGAAGTAATGGTCATAATATTGGTAATCAATGTGGAGGATGGACTATTTCTTGGCAAGGAAGTAGTGGTAGTATTACTGAAGGAACAACAATTTATCAAGGAATTAAAGAAAATTTAGTTGCTAAAGGTGGAAATGCTTATTATGCAGCTAATGGATATTTTGAACAAGATGTAGAGGCAGCAATTGTTGTTGTTGGAGAAAAACCATATGCTGAATCTAATGGTGATTCTTCTGCTGGTAACTTAAAAATATCTTCAAGTGATTTAAATGTTATTAAAACAATTCAACAAGATCATCCAGATTTACCTATTGTTTTAGTGTTAGTAACTGGAAGACCTCTAACAATTGCAGATCAAGTGAAAGATGAAAATATTCAAGCTATTGTTTCTGCTTGGCTTCCTGGAAGTGAAGGAGCTGGTGTAGCTGATGTATTATTTGGTGATAAAGATTTCACAGGAACAAATCCAATAACTTGGCCTTGGTATGCAACAGATATTGAAAAGAAGTTTGATGATGAATCAAAAGTATTATATAAAACTGGTTATGGATTAAAGAAATCTGAAGTAAGTCAAATTAAAGAACAACCAGATGATCCATCAATTATTGATTTAGAAAAAACACAAGGTAAAGTTGAAGCAGAAAACTTTATTTCAAAACATAGTAGTATTAATTTAGAAAATGATGGTACATCTATTGGTAACTTCTGGCAAGGAAGAGATGTTGTTTATAAAGTTAAAGTGCCTGCACAGGGAGAATATTCAATAACTGTTAACCAAGCTACTCAAAATAATAATGTTAATGCAGCATTTGATATTTATATTGATGATGTGCTTGTTTATCAAACATCTACTCCTGCTGCAAATACAGGTGGATGGGCAACATTTAAAGAAGCTTTAATGCCAAACAATATTTATTTACCAGATGGAACACATGAAATGAAGATAGTGTCTCAGACAAAAGATTATAATGTTGATTACTTCGTGTTTAAAAAAGTAAGTGATCAATATGTTCCACCAAAAGATCCTGAACCATCAAAACCTAATGTTGGTAGTGGTACAGTTCTTGAGGAAAAGGCTGTTAAAGTAAGTATGTCTTCTTCAGAAAACTCAGGAAGTATGGATTGGTATTATGGAAATCAAAAGATTTCTCATAAGAACGTTGATAAACCAGATTTAGATATTAGAACTGTTGATGATTCAACAATGACAACAATTAATGTAGATGATACAACAGAATATAATTCATTCTTAGGAATGGGAACTTCTGTAGATGAATCTACAGTCTACAATTTAATGAAAATGAGTGAAAGTGATCGTTATGCTTTCATTAAAAGATTAGTTGATCCTGTGAATGGTAGTGGTAATACATTGTTCAGATTAACAATTGGTACTGCAGACTTTACTGCTCAACCATTCTATACATACTATGATGGAACAGGTAAAGAACTTAATGGAAAACCAGATTGGTACAATGAAACAGGAAAAGGATTTACAATAGAAAAAGATGAAAAATACCATATTATTGAAATTATTCAATTAATTCAAAAAGCAGCAAAAGAATGTGGTGTTGAAGATGAACTTAAATTCTTTGCTTCTCCTTGGACTCCACCAGGATGGATGAAAACAGAAACTGGTAACAGTAGAAGTTATGCAAATAATGAGTTGTTATTAAAGGGTGGAAAATTATCTGATGATCATATTGCTGATGCAGCAAAATATTATGTTCGTTATATTGAAGAATATCAAAAACTAGGTATTCCTATTTATGCAATGACATTGCAAAATGAACCAATGTTAGAAATTAATTATCCAAGTTGTTTAGTATCAGGACAACAAGAGGCAAGATTAGGAGCTGCTATTAAAGCTGAACTTGCAAAAAGTACAGTATTAACTGATGAACAAAAAGATGTGAAAATTTGGGCATTTGATCATAACCCTGGTGATTTGAATTCATATATGAATACAGTATACAATACAAATAAAGATGGTGTTGATGGAGCTGCTGTTCATGATTATGGTGGAGAATTATCAAATATGACAACACTTCATAATAATTATAATGATAAGTCTATTCATTTAACTGAACGTTCTGTATGGGGAACAACAGGTATGGACAGAATTATTCAATATTATAGAAATTATGCAGAAAGTTATAACTGTTGGGTAACAATGCTTGACAGTAAGATTTCTACACATCAATGGGTTGGAACACCTGATCCAACTGCGTTTGTTCAAGATGCTGATAATCCAGATAACTATTGGGCAACTCCAGAAGTTTATTTGATGTCACAATTTTCTAAGTATATTAGACCTGGATATGTAAGAGTACAATCTAACTATGGAAGTTCAAATACAATTACAAATGTTGTTTTCAAAAATCCTGAAACAAATGAGTTGGTTATGGTTGCAGTTAATAACACAGATAAAGACCAAGACTTTAAAGTTGTTAATAATGGTATTCAGTTCAATGCAACATTACCTGCTAAGAATTGTGCGACTTATAGATGGAAAGCGAGTGATAACCAACCAATTGGTTTAGATATTCCTGGAACATTAAGACCAGAAGATGCTAAGAATATAAATGGATGGAATGTTCAAGATGGTTTATATCAAAATACAACAGTAGGAGCAAATGCAACATATTTAGTTAATGTTAAAGAATCTGGATATTACAATGTAACAGTTAAACATGCAATTGGACCTACAAGTGGACCATCTGCTGACTCAAATACAGAAAATAAGGTTATTGTCTTAAAAGATGAAAAAGGAAATGTTTTAGGACAAACAACAACAAAACGTTTTGATACATGGAATTCTGGATGGGATTTACCATGGAAAAATACAGATTTTGATGCTCAAATACAAGTTTATCTAGAAAAAGGTGTACAAAACATTGTATTAGAAAGTAAGAATGAAAGCATTAATATTGGAAATCTTATCTTTACAAAGACAGATATTAATGATTTACCTGGTTTTGTACCTGCTGATAATTATAGTTATGGAGAAAATATTCTTCTTGAAGAAACAAGCAGTATAAAAAATATTTGTTTCGTTGAAACTGGAGATTTATTTGAATATAAAGTTAATGTTCAAAAAGATGGAACATATAACATTAAAATGAATTATGCAACAACAAATGCAACAACAGACTTTAATATTTATGTAGATGGAAAATTAGTGAAAGAAAATGTGAAGTTACCAATTACAGGAGCAAACAATGTCTTTGTCAATGGTCTTGTTGAAGATGTAGAATTAACAAAAGGTGAACATACAATTCAATTTGTTGTTAATGAAAATGGAGCATTTAATTTTAGAGGATTCTCTATAGGAACTTATATGAATGTTCAAGTTTCAGGTGATGTATTAAAAGAGGGTGAATTAAAAGGTAGAGAGATTGGAGTTATATTGGTAGATGGAGAATTTATTGATGAATTAGATTCTACTCAATGGAAACTTGAAGGTTTACCTGAAGGAACACCATTTGAAGTGATTAGAGATAGTGCAACACATGCAACAATTCGTTTGATAGGTGAAGCACCAGAAGACTTTGATACAAACTTAAATGTGACTGTTATTGTTGATGCTAATCAATTAGGTGATAGTGGTTATGTATTAAAGGATGATATTATAGTTGCTGCAGTGGATGATGATGAATCAATTGATGATATTGTTATTCATAAAGATGATCAAACATTTGATGTTGTATTGACTGGAGGAACATTCCATAAGGATATAACAGTTAATGATATTGTTTTATCAGATTCTTTAAATAAATATGTAACAATTCAATCTGTTACTATTGATGAAGATGGAAATTTAAAGGTCACTGTTGCAAGAAAAGAAAATTATATTGATATAAGTGGAACAATGACTGTTAAGTCAACAGGATATAGTGATGGAAATACTGATCTTGAAAGTCAAGTGACTTTAGAAGCCAATGCAAAACCAGAACCTATTGAAGTAGGAAAGGGACTAAATGGAAAGTTAGATCACTCTTATGATGCTAATGGAACAATAGCTAATGCAACAAATGGAAAATATGAAAGCTTCTATATTGATGTCAAAGAAGCAGGAGATTATGTATTGGCATTCGATATTACTAATAATGATGAAATGATTGGAGCATTATCAATTAATGGTGGACCTGGATTATTTAGTACAAATAATTTAGCAAGTATCTCATTTGGTAAATATTGGAACAATACAAATGTAAGTTATAAGACATTGTTACACTTTGATGAAACAGGACTATATACAATTCAATTGAAAGCAAACAATACTTTTAAATTAACAAATGCTTCGTTGACTATAAAGCCAGAAGCTATAAATATTGATGGAGATTATACTCTAACACCAAGTCAAATCATTGATGGTTCTGATGATAAATTATGGGCTATTGAAAATGGAAATGTTGTAGGATATACAAATTTAGAAGGATCTCAAGATTATTTTGTTAATGTAAAAGAGAGTGGAAAATATAAGTTCTCTATTAACTATGCAACAACTGGAGAAGATTCAATTGTTGAGTTATTGAGTGTTATTGATGGAAAAGAAACAAGTTTGGGAACAATTGATTTAACAACTACAGGAGCTTGGGATCGATTTAAGGATTCTAAGGAAGTAGAAATTCGTTTACCTGCTGGACAACAGTTGTTAAGATTAAGAGTTGCTCAAGGTGGATTTAATACAAAAGCAATACATTTGGTTAAAGAATCAGTAATAGAACCAGAAGTCATCATACCAGAAATAACTGTTCAAAATCCAAATGCTCAAGTTTATGTAGGCAATCATGAAACAGTTATTGATTTATTAGGATTAAAGGTTATGTATGATGGGCAAGATGTTACTTATGATAGTGCACTTGTAAATATTGATAGTAGTCAATACAATTCTGAAAAAGCTGGTGATTATGATATTGTTGTAACTGCTAAAAATTCTAAAGGTCAAGATGTTGTTAAAACGTATACAATTAAAGTTATTCATACACCAATTATGGAATGCGATGCTAGTGAAATTGTTGTAGGTAGTCAATTTGATCCTATGTTAGAAATTTTTGTTAAGGATTATGATGGAAAAGATATTACTCATAAAGTCAAAGTTGAAAGAAATAATGTTGATTTATCAAAACCTGGTATTTATAGTGTTATTTATAGTGTTGTGAATGGATTAGGTGATGAGTTTATATTTGAAAGAGAGGTTAAAGTTATCGCAAAGAAAGTTGATGATATACCATCAAAACCACAAGAACCAGATCAAAAACCAGAAGATAATCACCCTCAAATTCCAGAAAAACCAACAGAGAATAAACCACAAAAACCTATTATTGATAGTGATGTATTGGGTGAAGAAGTAGATACAACTCAAAAAGATAAAGAAATATTAGTTGGACAAAAAATTAATGGTGTGAAAACAAGTGATTCTACATTACTTATTCCATATGCTATTTTAGCATTATGTTCAGTTGGAGTATATTTGACAATGAAGAAAAGACAAGTATAAGAAAGTGGTACTCATAGAGTGCCATTTTTTTTAACGCTTTTGACTTTAGTCAGTTGAGTACATAAAATGTACGAAACAAAAAACTACCTGCTATGCGGGTAGAGGGGAAAGAAGTTATACAAAACAATCACCTTTCCAAATATAAT
>JAETUM010000135.1 GCA_021768625.1 Candidatus Stoquefichus sp. | reverse complement strand
GACATTTATATAATACAAGATTTCCTTGTTCTGTTTCTTGTGTCAGTGTCCCTGAATCTATGAAAACAAGCTTTCCGCTTAAAGTTCCATACTTTTGGATATTGACTCCATTGATTGCCACTTTGACATCATTATTTAACTGTACTTTGGAAATATCTGATGCTTGTATATAGGCTTCTACAATCATTTGATCATCTTTATTGGTACTGATTTCAGCAACTGTCTGACCTTTTTGAATCGTAACCCCTTCTTTAACTGTAGAAAGATAATGAACATATCCATCCTGTGATGCTTCAACTGTTGTTAAGGCATCTTGGGACTGATAGGCTTTTAACTGTCCCTCAAGTTCTACTAAAGTTGATTGTAAGGTTGTACGAGTATTTACTGCTTCACTAATTAATTGAATTTTTGTTTGTTCTGCTTGTGAAGAAGATGTTTGATTTAATTGATTGATTTCATCTTGAAGTGATTCCAATTCTGATTGTTTGGATTCTAAAGATGAATTCAATTCTTCTTTTTTAACTTTATCTTCTTCAGTATCCTTTAACTTAGAAATCTGATCTTTAATAGATTGGATTTCTTGTTCTTTCTTTGTTTTCTTTTCTTCTTTTTGTTTTAATGAAGTTTGGTTGTTTTCCTTTGTTTGATTTTCATCATTTAATGCTGAAAGATAATATCTGACTTTCTCATAATATTCCTGTTCAATTCCTGAATTGGACATTCTATTTTGATCTGCATTTAATGAATTGATATATTTATTAATAGCTGATATTTTATCCTTGGTATTTGATATCTGTTTCTGTAAGGCATTATATTGTACGCCTTCACTACCACTTGATATTTCAAATAAGATATCACCTTTTTTGACTAATGTTCCTTCTGGAGAATGAAGGGAAGTTAGCATTCCATCTGATAAAGCACTCACATAAATATTATCAGTTGTTGTAATTGTGCCATTAGCTTCAACAATATAAGATTTACTCATCCATGAACTCATCCATAATGCAATAATTAATATAAATAAAATCATAATAATGAAAAGAGTTAAAAACATAGGTGGTTTCTTATCAAAGAATATACGTGAATCTTTGAGTTCAGATTTTTGATAAAGTTTCATATCTGCATCACCGGCCTAAAGAAGTCAGTTATGACATAATCTTCACTATCATGAATACAAACTGTATAAGCTTCACCTGTACTTTCTAAATCATTTTCATAGAAATAAAGATCGAGTTTTGAATTGGCAAAATTGATTTCTAAAGGATCTCCTTCATAATGAAGATAGATACAATGAGGACATTC
>JAETUM010000071.1 GCA_021768625.1 Candidatus Stoquefichus sp. | reverse complement strand
CATAAATAAGGAGGACTTAATTAATGGCTAAAACATCAATGAAAGTTAAACAACAACGTCCTCAAAAATACAAAGTTCGTGAATATACAAGATGCGAACGTTGTGGACGTCCACATGCAGTAATTAGAAAATTTAAATTATGCCGTATTTGTTTCAGAGAATTAGCTTATAAAGGTGAAATTCCTGGAGTAAAGAAAGCTAGTTGGTAAAAATAAGATCCCGAAATGGAAGGAGGACATTATAGTGGTAACAGATCCAATCGCAGATATGTTAACAAGAATTCGTAATGCTAACCAACAACGTCATGAAGAGGTTGTTGTGCCATGCTCAAAATTAAAAGTAGATTTAGCTGAAATTTTGAAAAACGAAGGATTTATTAAAGATTATAAAGTAGAAGGCGAAGGTGTTGTAAAAAACATCGTAATTACTTTAAAGTATAAAGGAAATGATAGAGTAATCACAGGTTTAAAGAGAGTATCTAAACCAGGATTACGTCAATATGCAAAGGTAAATGAAATTCCTAAGGTATTAAACGGTTTAGGTATTGTCGTATTATCTACTTCTCAAGGATTAATGACTGATAAGGAAGCAAGAGCTAAACAAATTGGTGGAGAAGTATTAGCATACATTTGGTAATAAAAAAATTTAAACAGGAGGTGTAACTGATGTCTCGTGTAGGTAATAAAATTATCAATGTACCTGAAGGTGTTAAAGTAGAAATCGCTGATGATAATACTGTTACAGTTACAGGTGCTAAAGGGACTTTAGTAAGACAGTTTTCACCATTTATCAAAGTAGAAATGGATGGAAATGAAATTAAAGTAAGCAGATCAAGTGAACAAAAAGCACATAAACAATTACATGGTACAACAAGAGCATTACTTGCAAATATGATTGAAGGTGTTCATAACGGTTATAAAAAAGAATTAGAAATCGTTGGTATTGGGTACCGTGCTCAAATGAAAGGTGATAAATTAGTATTAAATGTTGGTTTCTCACATCCAGTAGAAGTAGAAGGAGAAGAGGGTGTAAAAATTGAAACACCTACACAAACTACTATTACTGTTTCAGGTATCTCAAAAGAAAGAGTTGGAGAAATCGCAGCAAGAATTAGAAGCGTAAAGAAACCTGAACCATATAAAGGAAAAGGTATTAAATACGTTGGTGAAAGAATTATTAGAAAAGAAGGTAAAACTGCTGGTAAGAAGTAGTTAATAAAAAAGGAAGGAGCTATAAATCATGGCAAAAACTATGTCACGTAACGATGTACGTAAAAAACGTCATGCGAGAGTTCGTAATAAAATTAGTGGAACTCCAGAATGTCCACGTTTAAATGTATTCCGTTCAAGCTCTCATATCCATGCGCAAATTATTGATGACGTTAATGGTGTAACTTTAGTTGCTGCATCATCAGTAGATATGAAATTAGCAAACGGTGGAAATGTAGAAGCTGCTGCTCAAGTAGGTAAAGCAGTTGCAGAAAGAGCATTAGCAAAGAAAATTGAAAACGTAGTATTCGATCGTGGAGGATATATCTATCATGGTCGTGTGAAAGCACTAGCTGAGGCTGCTAGAGAAGCTGGATTAAAATTCTAATAGGAGGTTAAATAATGGAACAACGTAAACCAAGAGAAAATGGACCAAGAAGAAATGGACCAAGAAAAAATGGACCAAGAAGAAACGGACCTAGAGCTGAAAAAGAATTTGAAGAACGTGTTGTTACAATTAACCGTGTTACTAAAGTAGTTAAAGGTGGACGTAAATTCCGTTTTGCTGCATTAGTAGTAATCGGTGATAAAAAAGGTCGTGTTGGATTCGGAACTGGTAAAGCAAACGAAGTACCTGATGCTATTAGAAAAGCATCTGAAGCAGCTAAAAGAAATATTATTAATGTGCCAAATATTCATGGAACAATTCCTCATGAAGTTAATGGTAAATTTGGTTCAGGACATGTATTTATTAGACCTGCATCTCAAGGTACAGGAATCATTGCTGGAGGACCTGTTCGTGCTGTTGTAGAGTTAGCAGGATATTCTGATATTATTTCTAAATGTATTGGTTCAAGAACTCCAATTAACATGGTTAGAGCAACTATGGAAGGATTAGCATCTCTTAAAACTGTTCAACAAGTTGCTGAATTAAGAGATAAAAAAGTTGAAGAAATTTACGGATAGGAGGAGCGTAAGAAATGGCAAAAGAAAATAAAGTTATCATTACGCTTGTAAAAAGTCCAATTGGTTCTAAGAAGAATCAAAAGGCTACTCTTAAAGCGTTAGGTTTAACAAAAATGAACAAATCAGTAGAAAAAGTAAACAATGAGTTTATTCAAGGTATGATTAATACTGTTGAACACCTAGTTAAAGTTGAAGAAAGTAAATAGGAGGTGTAATCATGAAGCTACACGAATTAAAATATACAGAAGGAGCACGTAAAGAAAGAAAACGTGTTGGTCGTGGAACTAGTTCTGGTACTGGTAAAACTGCTGGTAAAGGACAAAAAGGTCAAAAAGCAAGATCTGGTGGATTAAAGAAACCTGGTTTTGAAGGGGGACAAACACCTTTATTCATGCGTTTACCAAAACGTGGTTTCACAAACTTTAATAGAGTTGAATATGCAATTGTAAATGTTGAAGATTTAAATAAGTTTGAAGCTGGTACTATTGTAGATAGTGCTAAGTTAAAAGAATGCGGATTAATCAAAAAAGAATTAGATGGTGTAAAAGTGTTGGGCAACGGAAAATTAGAAGTTGCTTTAACAGTTAAAGCTAAAAAATTCTCTAAGTCAGCTGTTGCTGCAATTGAAGCTGCAGGTGGAAAAACTGAGGTGATCTAGGATGTTAGACTTTTTTAAGAATGTTTTTAAAAAAGGTGAATTGCGTCATAGAATTATCTTTACATTAGGTATGTTATTTATTTTCCGTTTAGGAGCCGCTGTAACTATTCCTTCAATTAATGCTGATGCATTAACAGCAGGAGCAGCAAATAGTGGTATCCTAGGGATTATGAATATGCTAGGTGGAGGTATGCTCGAAAGATTCTCTATATTTTCATTAGGGGTATCTCCATATATTACTGCATCAATTATTATTGAGTTATTATCAATGGATGTTATTCCAATTTTGACTCAATGGCAAAAAGAAGGAAATACTGGTAAGAAGAAAAAAGATAAAGTAACACGTTATGTAACTTTGGTTTTGGCTGCTATTCAAGGTGGTTCATTAACATATGCATTCGATAAGGGTTACAATATCTTATCATCATCTTCAATTTGGACATATGTTTATGTTGTTGTTGTTATGATGGCAGGAAGTATGTTTGCAATGTGGATTGGTGATCAAATCACACAAAAAGGTATTGGTAATGGTACGTCATTACTTATCTTTACAGGTATCGTATCTAATTTACCAAGTAATTTCATTACAACATTTAATAATGTTGTTACTTTGGATAAAGGTGCACAAACTGCTACATTAGGAATTTTATGGTATATTTTATTTGTAATTGTATACCTTGCAATTGTTATCTTTGTTGTCTTTAATGAAGGGGCAGTGAGAAAGATTCCAATTATATATGCAACAAGCTCAAATACTAAAATGAGAACAAAGGATTCCACTCATATGCCTATTAAAATTAATAGTTCTGGAGTAATACCTGTTATTTTTGCATCATCAGTATTAGCAGCTCCAAGAACAATTATTAGTTTTATGAAAGCGACAAGTACTACAAAAATGATTGATACAATTTTAAATTATCAACAACCAGTTGGATTTTGTTTATATTTAATTATGATTGTTTTATTTGCATTTTTCTATTCTAATTTGCAAATAGATGCACATAAAATTAGTGATGATTTGAAGAAAAATGGTGGATCTATACCAGGTGTAAGAACTGGTAAAGATACAGAGAGGTTTATTAGTACAGTATTAAATAGAGTTACAGTTGTTGGCTCAATATTCTTATTGATTATTGCAGCTATTCCAATTATGACTCCAGTTATTTGGGAACAAACATCTAATGCAGCAATTTCATTAGGTGGTACTGGATTAATCATTGTTACTGGTGTTGCATTAGAAACAACAAAGCAAATCAAAACTTTGATTACTCGTAAAGAGTATCATGGCTATATCAGAAAGTAGTATAATATAAAGGAGTGTATGAAAATGAACATTATTATAATGGGGCCTCCTGGTGCTGGTAAAGGAACTCAAGCTGATAAACTTGTAAATAAGTTTGGGTTGACACAAATATCTACTGGAGACTTATTCAGAAAAGCATTAAATGAACAAACAAAGTTTGGTGTTATTGCTAAGTATTTTATGCAATTTGGGCACCTTGTACCAGACGATTATACGATTGAAATGGTAAGAGAGTACTTAAAGGAAAATAAATTTGAAAATGGATTCATTTTGGATGGTTTTCCAAGAACTATTGTTCAAGCAAGAGAACTTGAAAGTATTGCTAAAGAATTTAATTTTACAATTGACGCAATAGTCAATTTATCAATTCCAGAAGAAAAGTTAATTAAAAGACTATCAGGAAGAAGAACTTGTAAAGACTGTGGAGCAACTTTCCATGTGGAATTTAATCCACCTAAAGTTGAAGGTGTCTGTGATAAATGTGGTGGTACATTATATCAAAGAGAAGATGAAAGTGAAGAAGCAGTAAAGGTAAGATTAGATACTTATAACAAACAAACAAGACCTTTGATTGATTATTATACAATGAAAGGTACAATCATTAATATTAATGGTGACCAACCTATGGAAGACGTCTTTAAAGACATTGAAAAAAGCTTGGAGGGTAAATAATGATTGTAACAAAGGACCAAAGAGAAATTGAATTAATGAGAGAGGCTGGACGTATTGTAGGTCTTGTTCATGATAAGCTTAAAGGTTATATTAAACCTGGAATAACTACTCAAGATATTAATAAATTTTGTGAAAAGATTATTCGTGAAGCTGGAGCAACTCCTTCATTCTTAAATCTTTATGGTTTTCCTGGAGCTGTATGTACTTCTATTAATGAAGTTGTTGTACATGGTATTCCAGATCATACAAGATTAGTAGAGGGAGACATTATTTCAGTTGATGTAGGAGCATGTTATAAGGGCTATCATGGAGATAGTGCATGGACATATGCTGTTGGTCAAATTAGTGAGGAGGCTGCTCACCTTATGAAGGTAACAGAAGAGTCACTATATGCTGGTTTGGAACAAGTCAAACCAGGCAATCGTTTATCCGATATATCTCATGCTGTGCAGACATATCTTGAAAGTCATGGATGTTCTACTCCAAGAGATTATACTGGTCATGGAATAGGAACTGATGTACATGAAGATCCTGCTGTTCCAAATTATGGAGCTGCTGGTAGAGGACCAAGACTTAAGGCAGGTATGACATTAGCAATTGAACCAATGGCACATTTAGGTGGCTGTGAAACAGAAGTCCTAGATGATGATTGGACAGTTGTAACAAAAGATAGATCTTTGGCTGCACACTTCGAACATACCATTGTTATTACTAATGATGGATATGAGATTTTGACAAAACTTTAAAAAGGGAGAGTTATTATCAATGGCAAAAAAAGATGACGTTATTGAAGTAGAAGCAACTGTACTTGAAACATTACCAAATGCAATGTTTAAAGTAGAGTTACAAAATGGAGCGGTTATTCTTGCTCACGTTTCTGGTAAAATCCGTATGAACTACATTCGCATTTTACCGGGGGATAAAGTAACCGTAGAGATTTCTCCATATGATTTAACACGTGGGCGCATTACATTTAGACACAAATAAGAAAATACCCGCAAGGAGGTAAGCAAAGATGAAAGTAAGACCATCTGTAAAACCAATCTGTGATAAATGCAGAGTAATTAAACGTAAGGGTAAAGTCATGGTAATCTGTGAAAACCCAAAACATAAACAAAGACAAGGTTAATAGGAGGAGAAACAATGGCTCGTATAGCAGGTGTTGATATCCCACGTGATAAGCGTGTGGTAGTTTCTTTAACTTATATCTACGGTATTGGTACAACTACAGCAAAAAATATATTAGCTGCAACTGGCATCAGTGAGGATGTAAGAGTTAAAGATTTAACTGAAGAAGAAGAAGGAAAAATTAGAAAAGAAGTTGAAAAATACAAAGTTGAAGGAGATCTTCGTAGAGAAGTTGCATTAAATATTAAACGTTTAATGGAAATAGGAAGCTACAGAGGAATCCGCCATCGTAAAGGACTTCCAGTTCGTGGACAAAAAACAAAAACAAATGCTCGTACTCGTAAGGGTAAAGCTCGTCCAATAGCTGGTAAAAAGAAATAGATAGGAGGTTGAACGAAAATGGCAAAAACAAATACTCGTGGTAAAAGACGTGTTAAAAAGAATATAGCAAAAGGTGTTGCACATGTACATTCAACTTTCAATAACACTATTGTTACTATAACTGATGAACATGGTAATGTCTTAACTTGGTCTAGTGCAGGTGCACTTGGATTTAAAGGATCAAGAAAATCAACTCCATATGCTGCTCAAATGGCTGCAGAAGCTGCTGCTAAAGCATCAATGGATCATGGTATGAAAACTGTAGATGTATGTGTGAAGGGTCCTGGACCTGGACGTGAAGCTGCAGTTAGAGCTTTACAAGCTGCTGGATTAGAAGTTACTTCTATTAATGATGTAACTCCAATTCCACATAACGGGTGTCGTCCACCAAAACGTCCTCGTGGATAATGAAGTAAACAAAATTTATTTCTAAGTGAGGAGGGAAATAATGCAAAAATTTGAAAAAGCAAATTTTAATGTTGTAGAATATGATGAAAATGATAACTTTGGTAAGTTTGTTATTGAACCATTAGAAAGAGGGTTTGGAACAACTTTAGGTAATTCATTACGTAGAGTATTATTATCATCTATTCCTGGATGTGCAGTACATGCAATTAAAGTTCAAGGAGCAATCCATGAATTTTCTGCAGTAGACGGTGTAGTAGAAGATGTCACTTCTATTATTTTGAACATTAAGAAATTGGTGTTTGCAATTGATGGTGACGATGATGTAACAATGGTTATTGATGTAAAAGGACCTGCTGTTGTAACAGGTGCTGATATTCAATGTCCATCAAATATCACAATGATTTCAAACGATTTAGAAATTGCTCATGTTGCTGAAGGTGCACATTTCTATATGGAAATGTATGCACATAAAGATAGAGGATACATGAGTGCAGATCAAAATAAGAAATTAATTAATACTATTGGTGTGATAGCAACTGATTCAATTTATTCGCCAGTTGTTAAAGTGGCATATGCAGTTGAACCTACTCGCGTAGGACAAAGTGCAAAATATGATCAGTTAACTTTAGAAGTCACTACTGATGGTTCTATTAAACCACATGAAGCATTAGCTGTAGCAGCTAAAATGTTAGTGGAACACTTAAATATGTTTGTAGAACTTACAGACATAGCAATGAATATGGAAGTTATGAGTGAGGCACCTCAAGATACAGGTAATAAAGTATTAGATATGACTATTGAAGAATTAGACTTATCAGTACGATCTTATAACTGTTTAAAGAGAGCTGGAATTCAAACTGTTCAAGAACTTGCAGCTAAGAGTGAAGACGATATGATTAAAGTCAGAAACTTAGGTAAAAAATCTTTAAAAGAAGTTAAAGAAAAATTAGTGGAATTAGGATTAGGATTTAAACCTATGGATTAATTCCGAGGAATATATTGGAAGGAGCACTAATCTATGGCACAAAACAGAAAATTAGGGCGTGTATCATCTCATAGAAAAGCAATGTTACGTAACTTAGCAACAGATGTTATTATGTATGGAAAAATTGAAACAACAGCTACAAGAGCTAAAGAAGTTCGTTCAATTGTAGACGAATTAATTACTTTAGGTAAACGTGGTGATTTACATGCAAGAAGACAAGCTGCTGAGGTATTACAAGATGTTGTAGATCCTGCAACTGGAAAAACTGCACTTCAAAAATTATTTGATGAAGTTGCACCAAAATATGCAGACAAAAATGGTGGATATACTCGTGTATTAAAAACTTATAATCGTAAAGGTGATAATGCACCAATGGCTATTATTGGTTTATTCTAGTAGTCATAATAAGAGTGATGAGAGTAATTTCATCACTTTTTTATTTTGACTTTTATATATGATAGATTAAAATCTTATAGTTGACAAGACACCTTAATCATAATAAAATTGAACTACTTGGAGGAAATACCATGGAAAAAATAATAGAAGTGAAAGATTTACTATTTGAATATGAAGAAGGATTAAAGACAATTAATCATATCTCCTTTCAAATTGAAAAAGGGACATATACAACTATTTTAGGTCATAATGGTAGTGGAAAAAGTACAATTGCAAAACTATTAATTGGACTTTTAGCAAAACAATCTGGAGAAATAAAAGTTGGTGGAATAGATTTAAATGAAGAAAACCTTAATAAGGTAAGAAGTCAAATAGGAATTGTATTTCAAAATCCCGATAATCAATTTATAGGGGCGACAGTTAGAGACGATATAGCATTTGGTTTAGAAAATATGTGTGTTGATCCTAAAAAAATGGATACTATCATTAATGAATATGCAAGTAAAGTTAATATGTTAGATTTTTTAGATCATGAACCTACAAAATTATCTGGTGGACAAAAACAAAGAGTTGCTATTGCAGGTATACTTGCAATGTCTCCATCAATTATTATTCTTGATGAGGCAACAAGTATGTTGGATCCGAAAGGAAAAAAAGAGATAAATAATTTAGTACATCAATTAAATAAAGATAAAAATATAACTATTTTATCAATTACACATGATATTGAGGAAGCAGCATTAAGTGATTATGTTATATTGTTGAATAGTGGAAAAGTTATTGATCAAGGGAAGCCAGATGAGGTACTAATGAAACGAAAACAATTAGAGTCTTTATCTTTGGATGTTCCATTTGCATATAAAATATCAGAGGGACTAAGAAAACAAGGTATTCAAATTGAAACATATATCAATCAAGAAAAGTTGGTGAAAGAATTATGTCAATTACATTCAAAAAAGTAGAACATGTGTATAGTGAAAATACTCCATTTTCATATCATGCACTAAAAGGTGTTGATTTAAATATTAAAACTGGAAGTATGACAGCTCTTATAGGACATACAGGAAGTGGGAAGTCAACTCTTATCCAACATATAAATGCTTTATTATTACCTACATCTGGAGAAATTCAAATAGAAGATGTGATGATTACAGCTACAAATAAACCTGAGTCTCTTAAACCATTAAGGAAAAAAGCAGGTTTAGTTTTCCAATTTCCAGAATATCAATTATTTGAGGAAACAATTTTAAAAGATATTATATTTGGACCTAAAAATTTTGGAATTGAAGAAAGTGAAGCAGAGATTATTGCAAAAAAAGTATTAAAACTTGTAGGATTAGATGAGTCATATTTAGAAAAGTCACCATTTGATTTATCAGGTGGTCAAAAAAGACGTGTTGCTATTGCTGGAATATTAGCAATGGATCCAGATATTTTGATATTAGATGAACCAACTGCAGGATTAGATCCACAAGGTGCAAAAGAAATGTTGAATTTGTTTAAAAAAATTAATAGAAGTGGAAAAACAATTATCATTGTTTCACATGATATGAATCAAGTTTTAGAATATTGTGATGATGTTATTGTTATGAGTAATGGTAAAGTGGAGAGACATGAATCTGTTGATGAAATATTCAAGGAAACAGAATACTTATCTTCTTTAAGTATAGATTTACCTACTATAACATCATTTATACTTCAGTTAAACAAACATGGATTTAAAATAGATTCATCAATTAAAGATGTTGATCAATTAGTTAAGGAAATAGGAGGACAACTATGAATGGTATGATGTTAGGACGTTATTTACCTATGGATAGTTTTATTCATAGATTGGACCCTAGATTGAAAATAGGATCTTTACTACTTTTATTAATTTCAGTTTTTTTTGATGCAGGTTTTATTGGTTATGGTATTTTAGGAATATTCGTTATTGTGTTAGTTATTTTATCAAAAATGAAATTATCACAAGTTGTCAAGTCAATTAAACCAATGATCTTTATGATGATATTTTTAATGTTTTTTAACTTATTGTTTATTCAAAAAGGAACTTTATTATTATCATTGGGATTTCTTAAAATTTATGATCAAGCTTTAATACAAACTGCATATATTTTTATACGTCTTATTTTAATTATCATAATGACAACTATTTTAACTGCTACCACAAAGCCATTAGACTTAACATTAGGAATAGAACATTTATTATCTCCTTTTAAAAAGATTGGTTTTCCAACACACGAGGTTGCTATGATGATTTCTATTGCTTTAAGATTTATTCCAACACTTTTAGAAGAAACACAAAGAATTATGAAAGCTCAAGCAAGTAGGGGTGTAGAATTTTCTGAAGGTAGTTTAAAAGAGAAGATTATGTCAATTGTTTCATTGATTATTCCATTATTTATTTCAGCATTTCAAAGAGCTGAAGATTTAGCAAATGCTATGGAAAGCCGTAATTATAATCCTGAAGCAAAAAGAACACGATATAAGCAATTAATATGGAAAGTATCTGATACTATCTCATTTGTTTGTGTATGTGCAGTTTGTGCAGGGATAGTTACTTTGAGTATAGTGCTATGAGAGTAAAGTGTGTAGTGACTTATGATGGAAGTCAATTCCATGGCTTTCAAATTCAGAATAAACAAAGGACAGTTCAAGGAGAAATCCAAAAGGCATTAAAGAAGATTAATGAAGAAGATGTTGTTATTCATGCTTCTGGAAGAACAGATGCAAAAGTTCATGCTGTTCACCAAGTTTTTCACTTCGATACAAAAAAGCAATTGCCAGAAAATCAATGGAAAAGAGCAATTAATCATTTTATGCCAAATGATATTTATATTTTAGATGTTAAATATGTAGATGAAGATTTTCATTCCCGTTATTCAGTTAAAAAGAAGGAATATAGATATTATCTGAGTATGAACGAGTACAATCCCTTTGAAACAAATTATATTTTTCAATATGGAAGGCAACTAGATATTCAGTTAATGCAAAAAGCTTCATCTATTTTTTTAGGGGAACATGATTTTGCATCATATTGTAGTTATGATCAATATGGAAATACAATTCGAACACTTTATTCGTTTGACATAGAAGAAGAAAATGGAATTGTAACATTTACGTTAGTAGGAAATGGATTTAGAAGATATATGGTAAGACATCTTGTTGGAGGGTTAATACAAGTTGGAGCAAAACGTATTTCCAGGGAAATATTGTTAGAAATGCTCGAAAGTTGTGGAAAAAAGAAATGCTTATTCAAAGCAAAACCACAAGGATTATATTTACAAGAGGTATATTATGAAGAAAGTTAATTATCATACACATACATATCGTTGTGGACATGCAAATGGTTCAGAAGAGGATATGATTAAAGCAGCAATAGATATGGGAATAGAAACATTAGGGATTTGTTGTCATGTTCCTTTACCTCATTACCGATTGCATTTAATTCAGTCAATACCATCTGTAAGAAGTGCTCGAAGTATCCTATCATTATGCAAAGCATTTGCAAGTGGGGGACCTAGTATGCGTATGCCATATAAGCAATTAGAGGAACATTTATCTTTAGTGAAAGAATGTAAAAATAAATATGAAGATAAAATAAATATATATCAAGGATTTGAAGCTGAAGGACTAAAAGAATATTTTAGTTATTATCAATCATTGTTAAATGAAAATAAAGTTGATTATTTAATACTAGGGCATCATTTTCACAAACATTGTATACATAGTGATTATTTTGGAAAAGATAAAATGTCAAAAAAAGATATTTATCAATATTGTAATGATGTTGAACAAGCTATTGAAACAAAGTTATTTAGTTATATAGCACATCCTGATTTATTTTTAACAGGATATCATGACTTTGGAATAGATATGCAAACTGTATCACGAAGGATTTGTGAAAAAGCGAAAGCATATAATATTCCTTTGGAAATCAATGCTGGAGGTATGAGAAAAGGATTTATAGATGTTAATGGAGAACAACTTTATACATATCCAAATAAATATTTTTGGAAAATAGCAAGTGAAGTAGGAAATGATGTAATTTTAGGATTTGATGCACATGATCCTTCGGATTTTAATGAAGGAATGTATAATCAAATGATTAAATTTGCAAAAGAAAATAATTTACATGTTATTGATAATTTTGAATTCTTAAAAGGGCAATCTATTTAAATAAAACTTATGAATAATGTGTCAAGCAAAATTGAAAATGTCCTAAAAATTTAGTATTTTAAGCACCGATTTGTTGTCGGTGCTTTTGGCTACCAAAATACTGTAAAATATTATCAGTTCTCCATGGATGATC
>JAETUM010000070.1 GCA_021768625.1 Candidatus Stoquefichus sp. | reverse complement strand
AGTGCAACATATACATTAACAAAAGGAAAGACATATTATGTAAGAGTAAGAGCATATAAGTTAGATTCAACAGGTACAAAAGTATATGGAAAATGGAGTACTGTTAAAAATAAAAAGATTATAAAGTAAGAGAATAGCAATAATGCTATTCTTTTTATGTATATATAATTTCGTGATATAAGAGCTTCTTAATCTAAGATAAGTATAAAGGGATAAATGAATTTCATATATTAAAAGATATGATTAAAAAAGAAAAGAGTGTGTAATTAATATTTTTATTACATACTCTTTATCATATGATCGATATTAGTCTTTATTTGGATAATAGATTTTTCCGTCCTTAATATCAACATTTTCACAAATGTAATCAAGAGAAGCTTGATAGAAACGTGCTAAACTAATTAGCCTATCTACTGATGGAGTTCTTTGATCTGATTCATATTGTGATAACACTGGTTTAGAGATATCCAATGCCTCAGCAACAGTTTTTTGTGTTAAGTTTTTTTCTTTTCTCAATGTCTTTAATCTTGATCCTATGCTCATTATTTTCACCTCAAGAATAGTATATATGATTTGCTTTCACTATAGGCAAATTCTATTGCCTTTTGCAAAAAATTATTTTTTTGATGGGATAATTTCAAACCAATAATCATCTGGATCATGTATAAAGTATAATCCCATTTTTTCATTTTCAAAACAAATACAGTTCATTTTCTCATGAAGTGTATGAAATGCTTCATAATCATCAACCATAAAACATATGTGACTTTCATTTTCTCCTAGTTCATAAGGTTGAGTATGTTCCTTTAACCATGTTAGTTCTAACTGAAAAGGAGAAACTCCATCACTTAAATAGACGAGAATAAAACTTCCATCACTAGCTTCTTTTTTTCTAACAACTTCTAAATTTAAAGCGTCTTTATAAAATTTAATACTTTTTTCTAAGTCTGTAACGTTAATATTACAATGATTAAATACTGCATTCATAATTTTTTCCTCCTATCATATATATTAACATAAAAAATGAAAAAAGTCATTTTAGCACTCAATTATTAAAAGTGCTAAAATGTTCATTTTCAGTTCATATAAAAGGTTATAATAAATGATGTTAGCAGATGAATGGTAAGAGTGCTAAAAAGTAAAGGAGGAATTGAAATGTTTAAACCATTACATGATTATGTTATTTTAAAAAAAGAAAAGGTAGAAAACAAGACAGCGAGTGGAATTATTTTGACTCAACCAAAAGAGGAAGTGACAAATCAAGCAGTAGTATATGCGATAGGTCCAAAATGTCAAAATGATTTAAAAGAGGGATTAAAAGTTATTTTTAAAGAATATTCTGGAACAAAGATAAATAAAGATGATGAAGAATATATTATTCTTAAAGAAGAAGATATATTAGCTATTATAGAATAGGAGGAAATGAAAATGAGTAAAGAAATACGTTTTTCTAAAGATGTTAGAGATGCTATGTTAAAAGGTGTAAATACATTAGCAGATGCAGTAAAGGTAACAATTGGTCCAAAAGGACGTAATGTTGTTTTAGATAAAGGATATGGGTCTCCATTGATTACAAATGATGGAGTGAGTATTGCAAAAGAAATTGAATTAGAAAATGCTTTTGAAAATATGGGAGCTAAATTAGTATATGAGGTTGCTAATAAGACCAATGATGTTGCTGGAGATGGAACAACAACAGCTACAATATTAGCTCAAAATATGATTCAAGATGGATTAAAAGCTGTGGAAAAAGGAGCTAATCCAGTATTGATGAGAGAAGGTATTGATTATGCAAGTAAAGAAGTTGCAAAATATGTTTTAAGTAAATCACATAAAGTAGAAACAAGTAATGATATTGCTTCAGTAGCTACTATTTCAGCTGGAGATAAAGAAATAGGACAATATATTGCTGATGCAATGGAAAAAGTAGGAAGAGATGGTGTTATTAGTGTAGATGAATCTAATAGCTTTGATACTGAATTAGAAGTTGCAGAAGGAATGCAATATGATAAAGGATATGTTTCTCCATATATGGTATCAGATAGAGAAAAAATGACTATTGATTTAGATAATGCACTTATTATGATTACAGATCAAAAAATCAATACAATTCAAGAAATATTACCAATTCTAGAACAAGTGATGCAAACAAATAAATCATTGCTATTAATTGCTGATGATTTTGAACAAGAAGTGATTTCAACAATAGTTGTTAATAAATTAAGAGGAACATTTAATGTTGTTGCAACAAAAGCTCCAGGATTTGGAGATAATCAAAAAGAAATATTACAAGATATAGCTATTTTAACAAATGCAAAATTCTATAGTAAAGACTTGAATATGAATTTAAAAGATATGCAATTAGATGACTTAGGTTCTGCTAAGAAAATCCATATCACAAAAGATCATACAACAATGATAGGTGGAAATGGAACAAAAGAAAATATCCAAAATCGTATTCAAGAAATCACACAACAAATGAATAATGCAACAAGTGATTATGATAAGAAAAACTATGCAGAAAGATTAGGAAAATTATCTAATGGTGTAGCTATTATTAAAGTAGGAGGAGCAACTGAATCTGAATTAAAAGAAAAGAAATTAAGAATAGAAGATGCTCTTAATGCAACAAAAGCAGCTGTTAGCGAAGGAATTGTTATGGGTGGAGGAGTAACACTCGTTAATGCTTATGTCGCTCTAAAAGATAAATTAAAAGATGAAAACGTAGATAAACAAAAAGGAATCAAGGTTGTACTAGATGCATTATTAGCTCCAATGGGACAAATAGCTGAAAACGCAGGATTTAATAGTGATGAAATTGTAGAACAACAAATGAAAATAGAAGAAGGACAAGGATTTGATGCTAAAAAGGGAACATGGGTTTCTATGCTCGATGAAGGCATTATAGATCCAACAAAAGTAACACGTAGTGCATTATTAAATGCAGCAAGTATTTCTGCACTATTTATTACAACTGAGGCTGGAGTTGCTTCTATTAAGGAAGAAGAGGCTGCTTCAATGCCATCTACACCAATGTATTAAAAAAATTGTAATGTATGAAAAAATCATACATTACATTTTTTTATTTCTTTAAATTGTCAGCACTGAACTTTAAAGTAACATCACATGTGTTACTTGGTTCAAGAGAACTTGAAGAAACTGCTGCAAAGTAAACAGTACCTTTACTAGCTCCGTGTTCTTCTGCAACTTTAACAGTTGAAGAAACACCAACTTCTGTTGAAATTTGCTTTTTAGAACTATTGACTAAAGCCGCATAGTTTCCTAGTAAAGCTTCTGATTTAACTTTTTGAAAAGTTGCATAGAAACCAGTTGTAGCTTTTTTACTTCCTAAGTTCATGTTATATTTTCCTTTACCACCACCAGGAATATCTACAAATGTTGCTTGTTGATATTGTGTTCCAGAGACATATGTATAAGCAGAGACAGTCGAGATAGTACCACACAATAAGAGAAGACAAGCTCCTGAAGCAAAGATTTTTTTATGTGATTTCATTGTTTTTCACCTCCATTTCGTATTGAAAATATCAATTTTTGGTGCTATTTTAGGTAAATTGGTTGAATTTAGCATAATATTGGATAAATTTTACATTGTAAATATTTCATAAAGTTATACAATTAATAGTGTAATAAAATTGTCGAATAAATTAGAATTTTGTTTACAAAAAATATATGGAAAAGAGGATGAAAATGATGAAAATTTTAGTATGCGACGATGATCAACAATATGTTGATAAAATTATGAATTATTTGGATTTGTATAAGAATGAGAATATTGATCATTCTATTAAAGGGATATCTGATATTGACCAACTCTTAATAGATATTAAAATCAATAAATATGATTTGGTTTATTTAGATATTGAATTAGGAAAAGTGAATGGAATAGATATAGCTCATCGCTTAATGGAAAGTAATCCACAATGTATTATTGTCTTTGTGACAGGATATTACCAATATATCCATCATTCTTTTAAATTAAGAGTATGTAATTTTATACATAAACCTTTTGATGCAAGAGAATTTGAATTAGTTTACTATCAAGCATTAGAAATCTATCAAAGAAGAAATTCCACATTTATATTTAATACATCTCAAGGCAAACAAGTATTTAACCCATTTGATATCTTGTATATAGAAACTTATTACAATAATTTAAAGATTGTAACGCAAAATAAGTCATATTATAGTAACATAAAAAACTCAAAAATTATCAAGTCATCGCTAAAACCATTCGATTTTATGCAAATTCACCAAAGTATTTTTGTGAATTTCCATTTTGTTGATAGAATTCATGATGATACAGTCATTATGAAAAATGCACAGGAATTTCCGATCTCTTTAAATAGGAAACCAGAAATCATAGCTGCATTTAACAAATTTATTATGAGAAGGTGATTAAGATAGAAGTTTTGAGTGTATTATTGTATGGTATTATTTTCGCATATACAGATGTATTTTTATTGGGTTATTGTTTGAATTTGATTTTATCAAAGGAAACATATCATGATGATGGCAAGATAGTTGGAATAGAGAAAGGAAAGTTTTGTTTTATAGGACTTGTATCAACTATTCTATTCTTTATTTCCTATTATTATCCATATTTCTATCCTGTATTTATAGTTATCGAGTTGATTTTAATATTGAAACAATTCGATACTATAAATCATAAGATAGGAATGATCATTAAGATTGCTTGTTTAAAAATCATAACAGAAGTACTATGTATTTTTATAATTGAGTTATTATTTGAAACTCATTTCTTTTTTGGAATCTTTGGATATTATAATATATTAAGGCTTTTATGGTTGTTAGCTAGTGAGTATATTCAATGTTTTCTCTTATTGCTAATATATAGAAAGAATTATAAATTAAATCAAAAGGAAATAAGATATTTTAAGAATGCAGGAATTATTATATCCTTGGTATATGGATTATGTGTGCTACGTTATGCAAAAAGTTTATTTTATATTTCTGCTATAGGAAAGATTGTTGTCTTTACACTTTTGGTTTATAACTTAGCACTAATTGTCTTTGATAGATATCAGATAAGGCATGATAGAATAGAGAAGGAATATGCAGAAAAGAAGAAAGAGTTTGAGATTATTGATTTGAAGAATCAATTACAGGAAAGTTATAATGTTAGAATTCAAGAAGAACAAAATCACACAAGACATATAAAACATAGTATTAATAATCAATTACGTTCTATATATGCTTATATACAAAGTGGTGAAAATGAATTAGCAATGGATTATATTGAAAAGATTATTGGAATGTTAGAAAGTGGACAATCTTCTTATCATACTGGGCATATTGGAGCTGATGCTATTTTGGATGAGAAGTTGAATAAAGCTAGAGAACTAAGTATTGATATTAAGGAAGAATATGGAATTATTGATTTTGGAGATTTGACTCCTTTTGAGATTACAGTTTTATTAGGTTGTTCATTAGATAATGCTATTGAGGCGATTGAAAGAATTAAAGATGATATTGAGAAGAAGTTAACGATTCATATTTATAACAATGGTCCTTATTTAGCAATTTCTATTGGTAATTCTGTTACTAATGGACATAAAATTCGTTTTGATGAAACATGTAAGAAGGATGATTGTTTGAATCATGGTTTTGGTGTTAAAGATATGAGAGATATTGCTCATAAGTATCAAGGTAGTGTTTGTTATGAAGTAGATGAGCATTTTGTTCTCTTTAATGCAATATTATATGTTTCACATAACTAATTTGTATTTTATAAAATGGTATGAAAAGGAGATTCAAACCATTTTTTTGTTTATAATTGAAATTGTTGATTTTCATGATCAATATATATGATTTTAGCATGATATGGATTATGTAATTTTTCTTTTTTGAGTTGTTTAGATATTGAATAGTTTCCAAAATAATGGATTGGAAATATATATTTTGTTTGAACATGATCAAGATAATATTGAAGACCTAAAAGATAGTCTTTTTCTTGTCTTGAATCTACAACAACAAATGCAATGTCAATAGGTTGTTGAATAAGATTGATCTGTTGTTGATAAATAATACGTTGATAATCATTGTCTTTTTGAGGTTCTCCTTCCCAATGCCACCAATTGAGATCTCCTGCATGATAAATATTTGTCTTTTCAACATGTACAATAAAGGCGCATCCTTCATCAGTAGAGAGAAGGGTTTGAATTGTTATATCATCTATTGTATATGTTTGATTTGGTTGTAAATAGTAAGCGTTTGATGAATCTTGAATAGATGAAGAAAAAATATATGTTATATGAGGATGTTGAATATGAAATATGTCTTTATGAAAATGATCATAATGGCTATGTGATACAAAGATATAGAGTGGTTTATTTTGATTGAGATGTAGTTCACCTTTATAATAATCAAAAAGGAGAATGTGCTTCTCTAGCTCTACAAGACAGCCACTATGATATAAGTGTGTAACTTTCATTATAAAAAAAGAATAACAAAATGTTATTCTTCCTCTCCATCATCATAATTAGATACATTATGGAAAATTTGGTCAACATCATCACAATCATTTAATAATGTCATTAATCTTTCAAATAACATCATATCATCACCTTCAAGTTCAACTGTATCTTGTGGAGTTGTTGTAATATCATCTACATCAAATTGAACATCTGGTTTTGCATCTTCAATTGCTGTTTTAATTTTATTTAAATCAGTTGGTTCACCAACAACTTTAATACGACCATCTTCTAATGTTGCAATATCTTTAGCATCAACTTCTGCCATAATAAGTGCTTCTAATGCAGCTTCTTCATCCATTCCATCAAAAATAACAGTACTTTCAACATCATATAAATAAGCAACTGAACCTTCTGCACCTAATTTAGATTTAGATTTTGTAAATGCAGGACGTACTTGAGAGATTGTGCGATTAATATTATCAGTTAAACATTTTACAATTAAAGTAGAGTTTCCAGGACCGAATCCTTCAAATTGAATTGGTTCATAATTTTCAGTAACACCACTTTTTACTTTATCGATTGCACGTTTAATAACGTCAGCAGGAACTTGTTCTTTTTTAGCTTTATCTACTAAACGTCTTAATGCTAAGTTTCCATCTAATTCAGGTCCACCAGCTTTAGCTGCTAAATAAATCTCTTTACCATAACGTGAATATAGCTTTGCTTTTTTAGCGGCAGTTTTTGCCATTGCGACTTTACGCACTTCGTGTGCTCTACCCATGAATATTCCTCCTTTAAAATCACGTAAGTATTATAACTAATCTTTATCATAATTGCAAGAAAGAGCGAAATGTTGGAGGTATTTTTTATGAAAAAGGGCGACTTTTTGTAGAAATATATTGGGTAGAGAAAAATGTAAATATAAGGTATAATGTATAAAGAGTGAAATGATGGAGGTTAATGATGAAGAGGATTATTATCATTGGGGCAGGAGCATCTGGTGTTTATTTATCTGTATTGTTGAAGAAAAAGTTAAATGAAAAGGTGAGTGTTATTGTTTTAGAGCAAAATTCTTCATCTTTAAAGAAGTTATTAGCAACTGGTAATGGAAGATGTAATTTATCAAATAAAAATATGAGTATTGATTATTATCAAAGCGATAATCAAGAAATTGTTCAAGAAATTATTGATTCATTTGATATGAAAGATGCAATGGCTGATTTGGGTTTACTTTGTCAATATCAGAGTAATTTACTTTATCCAAGAAGTGAACAGGCTTTATCTGTAAAAAGAGTTCTTATGAGTGAAGCTGAACGTTTAGGTGTTTTATTTCTTTATGAGCAAGAAGTTTATCGTATAACAAGAGAACATTGTTATCAAGTTTATACTCAAAAACAATCTTTTTCAGCTGATTATGTTGTTTTTGCTATGGGAAGTGAAGCAGGAAAACTTTCTGGAGTTAATCAAAGTCGTTATGATTTATTAAAAAAATTAGGTTTAGATGTTATACCTTCTTATCCATCATTAGTGCAAATGAAAACACAGCCAGTGTTAAAGCAGTTAAAAGGGGTAAGAGTGAAAGGAACTTTCTCTTTATTGGAAAATGGATATCCTATTCATGTAGAAAAAGGGGAATTGCTTTTTACAGATTATGGAGTGAGTGGTATTGCAATTATGCAATTATCAGCATTTTGTCAACCTCATCATCAATATGAAATCTCTATTGATTTTTTTGATGATATAGATGAAAGAAAGTTTAATGAATTTATTGAACTTCGTATGAATAAAGAATATAATCATTTTTATGATGGACTTATTAATAGCAAAATATCATCTTATTTAGAGACATTAGATTTACATTCATCACAAGATATTGTTCAAGTATTAAAAGATATGCGATTCAAAGTGATTGGATTAAGATCTTATGAAACTGCCCAAGTTATGAAAGGTGGTTTATCTCTTCATGAGGTTGATCATTGTTTAGAAATGAAAAAATATCCACACATGTATGCTATTGGAGAGATTTTAAATGTAACAGGAATGTGTGGAGGTTATAACTTACATTTTGCATTTTCTAGTGCAAATACTGTAGCAAATGCAATCAAAGGAGATTTTTATGATAAGGATTCATAATGTAAAGGTTGGATTGGGAAAAACAAATTATAGAAAAATTCTTTCTCAAACTTTAAATATAAGAGAAAAGCAGATCCGTGAAGTTAAACTTATTAAGCAATCTATTGATGCGAGAAGAGATAAGGTTCATATGATTTGTAGTTTTGATTTTGAAGTAGAAGATGAAGAGCAAGTTTTAAAACAACATTCACAATTAAAAAAAGTAGAACCTTATCAATATCATTATTATCCTAAAAATAATCGTCGAGTTATTATTGTTGGAAGTGGTCCAGCAGGACTTTTTTGTGCTTATGTTTTATCTCAAGTTGGGCAGAATGTGACAGTTATTGAAAGAGGTCAACCTATTGAACAACGTGTTTTGGATGTTGAAAATTTGTTGCAGAAAGGTCAATTGAATCCACAAAGTAATATTGCTTTTGGAGAGGGTGGAGCTGGAACGTTTTCTGATGGTAAATTAACAACAGGTATTAAAAATACACGTTTACAATATATTTTAGAAACTTTTGTTAAACATGGAGCTCCTGAAGATATTCTTTATTTATCTAAAGCTCATATTGGAACTGATTATTTAAGAAAAGTGATTGTGAATATGAGAAAAAGTATGGAAGAAAAAGGGGTTCAATTTCTTTTTGATACGCAAATGGTTGATTTTACATATCATCATGAATTTGATGTTCGAGTCGTTCATCATGGAAAAGAGTCTTTTTTAAAGGCTGATGATCTTGTTTTGGCTATTGGTCATAGTGCGAGAGATACTTATGAAATGCTTTATCAAAAAGGTGTTAATCTTGAACAAAAACCTTTTGCAGTGGGTGTTCGTATTGAACAATCTCAAGAAGTTATTAATAAAATTCAATATAAGAAAAGTTTTTCTTCTCCACATTTAAAAGCTGCTTCATATAAATTAGCAGTGCAAACAAGTGAAGGAAGAGGTGTTTATACATTTTGCATGTGTCCAGGTGGTTATGTTGTTCCTTCGATGAATGAAGAGGGGCATTTATGTATTAACGGCATGAGTTATTATGCTCGTGATGGAAAAAATGCAAATAGTGCAATTTTGGTCAATGTCAAAACAACGGATTTTGAGAGTGACCATCCTTTAGCTGGTATTGCATTCCAAAGAAAATTAGAAGAGAAGGCCTTTGAATTAGGTGGGGGAAATTATTGTGCACCTGTTCAATTGTTGAAAGATTATTTCAATAATCAATTAACAACACAATTAGGAGCGATTCAACCAACTTATCAACCAGGCATTCAATTTGCTGATATAAATAAATTATTTCCTGATTTTATTAATCGTAATTTAAAAGAGGGATTAATAATGATGAATGAAAAAATGAAAGGTTTTATTGATGAACATACATTAATAACAGGAATTGAATCAAGAAGTAGTGCACCTGTACGAATAGTCAGAAATAAAGAATATGAATCTAATATAGCTCATCTTTATCCTATTGGAGAAGGTGCAGGTTATGCAGGTGGAATTATGTCTGCAGCTGTAGATGGTATTATGTGTGCTGAAATGATTTTAAAGGGGGATTCTTATGGAAGCGATAGAACTATCAAAAAATAAGAAGAAAAAATCTTTTTCGCCTACAAGGCGAATAGCATTTAGTTTTTTTGTTGTGATTATTATAGGATCTATACTTTTATCTTTACCTATTTCTAATCATATTCAAGGAACACCATATTTAGATCATTTATTTGTATCTACTTCTGCAACTTGTGTGACAGGACTTGTTCCTATTGTTGTGGCTGATCAATACACTTTAGTAGGACAACTTGTTATTATTGCGTTGATTCAAATAGGTGGATTAGGATTTTTAACTCTATTAAATATGATGTTGGTTGCCTTAAAAAAGAAGTTATCTTATACAAATAAAATTATTATGCAAGAAGCTTTAAATAAAAGTTCTATGAAAGATATTGCTTCTTATATTAAACGTGTTATTAAATATACTTTATTTTTTGAAGGTGTGGGGGCTATTCTTCTATGTTTTGTTTTTATACCTGAATATGGAATAGGTAAGGGAATATATTATGGCATTTTTCATTCTATATCTGCTTTCTGTAATGCAGGTTTTGATATTTTAGGAGATCAATCTTTAATTCCTTATCAAACACATTATTTCTTGAATTTTGTTATTTCTGGGCTGATTATAGCAGGTGGATTAGGTTTTGTTGTATGGGTTGATCTACGCATGTCATGGCGACAATATAAAGAAAAGTTTAAAATTTTTAAATTAAGAACATTTCTTCGTTCATTAAGCTTACACACAAAAATTGTTCTTATTTCTACTTTTTCACTTATTTTATTAGGAACAATAGGAATATTGGTATTAGAATATCATAATGTAAAAACAATTGGGAACTTATCTTTCTTTGATAAAGTTTTAGCAAGTTATTTTCAATCGGTTACATTAAGAACCGCTGGTTTTGCAACAATTAATTTAGCTTATGTATATGATCCTACAAAATTATTGATGTGTATTTTTATGTTTATAGGAGGATCACCTGCAGGAACAGCTGGAGGTATTAAAACAGTTACTTTTACAATTACATTATTTTATATTTATTCATTGGTGTTAGGAAGTAATCATGTTAAAATATTGAAAAGAACGATATCTGATCAAGTTGTTAAACGTGCTTTAACAATTGGAATTGTTAGTTTTTTCATTTCTATTTTGGGATTATTTGTATTATCAATAAGTGAGAATAAACAATTTATAGATTTGGTATTTGAAGTTTTTTCTGCTTTTGCTACAGTAGGTGTTACAGCTGGATTAACACCATTGCTGACAAATATAGGCAAAATTGTTATTATTATTTTAATGTATATTGGTCGTATTGGACCAATTACAATGGTATTGATTTTTGCAAAAAGATATAAACAAATGAAAGGGAAAGATATTGCTTATCCAGAAAGCGATGTTTTAATAGGGTAATGTTATATGAGTCATAGACAATATGTTGTTTTAGGATTAGGAGTGTTTGGATCTACAGTTGCTAAAACTTTATCTGAATTTGGTTGTGAGGTTTTAGCTATTGATAAGGATCCAGAATGTGTTGAAAGAATTGCAGATGTGGTTACAAAGGCAGTGATTGGTGATATTACAAATCAACA
Source organism: Candidatus Stoquefichus sp. (assembly GCA_021768625.1). Lineage (GTDB taxonomy): Bacteria > Bacillota_I > Bacilli_A > Erysipelotrichales > Coprobacillaceae > MGBC163490. The sequence goes on along the minus strand of JAETUM010000070.1, from coordinate 712 downwards.
ATTTCTTATTGATTTAGATATTCAAGAATTTGATGTTGGAATTGTGGCTATTGGAAATCATTTAGAAGAAAGCTTATTAGGAGTATTAAATCTTAAGGAACTAGGTGTGCCATATATTATTGCTAAAGCAAAGAATAAACGTTTTAAAGAGGTTTTAGAAAAAATCGGTGCTGATCGTGTTGTTCGACCAGAAAAAGAAATGGGACAAAAGATTGCACGTTCTTTACTGAGAAAGAATATTACAGATCTAATTGAAATAGATGATAACTATAGTGTCGTTGAAATGAAGGTTCCACAAGCATGGGTTGGAAATTCATTAATGAGATTGGATTTACGTAAAAATTATGGGATTAATATTTTGGGTAAACGTAATCATGATACACATAAGTTGGAACTTACAATTGATCCAGAATATCTTATTCAAATGGACGATCATTTTTTAATGATTGCTGAAACAGAAAAGATAGAGAAAATGGATTATCTTGTCGAAAAATAAAATGAAGTGCTAGGAAATATTGTGTTTTATATATTTATAGTATAAAATATCCTCTGTTGGAGGGTATAAATATGTATATTGTTATTATGATATGATAACCTCCTAGTAGACAGTGTAAATAATTAAACACTGATACGGGAGGTTTTTATATTGGGAAGAAAAAGTCAATATTCAAAAGAATTAAAAATAGAAATATGTAAACGTTATTTAAATGGT
>JAETUM010000001.1 GCA_021768625.1 Candidatus Stoquefichus sp. | reverse complement strand
CAACGATTATTTATATGATAACATTATAAAAAATAGTAATTACATGATTACTCGATGTAATTACTATCCATTCTACTAATGAATTTAAACTTTACACAAAATTATTTACAGGCTCTGAATTAGGTCAAAGCAAAACGCTTCAAGACAAGAACCAAGTTTTACAATATTATGATTCATTCAACTATACAAAGGATGGTGTAACCTTTGAACATACAAAAGGAAGTAATGGTATGAAGGTAACAGTATCTGATGATTGTTCAAAAGAAAGTGTTAGTATTATAAATGCTGATGCAATTAAAGCAGGAATGTCTAAATATGTAAATAGAAATTCAAATCAAGTGAATTTTGTTTTGAGAAGTTCAGATAAACAGGATTTGATATGTACTCCTGGTTTTAGTGATCCAAAGTATATCAATATCAAAATTAAAATTAATTTATTTGGAGATGTAGAAATTGCTAAAAAAGACAATAAAGGAAACTATGTTCCAAACACAAAGTTCAAACTCAGTTATAACAAAGATATGTCTAAACCCATTGGAACCTATACAACAGGTTCAAACGGAAAGGTAACTGTTTCAAAATTAAAACCTGGTATTGTTTATATACAGGAAATAGAAGTGCCAGAACATCTTATTCTTGATAAAACAATTCATTCTGTAACTGTCAAATCTGATCAAACAGTCACTTATACAGCAACCAATGATTGGAAACAAGCCTATATTCAAGTGACTAAGAAAGATTTGAAAACCAAACAGGTTGTCAAGAAGGCAGGAACAGTGTTTGAAGTATTGTCTGGAGATAAAGTTGTTGAAACAATTACAACAGGAACTAATGGTATAGCTAAAACTGGATTATTAGATTATGGAACATATATTATTAGAGAGAAAAAAGAGCCAGCAAACTATACAATAGCAACGTTGACAGAAAAACAATCTATAAAAGAAAATAATTTCGTTTATAGTATTGAAATTTTTAATGAACCTGTATTAGGAGAAATCAATCTATCAAAAGTGGATAAAGAAACAGGTAAAACAGCACAGGGAGATGCCACTTTAATAGGTGCTCAATACGTATTAAAGGCAAAGAATAATGTTTTAAATCCAGCTGATGACTCTGTTTTGTATAAAGCAGGAGAGGTTATCTCTACAAAGACAGTAGGTAGTGGAACTTATGGAGATGAAGGTCAAAAAACAGTAGATAAGAATTATAACATTATATGGTCAAATTTACCTTTAGGGGATTATGTTGTTGAAGAAGTAAAATCACCAAAAGGTTATTTACTTGATCCAGAAGCACATTCAATCACTTTAAAGAAGACTTCAAGTACAAAAGAATTAGAAATTAAATCAATCGTTTCTAACGAACAGGTTATCAAAGGAAAACTATCGATTGCTAAAGGAAGTACAGATGGAAGCAGTGGTGTTGTTGAAGGACTTAAGGGCATTGAATTTACTATGAAATTAAAGAGTGAAGTCAATGAAAAAGGTTGGAATTCAGCAAAAACATACAGCATTATCACAACAGATGATACAGGAAGAGGAACTTCTATTGACGTTCCATATGGGACTTATATCGTAAGAGAAACAAAGACAATATCAGACTATATTAAGAGTGGAGATTTCTTTGTGACAATTGATAAAGATAAAGAAGTTGAGTATAGAATGATTAATAATGGTCCATTTAAAACATGGTTACAACTTGTTAAAACTGATAAACAAGGTCATAAAGTTAAACTCAGTCATGCAACATTTAAGATTAAAGATTCAGCAGGGAACTATTTAAAACAAAAAGTAGGATTATTTTATAAAGATAAATGGTCTACAGATAAAGATGGTATGGTTGTTTTAGAAGATATGGTCAAAGCAGGAACTTATTATCTTGAGGAAATAAAAAGTCCTGATGGTTTCTTGTTAAGTAACAATATTCAATTTACAATCGATTCAGAAGGCAAGACAATTACATTTGATAATGAAGGTGATCCTGTATTTAAAATGATAATTCAAAATGATAAGCCTACAGGAACAATTGTGCTAAATAAGTCATTTGAGTATAGTGATGATTCACTTGCTAATGAGAAAGAAAATCTTCAAGCAAAATTTCAATTAATTGCTAATTCTGAAATTGTTGATCCAGCAGATGGAACAGTCATTTATCATAAAGGAGATATTGTTAAAACAGATAATTCTCAAGAAGGTATCTATACAACTTCAGAAGATGGAAAACTTGAAATATCAGCTTTACCATTAGGAACAAAAGGAGCAAGCTATATCCTCAAAGAAGTGGAAACAGAGAAAGGATATGTGTTAAATAATACTCTTCTCATTTATAATTTTACAATTAAAGATAATACAACAAAAGTCTATAAAGAGGTCAAAGAAATGGAAAATAAATTGACAACTGCATATTTTAAAAAGACTGATGTTGCGGGAAAAGAAGTTGAGGGTGCAAAACTTGTATTAAATGATAAAGATGGAAATATCATAGATGAATGGATTTCAACAAAGGAAGAACATATCATTAAAGGATTAATCATTGGAGATACTTATACATTACATGAAGAAGTATCTGCTGAAGGCTATGTCAAGGCAACAGATATAACATTTACTTTTAAAGAAGATAATCAAAAAACAATAATGATTGATAAAATTGTTTCTATTTCAAAAACAGATGTGACTGGAACAAAGGAACTTGTTGGGGCAAAACTCACAGTTACTGATAAAAATAACCAAATCATAGATGAGTGGATTTCATCAAATCAAGAACACAGAGTAAAAGGATTAGTAGAAGGAGAATCTTATACATTAACTGAAACAACTGCTCCAAATGGTTTCGTTAAGGCAGAATCTGTTACATTTAAGGTATCAAGTCAAAAAGTTAATGAACAAATTATTATGAAAGATAAGACAGTTTCATTTACGAAAACTGATGTTACAGGGAAAAAAGAACTTGAAGGTGCTCAAATTAAAGTAACAGATGAAGAAGGAAACATTGTAGATGAATGGACTTCTACAAAAGAACCTCATCATATTAATAACTTAGAAGAAGGGAAGGTTTATTTACTAACAGAGGTCATTGCACCAGAAGGATATATTAAAGCAGAATCTATTGTATTTGAAGTGAGTACAGATAAAGAAAATCAAACAATTGTTATGAGGGATAAACAAGTTTCTTTTAAGAAAATTGATCAAAATGGTCACTCTGTTATTGGAGCGAAGCTTCAAATTGTAGAGAAAGAGAGTAAAAAGATTATTGAAACCTTTGTAACTGATCAAAATGATTATTATTCAAAGAATGTAGAGATGGGTAAAACATATGTTCTACAAGAAATTGAAACTCCAGAAAATTATATTAAAGCTGATGATATAGAATTTACTGTTTCTAAAGAAAATGAAAATCAAGTCATTTCTATGACAGATATCAAGTTAGATAAAGTTGTTATTTCTAAGCAGGATGCGACAACAAAGAAAGAACTAGAAGGAGCTCATCTAAAAATTACTGATGAAGATGGTAATGTTGTTGAAGAATGGATTTCTACAAAGGAATCTCATGAAGTGATGTTGGGAGTTGGTAAGACATATACACTGACTGAAACAATAGCACCTCAAGGATATAATGTTGCAGAATCTATTACATTTACTGTTGATGATAATGGAGATGTTATTCAAAAGATAGTCATGTTAGATCAATCTATTCCTACAGTTGTCAAAACAGGAGATAGCAATCAATTCATACCATATGTTTGTATAGGGTTATGTGCAGTAGCAGGTATCTTTACTTTCAGAAAAAGAGGTAGATCTGATGAACAATAAAGAAATTTTAAAAATGATTCTTATGATTGGTTTTATGTTTTTAATCTTATATTTATTGTACAAAGGTGGATATTTGTTTCTTCCAAACTTCATGCCTAAGGTGATATAAATGAGAAAAGAACAATTTGAACTTTATGAATTCAAAGGTAGAAGGGTCTTATTTACATCAGCACGTGATAGACACCTTAAAGAACCTGTTCCAGAAGGATTCTTTAAGTACGAAATAAGACATTCTGATAAAGGGTTTGAGCCTTGTGTTTTAGCTAAACATATATTAGTTAATCATTATGGAACAATATTTTCTAATAAACCCATTAATTTAGGAGAAGAGGGTTATATCAATTTTAAAGAAGATATAGATTTTATTGATTTAAATCAAATGATGACATTTGATGAGTATTTAAACATGTTCAATGACTTAAGCAGTCAACAATGTGGTTTAGAGGATATAAGAGAATATCATAGAAAGGTTTATGGTATTGAAAATACAGAAAGTGCTAAGGTTAATAGTCTTCTTATCAGTGATCCATGGTATGACAAAAACGTGTCATGCAGATATGAAAAAAATTATCTAAATATGAATGTGTTGACTATGGGATTAGTAGAAAGAGATTATATTCATTTAAAAGATAATTATCAATTTCATGATTCATTGTTGATCATCATTTTAGAAAATAAGAATAGTTTAATGAAGGAACTATCAGAAAAAACATATCAGATAGGTGTTGATACAGCTGAGTATAGATTTGAATGCAATGGAAGAGGCATAGATGTTAAAACAATGGCTGATGGGTATTTTGGAACAGTTATAGAACACTATTATGGAGATACAGCTGTATTAGGATCAATAGAAATAGAACTAAGTGTTCCTGATGAAATAGAAATATCACAGAAAGAATTTATTGATGCTATTCTATCTGCTATGGGAATTGATCATTATGAAATGAAAGTTATAGAAGATACTTATTTTAAACAGAAGCAGGAAGAAAATATGAAAATGACAATGTAAAGGAGATGATAATGATTGGCATTATTAAAAAGCCTTATTTCATGGGTTGGTGGAAAAAAGGCATTAAGAGAACTCATCTATCAGAGATTCCCTAAGAACTATAGCAGATACATAGAAGTCTTTGGTGGAGGTGGATGGGTATTGTTTGGAAAAAAGCCAGATAAGTTTGAAGTTTATAATGATTTTAATAATAACCTCACAAATATGTTTGCAGTTGTTAGAGACCAACCATTAGCATTTATTCAGGAATTAGGATATCTTCCAGAAAATGGACGATTTATCTTTAATCTTTATAAAGAAATCATTTCTAAACAGAGAGTAGAGGATAAATTCATAGAGGAAGAAATGCAAAAAGTCAAAGTTTATTTTACAGAATTACAGGAAAAGGAAATCGTTCAAATCATACAGAAAGAACGTATAGAGAAACAGGATGTTAAACTTGCAGTTGCATTTTTTAAATTGATTAGGTATTCTTATGGATCTGGGTGCAAGACTTTTGGATGTCGACCATATGATGTGAGAAAAGCATTTACACTTATATGGAACATTAGTGATAGATTAGCAAATACAATTATAGAAAATAAAGATTTTGAAGCATTGATTATCCAATATGATAGACCAGATGCTTTTTTTTATTGCGACCCACCATATTATGAAACTGAAGGACATTATGCAGTTGTTTTTACAAAAGAAGATCATATTCGATTAAGAAACACACTCAAAAAAATAAGAGGTAAGTTTTTACTATCTTATAATGATTGTGAATTTATTAGAGAACTATATAAAGATTATTATATTGAATCAGTAACCAGACTTAATAATATGGCTCTACGCTATAACAATGAAGCAGAGTTTCCAGAGATATTGGTTTCCAATTATAATCCTAAGGAAGGTGTTTCGTTGTCGAAACAACTTGGATTGTTCGATGTTTTAAATGATGAAAGTGAATGATTATATAAAGAATAGTTCATAAATTCAAAGTGTTTGTTAGAACAATTCGATAGCCAATATGGAAATTGCGAATATTTGCTTTATGTTAAATAAAATTATTTTGAAAAGGAAGGAGAAAGATATAAATGAAAATCATATCAACAGTAAAGGTATTAGAAAATGGTTGTGTTCAGCTTCCTAGGGAAATGTTGAAGCATTTGTTATTAAAAACAGGAGATTCTATAAAGATTGAATGGGAAAGACAGCCAATAAGAGAAAAATGTTTTAGAGTGAAAGAGGATAATGAGGAAGAATTATTTGATGAGGGATTTTATTGTATACCAGAACGTTTCTTTGAAAATTGTCATATTCCTCTTGAAAGTGTTCAGATTTTAGAGAGTGATGGAACAATGACACTTACAACAAGTGATCATTTGGTATCTTCTTTAGGGTCAGAAGTTTTATCATGTCTCATGCTTCAAAAGGTTGATTTTGAGAAGTTAGCAGATGACCTTGCAGACTGCATCAATGATATATATGAAGATGAGTGTTTACAAAATACTTGATTCACAGGGAAGAATAGTTCTTCCAGCTGAATTAAGAAATCAGGTAGATATTCAAAAGGGAGATATTTTAGAACTTCGAGTCCTTAAAAACTCTATCATCATAGAGAAACTAGATGTCATCAAGCTCAATGATGAATCACTCAAAAATAAGCAAAATATGATATTGTCGACTGCCAAGAAATTAGATCGTGGCAGTCTTTTATTTTTGGCAAAACGACTTGTGGAATTAGTAGAGAAGGAGGAAATGAATGATTAAATTATTAGAGAATAAAAAAGTAAGAATATTATTATGGATATTGTTAGTTATGTTGATTGTAGGTATTGTGATACAACCAACTTATGCTGCTGGAAGTGTATCAGGGGTTATTCAAAGTGCATGGAAGAGTGCTGAAACCCAAATCAAAAATGTAGTCAATAATGTTGTCTTTCCTGTTATTGATCTCATTCTTGCAGTTTTCTTTTTTGTAAAGTTAGGTATGGTATATTTCGATTACAGGAAACAGGGGCAGTTTGAATGGACAGCCCCAGCTATATTGTTTGGATGTTTGTGTTTTACTTTAACTGCTCCTAATTATATTTGGAATATCCTATAAAAAGGTAAGAGAAAATGTTTTTATGGGATTTTGTCGCAGATGCAGTCATGGGGCAGATTGTTGATTGGATCTATGAAAAAATATTAGAATTTTTAAGTGAATTTTTTTCAATGATGGGGAATATGGGAGCAGAACTATTTAGCTATGATTTTATAAAAGCCATTGTTGAAATTTTTAGATTATTTGGTTGGGCTTTATTTGCGACTGGACTGGTTGTAGCAGTATTTGAAATAGCAATAGAATATCAAAGTGGTAGGGGAAGTATAAAAGGTGCTTCCCTCAATGCCATTAAAGGATTTATGGCTGTTTCTCTTTTTACAGTATTGCCTATAGAACTTTATAAATTTTGTATTTCTTTACAACTGACTCTTACAAAGGATATGGCTTCATTAATTGGTGGTAAGTCAATTGGTGTTTCAGCAGGACAATCATTAACAGCTATAAGTAGTTTAAAGGTAGGAACTACATTGCTTATATTTCTTCTTATTATGATGGGATATTCAATTATCAAGGTCTTTTTTGCAAATCTTAAAAGAGGCGGAATCCTCTTGATTACTGTTGCAGTAGGATCACTTTATATGTTTTCTATAGTGAGAGGGTATACAGATGGATTTATTCAATGGTGTAAACAGGTTGTGGGAATTTGTTTAACAGCATTTCTACAATCTGTTATTTTGATTGCTGGACTTGGTGTTATGAGAGAAAATGTTCTACTGGGAATAGGAATTATTTTGGCAGCGAGTGAGATACCAAGAATTACTGGACAGTTTGGACTGGATACAAGTACAAAAGCCAATTTAATGTCAACAATTTATGCTGCCCAATCTGCAATAACAATTACAAAAACAATAGCAGGAGCTGTGAAATAATGGAGTGGAATCAGAGATTTATGGCAGTTATACAGCCAGAAGGAATAGGGATATTTATATCCAGAGAAGAATTTTCGACATTTATTGCACACTTTGGTCAATTTGGAAATATAGAAATCTATGATTTTTTAGAGAATGAATTGATTTTGAAAACAAGGGGTGTTTATATTCAATGTTTTTATCCAGACATACAGGATAGATCATTTGCAGAATTAAAAGCGAAAAAGTATTATTCTTATTTTGAAAATTATAAGTATCAATTAAAAAGGAAGTATCCTCAAGGAAGGTTAAAATCACTTTATAAGTCACTAAAAGTGCATTTTGTACAAGAATAGTGCATTTTGTGCATAATTATATGATTTTGAATCGTTTTTAAGTATTCAGTAGCTATTGCAGGAAAGTTTTGATATTGTGTGTCATGAATAAGGAGTGAATACACAATGCAGAAAGAATGGTTTTATTTATTTTTATCTTTTGATGGAAAAAATGGAGATAAGATGAGGTATAAGTTTGTGACTGACAGTATTGATTTAAATCTTGCAGGAATAGTTGAGTTTGATAAATCACTAATCAATATTAATCATAATAGTTTTAGTGAACTTATGAAACAAAGGGAAGAGAAAAGAATTAGAGAAATCAAGCCTATCAGTAAAGAACTTATTAGTGATAATGAATATTTTTCATTACTTGTTGTTTATTATATTCTTGAATATTATCATACACTAAATAGATTTCCAGATGAAACAGGTTATATTAATCCATACAGATCAGATGAATTATTAGAGCATAAAGAACTTATAAGAAAACTTGAAGAAAGATTCAGAAAAACAAGAAATAAATTAAAAGTATATAATTGATGTATGTTTAGATTTGTTAATAGGTTAAAAATGAGTATAGCCTTTGTTAAAAGATTTTAATGTGATATAATTAATTAGATTATTTATTATGACATAAATATAAAACTACATTTAAAGAAGCAGTTTTATAGAGTATTAAAAAATCTTAAATTGGGAGGTTAAAATGAAAGTTACAGAAATTATCACCATTATTTCTTCGATACTTGGTAGTGGAATATTAAGTGTGTTCGGTACACATATATTATATAGTAATAAATTAAAAAAAGAGATAAATCATAAAGGAAAAGAAATAATTGCAAAAAAGATTCAAGAAGCATTATGTGAAATTAGAGATATGGAATTACTCATTAAATCACAAGAGATATATGATGTAGAAAATATACTTGAAACTAGAGGTGATGATGTTAATATGATTGAAGGAGAGATTATATACCCAGAAATTATGAATGATTGGGAAACTTTTGATGGTTTTCATGACAATATTTTAGAAAAAAGAAAGGATTATGAAAAATATTTATCATGTAAAGTTGCGTTGAATTTAGTTTTTATTGATAGATACATTCACCAATTAAGGTTATTTTTAAAAGACCATGGTGATGAAGCGTTTTTACCTTTATGGGGAACAATATTTATATTCGATTTACAAAGATGGCAACAAAGGATGGACAGAATATTGATTAAAGAAATTAATAAGCATACATATAAACTTGAATCTCATGAGACAAAAAAATGGAAACATCTTAGAAAAAAAGAACTCATAAAGCAATATGAAAATACCATATTATATTACTTGAAAGAAAATAAATGTAGTAGAAGAAACAAGAGAAAAATGGAAATTATAAAAAATACTTTGCTAGAACTAGGATTAATAAAAGAAAATTAAAGTATGTAAGTTTATAATTCTAACTATATAAATTTATTCTATTAAGATGAAGAGAATTGAGGCTCAATTCTCTCTTTTATTTATTATACGAGTATAAATTATTTATGAGGGGGGAGTGATAAAATATGTATATGTATCCAGATAATTTAAAGGGAAAGCCAACACTATGGTTATGGTATTTAAGAGATATAGGAATTATAGGAATAGGTGCAATTATTTCGGTTATATTTATAAGCCAAGCGAATTTTTATCTACCTATTGCTATAGTAGGATGTTATGCGTTTATGACCATTAGACTTCAGGACACAAGTATTTTTGATTTTATTCAGTATGCCTATGCCTTTTTTATTTTTCATCAGCAGTTTTACATATGGTCATATACAAGTTCAATAACTGTTAATCAAAGTATAACAAACAAAAGAAAAAATAAATTATTAAGAATATGGAGGTAGAAAGTGAAGAAAAAGAAAGATAAACAGAACAAAAAGTTAAAATCCACAAGAGAACTTATTAATGCAAAGACGATTTCTAATGACAGTTTAAAGCTGTTCAATGATGATGAAATCGTCTTTTTTATTATTCAACCACAAAATTTATCAGTCATGTCACAGGAAAATATAGGAGCGAAGATTTTTTCACTCACAAATGTTTTGAAAGGACTAGCTGATATGGAAATGATCTGTTTGAATAGCAGAGATAACTTTGAAGAGAATAAGATTTTCATTAAAAAAAGAATTTCAGAAGAGACTGATGATGTTATTATCAATCTTTTAAAAAAAGATTTGTATCATTTGGATCAGATACAAACTCAAACAGCAACCTCAAGATTATTTCTCTTAGCTGTTCGTATTAAATCAAATGATCAGGTGGAAACAGTAGCACTAATCCACCGTATTGAAAAACTCATCAAACTGCAGAATCTACAGGTAGAAAAAGCCAATAAGGAACAGATCAAAAATATGCTTGCTGTTTATTTTGAACAGAATGTTACATCAGATCAATTTGAAGATTATGAAGGAATGAGGTGGTATCCAAATGATATTGAAAAATCCATTTAAGAAAAAAGAAATCATCAGTGAAGATGAAGTCAAAGTACAGGAATTTCTTGATTTGATTGCACCGTCAACGATACGATTTTTCACGGAATATTTTATTTGTGGAAATACATATCGCTGTGTCTGGGCAATCAGAGATTATCCGACATCAACAGATGAACAGGCACTTTTAAGATATATGGGTGAAAAGGATGGAATAACACTCCATATTTATGCAAGACAGGTTACACCTGCAGAAGAAAAGAAAATTATTTCCAATGCTGCCAACAAGAATAGAATGAAGCAAGGGAATACACAAGATTTGCAGGAATCTATCAATGCACAAAGTAATTTAAAGGATGTTATAGGATTGATTGCTGATATGCACAGAAATAAAGAACCACTTGTTCATTGTGCTGTTTATTTTGAACTGATAGCCAACGATTATGATGAATTGAAACTTCTACAGACAGAAATGCAAACAGAATTGGTAAGAAGCAAACTTAACGTTGATAGACTTCTTTTAAGACAAAAGGAAGGCTTTCTAGCAGTTATGCCTAGTGGTGTTGATACTTTTAAGGAACAGTTTGAAAGAGTCCTTCCAGCAACGAGTGTTGCGAATCTGTTTCCTTTCAATTATTCAGGGAAGACAGATGCTCATGGATTTTATATAGGTGCAGATAAATTTGGGAGCAATATCATTGTTGATTTCAATCAGAGAAGTGATGATAAAACAAATGCTAACATTCTAATATTGGGGAATTCAGGACAGGGAAAATCTTATTTGTTGAAACTTCTTCTTATCAATCTGCGTGAGCAGGGCTTTTCTCTTATTAATCTAGACCCAGAACACGAATATGAGGAGTTGACCAATAACATGCATGGTGTGTTTATTGATATGATGTCTGGAAAATATATAATCAATGTTCTTGAACCCAAACTCTGGTCAAATGATTCAGAAGAGGATAATGATGAAGATATCCCTGTAACTTTTAAAAAGACAACGATATTGTCACAACATATTTCCTTTTTAAAAGACTTTTTTAAAACTTATAAGGATTTCAGTGATGAACAAATTGACACTTTGGAAATTATGTTGACCAAACTTTATAAGTTTTTTAATATCACTGAACAGACTAATTTATCATTATTGAAACATGAGGATTTTCCTACTCTATCAGATTTATATGAATATATAGATGAAGAATATAAGCATTTTACTAAAAGCAGAAACAATATCTATACGAGAGAAACATTAAGAGAAATATTATTACTGCTTAACTCCATATGTGTAGGAAGTGATAGCAGATTCTTTAATGGTCATACAAATATTGGAAATCATAAAATCATCACTTTTGGTGTGAAGGGATTATTACAGGCAAACAAATCATTAAAAAATGCACTCTTATTTAATATCCTTTCCTATATGTCAAACGAATTACTTACAAGGGGATATACAGTTGCATCTATAGATGAACTTTATCTTTTCCTTACAAATATGACAGCAGTTGAATATATTCGTAACTTCATGAAACGTGTTCGTAAGAAAGAAAGTGCTGTTATATTGGCATCACAAAATTTAGAGGATTTTAATATTGAAGGTATTAAAGAATTAACAAAACCATTATTTTCTATACCAAGTCATGCATTTTTATTCAATGCTGGAAATACAGATAAAAGATTTTATATTGATGCACTGCAGTTAGAAGAAAGTGAATATGATCTCATCAAATATCCTCAAAGAGGTGTTTGCCTCTATAAGTGTGGAAATGAGAGATATAATTTAGCTGTTCGTGCTCCAGAGTACAAGGCTGTACTCTTTGGAAATGCTGGTGGAAGATAAAATTGAAAAATCAAAGATTTGGTATCGAAATAGAAATGACAGGTCTAACCAGAAAAAAGGCTTCTGAGATTGTTGCTAAACATTTTCAAACTGTCAGTCAATATGATGGTGGTACTTATAAAGCATATTCTGTTAAAGATAATGAAGGCAGAAAATGGAAACTTGTCTATGATTCCAGTATTACATCTTATGTTGGATCAAGGAGAACATATGATGATGATTATAAAGTTGAACTTGTATCACCTATATGCCAATATGATGATATAGAAGATATACAACAGATTGTCAGAAAACTTCGTAAAGATGGACATGCAAAAGTTAATAATAGTTGTGGAATTCATATCCATATTGATGCATCAAAACATGATGCTAGATCACTTAGAAATATAACGAATATTATGTATTCAAAAGAAGATCTGATTTATAAAGCTTTACAGGTTGAGGTCTCAAGAGAACATAGATACTGTCAAAAGGTTGAAGAATCATTTATACAGAAACTGAATAAAAGCAAACCTAAAGATTTAAATAAATTAAAATCGCTTTGGTACAATGGAGATACTTATAGAAGTCACTCCCATTATGATAACAGCAGATATCATGCATTGAATCTTCATAGTGTTTTTCAAAAAGGTACAATTGAATTCAGACTGTTCAATGGTACACTTCATGCAGGAGAAATCAAATCATATATACAGTTTTGTTTGGCTATTTCTCATCAGGCATTGACTCAAACAAAAGCGAGCAGAAGAAAAACACATTCAACAAATGAGAAGTATACGTTCAGAACATGGCTGTTAAGATTAGGACTTATTGGAGATGAATTCAAAACTGCAAGACATCATCTTTTAAAGCATCTTGATGGGTGTATAGCATGGAAAGACCCTCATCAGGCTATTGCACAGAAAGAAAGATTAAAAGCACAAAGAGAGCAGATACAGGAAAATACTGTTCAAAATATAGAAACAGAATCTGTTGAAGAAATAGAATATGAAGGTATGTCTATGCAACAACAGATGTAAGAGGAGGTATCATTATTAAAAAATATTATATAGCTTATGGAAGTAATCTTAATCTTGAACAGATGAAGATGAGATGTCCAGATTCAAAGCTCATAGGAACAGGAATGCTGGATAATTATAAATTACTATTTAGAAGCAATAATAGGCACAATGCGGTTGCGACTGTAGAACCATGTATTGGAGAGAAAGTACCTGTAGGTATATTTGAAATATCAGAAAGGGATGAAAAATATTTAGATATCTATGAGGGGTTTCCAAATCTTTATACGAAAAAACATATGACAATTCACAGTCAAAATATTAAAGATGAAGCAATGGTTTATGTGATGAATGATGGCTTTGATTATGGGATACCGAGTCAATATTATCTTAGTATTATTAGACAGGGGTATAAAGATTGTCATTTAGATTTGGAGTATCTTGATCATGCAGTTAAAGAAATCAATGATATTGTTGAAGAAATGGAAATCAAAGAGAAGTATCCATTTGGCTATAAGGATATCAGACCATAATGAGTGTTAAATTAGTAAAGCTAATATCATTGATTACAGGAAATAAAGATAATGCCATAGGAAAAGTAGGAAAGGGTGTTGTGATTACAATCATATCACCCTTTGTTGCGATAACAGTGCTTATAGGTGCTATCTTTTCTGATGGAATTAATTTTAATCAAAATATCGTCACAGATTTATTTGAAGGAAATCCTATCACAGAATTTCAGGGAGAACAGGCTCAATTCATCAATGATGTTCAACATGGACTTTTATTGATTGATACAAAAATGAATGAAACTAATCAGACATTTACCAATGGAGCAACCCTCAATGCTTATCAGGTCAAGGGATATTTTATAGGATTTATGTTTTCCAAACAGAAGATGGAATTTGATGAAAACAAGGTAGAGCGTTGGATTAAGAGTTTTACCATAGAATCAAAGGAGAATGAAGTAAAAAAAATTGTTCCTACTTCTGTGAACTCGGCGATTTATTCTCATTTGGAATCTAATCTGTCAATAATTCTAAATGATGATACAAAAGAAGCAATGGAAAGAGTCTATGGTGGACTGATAGGAAATAATGGTGGAACAGTCACAACATTATCTAAAGAAGAAATGGATAAACTATTGAATCATCTTCCAGAAGAAACAAGTGAATTAAGAAAGAATATTGTTTTACAAGCTGGAGATGCTGTTGGGAAAATACCTTATTACTGGGGTGGGGCAGCGAACTGTGCAGGATATGAAGGCAATCATTTTGGAACAGCTGTTTTACCAGATTATAAAGGAAGAAATAGAAAAGGACTGGACTGTTCTCATTTTGTAGATTGGGTATACTGGACAGTTATGAATAATAACTTAGGCAATACCAATACAACTGGTCAGATCAAAATGTGTAAAAAGATATCAGCAAGTGAAATATTACCTGGTGACTTAGCGTTCCTTATGGATAAACAAGGCAATACGACTCATGTAGGAATCTATGCTGGAAGAAATGAAAAAGGAGAAATGGTCTGGATACATGAAAATTCACATGACAATAATGTTGCAGTCAATACCGTTTCCTATTGGAGTGGTTATTATAGATTAAATATAATGGAAGGAAGATAAGATGACAGAAAAACAATTAGAGAATTATATAAAAGGAAAATATATAGGAATCATTAAAGGAAATTATGAGGCATATTGTTCACTCAAAGCCAATGAAATCAATAATTTTGTACAGAATGTTAGAAAATATGCTGATCTTGAAATTATCAAATTAAAAGGATATGAAGTGCTTTTTGATACTCATGGACAGTTTGTTAATCAGATATGGCCTAGCTTATCTGAAGGGGATAGAAGTACATATGAAATGACAAAGACAATTAATCAGATAGCCTCAAAACTTAATGAACTCAGAGAAAATGATGTTTTAGGAAAAGAACCAATTCATAAAGTCAAAAGTTTTATGAAAGAAGTGTTTGGTCAGGAAATGGATCAAAATAACTTGATAGATTCAATGAAAGAATCAGAACATAGCATTTCTTTTCAAAGTCATATTTTTTAGGTGTTCAATATGGAAAAAGAAAAGATCGAACTTGTTGAAATATTAGAAGAAAGATTTCAACATTATGAAGAAGTGTTAGAGAATGGAAGTGATGATCCTTTATGGGCTGATGGACTCAATCTTAATTTGATAAGAAATCATATTATTATTGCAAAAAGAAATATAGAGGAAGAATTTTCCATAGATGAATATCCAGATGTTTATTACAAAAAGACACCTGAGAAAATAAATGATGATTATATGGTAAAAGCAGATGAGATAAGAGAAAAAGCAAAAGAAGTATTGATGATGTTTAGGAGTTATCCTCATCTACACGAATTGGAAAGTGCCAGTTATTTTCTTGATAAAAATCAATTGGTTAATACAGGAATAGAAGGAGCGTTATGTTTAATTAAGAATTTGGATGAAGCTATGAAGGAAGATAATCTTGTTGGTATGAGAAGATTATCCAAGAACTCAGATCATAAAATGAAAGACTTTGAGAAAGCATTTGAAAATTTGTGTGAGATCAATATGGAAGAAGAAAGACAAATTTCATTGTTTGAAATCATGATGTAAAAACAAAAAAGAGGTGTTGAAATGAACGAAGATAAAATTAAAAGAATCAAAGAATTATATCCTCAAGGAACAAGAATAGAACTCAATCATATGGATGATCCTTATCATCCTATTCCTGATGGAACAATAGGTACTGTTAAGCATGTTGATGATGCTGGTCAAATTCATGTCAGATGGGATAATGGCAGAGGTATGGCAATTATACCAGAAGTGGATGATTTTAGTAAGGTTGATAAAATCAAAGTTATGATTGTCAAACCAGATGAACATCCTTTTATAAAAGAAATCAGCAATGACCTAGTAACCATGCAGACAATTGTAGGTGGAGATATTGAAGAAATTAGTTTAGATGACAATACTGTTCTTGTCTGTAACGAAGAAGGAAAATTCAACAATTTAAAAGCAAATAGGTGTGTTGGTAATGATATTATTGCTGGCACATTTTTTATTGCAGGAGATGATGGTGGAGAAGAACTCATCTCATTAAAGGAAGAACAAATCAACGAATATACTGAAAAATTTTATGAAATTGAAGAGCATAGTCAAGAAGAATTGCAAGATAAGATAGGATTTAAGTTATATGGCTTTTAGCTAGGAAGAGAGGAGAAAAATCAAATGAAATATTTAGAAATCAAAATAAAATATCCAAATTCGAGAATCAGAGCATTACGCTCTGTTCTTGCGAAAAAGAATACAACAATTGAAGCTGAAATGCAGGATGTTTTATACCAGATATATAAGAAAAATGTAAAACCAGATGTACGTGAATTCATTGAAGAAATGGAAGAACAAGCAAATGGTTCATTTAAAAAGCCCAAATCAGCTTAAAATAATGTAACAAGTAACGGCAAAGATTAACGCTGTTTGCCCAGAATTCGAAACGTGTGCGATTTTTATAGGAAATAGGGATAACAATACCCTATTTTTAAGTTTGAAGACGTGTAGAAAGGTCTAAAAGAAATTTATAAAAATACTTATATATTTCTTATTTCATTTATGATATAAGAGTGAAAATTAGACTATTAGTGCTTGTGCAGGTTAAAGCATCGGCGTCGTTGACACCGAATGCAACTGACAATATCGGGCAATGCCCGATATTTTAAAGGCTTTCAGAAATTCAATTTTGACGTCATTATATATAGAAGTGCGTTAAGTTCAGCGTTATAAAAAAAGAAACTCTTTATTTGTAAAAGGGTTTCAAGGTGGTCGTTATCAGCTCGTTGAAAAAATGATAACTCATTTTGATTAACATTGAGTAAATTATATTGAAATATGTAGAATCATGAAGTGTAAAATGCTATAATGCATATGGAACAGCCATAACGGTAGGTGGTTATATCTTGGTCGTTTGACCGAAGGTACGTAATCCTTCGTTAACATAGATATCTATTCTAAAGAATAGAAATATGGAAAACGGAGGTGATTAACATGACATCTTATGAAACAGGTATGATAGTGTTAGGTATACTAACATTTACTATGACTTTAATAAGTTTGATTGTTAAATTGTTTCTTGTCATTATTGATAAGGATAATAAAGCAAAAAAATAACTACCTCATGTGTCTGGTCAACTAGTGAGGTAGTTATTTCACTATTGTAAATCCAAGGCATAACCGCTTATCGGCTGTTCCTCTTTTCACTTACATTATAGTTTATGTAAAAGTGAAAGTCAACATACAATTTTTTATAAAAAAGTAAAATGATGAAGTCAATTTTTAATGAAGAATTGGCTTTTTTTATTGGAGGAATGAATGGAAAAGAAACAGAGAACTACAATATGGCTCAGTCAAAATGTGATGAAAGAGTTAGACAATATGAGTGAAAGAGCAGATTGTAGAAGTCGAAGTGAATTTATTGAAAAAGCTATCAAGTTCTACGATGGATATTTAAGATCAACAGATGAGAATCAATATCTTCCTATAGCACTTTCATCTGCAATGAATGGTATTATTCATACATCAGAAGACAGGATAGCAAAAGTCCTGTATAAAAATACAGTTGAACTTTCTATGCTTATGAATATTTTAGCTGCGACTGCTGAGGTTGATGAAGACACATTAAAAAAACTCAGAAGGAAATGTGTAAAAGAAGTCAATGGAACAAGAGGACAGATTACATTTGAAGATGCTTATAAATATCAGAAGAGTTAATTGATAATTGTCTGGATAAATAAAAATGGGTGTGATAGTGTGTTATGCTAAAGAAAGGAGAAAACGATATGGAGAAAATTTTAGAATGTTTATGTTTACAATGGATGAATCATTCACCCAGTTTTTATGAGAGAAAAGATGTTGAGGAACAGTATAAAAAGATGTTTGAAATTGAAAAACAATTAGAAAACTATTTTAATAAGGATGATCTTATTTTGATTAGACAGGCATTAGATGAACAATCCAATTGTGATTCAATGCAATCTTTTGATTACTTTGTTCAAGGAATACGATGTGGAGTTCAATTATATGATGAAATCAAGGAGGCTGATATCAATCAGCTATATGGTCTAAAATATGGATGATATTTTAAGAAGACTATACTCAGGAGAATTTTTTCCACAGGAAAACACCAGATCAAAAAATGAAAAATTAAAAAAAGAAAATGAAATCATGGAAAACAGTCATCAGAAAATTATGGTGGCACTCACAGAAAAATATGGAGATGAAATAGCATTTCAAATTGATAATGATTTTATGAGTTCATATGCTTCTATTATCAATGAAGAGATGTTCAATATCTTTAAAGAGGGATTTCATTTAGGATTTGATATTGTTATAGCATCTATCAATCATAAGGATTAAAATGAAAGAAAATGAAATCATTGATATCAATGGTTTCTTTTTTATTGGAGGTGTGAAAGATACCAAGGATTATTGTCAAGACTGGCTATATCAAAGGAAAAGCACATAAGGAATATTACGTTCAATATATTGCTACTAGAGAAGGTGTGGAAAAATATAAAAGTGATCATGGAGAAAAGCCAGCAACCAACAAACAAAAAGAACTTATAAATAAATTAATGAATGATTATTCAGAAACCAAAAGAATGTTTGAATATGAAGATTATATATCAAATCCTACTAGAGAAAATGCCAGTGAACTTATATCAACAGTTATTGATAGTCATATTTATGATGTTGCAACCAAAGAAAATTATGTTGATTATATTTCACATAGACCACGTGTTGAAAAATTAGGAGAACATGGACTATTTAGTGATCATGGTTATGAAGTTAATCTAAGAGAAGTCATTGAAGAAGTAGGACAACATGAGGGTAATGTATGGACACATATTATTTCCTTAAAAAGAGAAGATGCATCAAGATTAGGGTTTGATAATATTCAAAATTGGATGAGCATATGTCAGAGCAAGAGGAATGAACTGGCAGAAGCCATGAAAATTGATGTTAATCATCTGAAATGGTATGCTGCCTTTCATAATGAAGGTCATCATCCACATATTCATATGATTGTTTATTCAACTAATCCAAGGGAAGGATTTGTCACAAAGCAGGGTATTGAAAAAATAAGAGGAATGTTTGCAAAAGATATTTTTAAACAGGATCTTATACAGACTTATAGTGAACAAACAGAGATAAGAAATAAACTTAAAAAATACAGTCAAGATATTGTCATAAAGATGTTACAAGGAATAGAAGTGAGTCATGTTGATAATAACTATATATTTAAAAAATTAATGGAATTAAAATCAAGTCTAAAAGATTATCATGGAAGACTTGCTTTTGCATATATCCCCAAACAATCGAAACAGATTATTAATGATATATTAAGAGAAATGGAGAAAAACGAATATCTCCAAAAGTTGTATGTTCAGTGGCTGTTATACAAGCAAGATATCCATTCAACATATAAAAATGAAGTGATAGAGAAATTACCATTACTTGAACAAAAGGAGTTCAAGAGTATCAAAAATATGATATTGAAAGAAGTGATGTCTTTTCAAAAGAATGAGATATTCGATTTTCAGGAAGTTCAGGAATTGGAAGATGATACTTCATTGTTCAATATAGATGATATGGAAGATATTGAGAATAGAAATAATAAAGGTTCAACTGCAAATGAATTTATACTTGAATGGACGGATGATTATAAAAGTGCTGTTGAATATTTTTATGGAAATGGGAATCATGAGCAGGATATCAAAAAAGCTGAAGAGCTACTGAAAGAAGAATGTGGTAAGAATAATGTTCTTGCCTATGCATTACTTGGAAAACTGTATACAATTAGTAAGAATGATGAACTTTCAAATCAGATTTATGAAAAAGCTCTTAAAGGATTTGAAGAATTAGTAAATGAAGCTAATGATGATAAGTTTATAAAATCGTATTGTAGTTATAGATTGGGTAAACATTACCTTTATGGAATGGGAACAGAGATTGATTATCAGAAAGCCTATGAATATTTTGAACAGAGTGATAATCCCTATGGACAATATTCATTAGGAGTCATGTATCAAAGAGGACTTGGTGTTATTCAAAGTGATGGAAAAGCTCTGGAATGGTTTGAATTATCAGCAGATGATGGAAATGCTTATGGAAACTATGAAGTTGCCAGACATTATGATTATGGGATAGGCTGTGAAAAAAATAAAAATTTAGCAACCTCTCATTATCAAAAAGCGTATAACTCTTTTTGTGGGATGATTAAAAAACAAGAGGATGACAATCTTCTTTATAGACTTGGAATGATGACTTTAAAAGGAAAAGGATGTGAAAAAGATATTGATAAGGCAATCTCTTATCTTGAAAAAGCAGTCAGTCTTGAAAATGAGAATGCGAAATTGTTGCTTGCACAACTTTATTTAGAAGTAGATGATTATGAAAATATTCCTAAAGCCATGACATGGTTGGAAGAATCAAAAAGTCAGCTTGCCTGCTATATTTTAGGGAAAGAATATAGTAGAGGGGAACATATAGAGAAAGATATCAAAAAAGCAATCCATTATCTTTCATTATGTGAAGATAATGAATATGCTTTCTATAAACTATCTAAAATTTATGAAGAAATCAAAAATCATGATCTTCGTATTTATTATTTAAAGATGTCTTGTGATAAACAATATGAACCTGCACTTGTCAAAATGGCTCAATTACTTATAGAAGGTAAAAATATAGAAAAAGATATTGATAAAGCTATTGATTATCTAAGAATTGCAGATTCAAACAATAATCAGTTTGCTCAGTATATGCTAGGCAAACTTTTTTTATTTGGAAAAGATGTTGAACAGGATAAAGAACTAGCAGTTGAATATCTTCGTAAATCAGCTGAACAAGGAAATGAATATGCTCAATATCTATTAGATCATATGGATGATTTTTATAATCAATCATTAGCATTGATGACATCAAGATTTTTTCATCATGTGAGTCGAATCTTTCAAAGTCAGATGCCAACCAATAATCATCCATTGGCAGGAACAGAAAGGAAACTGAAACAGAAAATCATGCAAAAGAAATTAGCAATGGGTCATAAACAAGATGACCATACATTAAACTAGGAGGATTTCAATGAAAAAGAATAAATATAATTTTAAAGATATACAAAAGATAGGAAACAGCAAACAAAATCTATCAAAAAGGAAGAATACAGCCATCAAAAAAAGAATCAAGGAAAGGAACAGGTAGAAAATGGAAAGATACAAAAGGTTTTCTGATGAACAGATTGCAGTTGCCAATCAAGTTGACCTTGCTGAATATTTAAGACATCAAGGAGAAACGTTAACAAAGGCTGGTAAAGATATGAGATGGAATCGTTATACAAGTGTGACCATAAGAGGGAATCAATATTATAAATGGAAAACACAGGAAGGCGGATATCCAATTCAATTTTTAAAGGAGTTTTATGGCTATAATTTTAAACAGGCTATGGAACTCCTTTTATCTTTTGCGAATGATACAGGAATGACAATTGATGTACATCCAGCAGAAGAAGTGAAGAAAGAATTTATCATGCCAGAAAGAAATGATTCGATGAGGAGAGTTTATGGATATATGCTAAATAGTAGATTTATAGATAAAGATATTCTTAATAAATTTGTACAAAAGGGATTAATTTATGAGGATAAGAAATACCATAATGTCATATTCGTTGGCTATGATGAGGAAGGTATACCAAGACATGCACATAAAAGAAGCACGTTGACTCAGGGTGGATTTAGAGGGAATGTTGAAGGTTCTGATCCAAAATATACTTTTCACTATTTAGGGCAGAGCAATCAGATTTATGTTTTTGAAGCACCAATAGATATGCTTTCCTATATTTCGATACATAAAGAGGACTGGTATAAACATAATTATATTGCATTGAATGGACTTGGAACACAGGGATTAGAATATTTATTAGATTCAAACGAGTCTTTGCAGAAAGTTTTTCTTTGTTTCGATCATGATATAGCAGGGGTAGAAGGTGCGGAAAGAGTTTTAGATATGCTTTATGATAGACAGATGGTCAATGCCTCTATTATCCAACCAAAGAATAAAGATTTTAATGAAGACTTGAAAGAACTTCATGGTATCGAAACAATAAAGGCAGTTGATAATCCTAAATATAAGGAAATGAATACTGAGATAGAAAATGTAAAAAATTCTCATTTAGAATTATTTAGATATGATATGGTAACTCATTCCTCTATAGGTAATCAATTTATGAAAGTTTATTATTCTTTTAACAAAGAAGGAAAAAATGATTTTCATAATCTTAATGAGCAATCAGAAAAGTTATTGAAACTTGTTTTAACTATGGAACATAAACATTTATATCATAATACTTTTTTTACAAAAGAATCTAGAGTATGGGATATATTGAAATCAGATTATCGAGCATATAGGGATACGGGGAATATCAATAAATCTATTCAAAATATACTCAAGAATCTAAAAGAGATTAAAACAGCATCTGATAATCATGAAGATAATCAGACATTAACTAGGATTTATAGACAAACTGCTAGTGATGTCTTGAACTTAAAATTACAGATTAGAAGGGAGTTAGTCAGGAATATGGAAATGAATAAAGCATTAGGGCTAGAAGAAAGTCTAAGACCAGAAGCGAAGATGATAGGAGAAGATGGAAATGTTTTTCATTTGATGGGAATATGTTCAAATGCCTTAAAGAAGGCAGGATATCCAGAAAAATCAAAAGAGATGTTTGATAGAGTAACGTCATGTAGAAGCTATGATGAAGCTCTAGCGATTATGAATGAATATGTGATACCAACAGGTGATGAGCAAACACTTGAGGATACCTTTGATGTGGGTATGAAAGGTTATTAAAAGTTGATTGAATCTATGTTTTTAGAATGGAGGTCATTATATGAATGATAAGATCACATTTATATTTTTAGGTTGTCTTTTCTTTGTATTTATAGGATGTGTTATCTTTTTTGGAAATAATTATAATCTTGATAACATTAAATCAAAAACAGTTGGAGATGGACAGCATGGGACTGCAAGGTTTGCGTCTCAAAAGGAAATCAATAATAGTTTTCAAAGAATAGAATTTAATTCGAATCAATGGCGAAATGGGATCAATTTACCTCAATATCAGGGATTGGTTGTTGGAACACAGATAAAATTCAATAAAACGAGCTGTTATGTTGATACTGATGATATTCATTTACTTATGATAGGTGCTGCTGGTGTTGGAAAGACAGCACATTTTTTATATCCTAATCTGGAATATGCCTGTGCTAGTGGGATTTCTTTTATTACAACTGATACGAAGGGAGATCTTTATAGAAATTATGGTGCTATAGCAAAAGACTATTATGGATATAATGTTTCAGTTATTGATCTTAGAAATCCATTATTTTCTGATGGAAATAATATGCTTCATCTAGTTAATAAGTATATGGATCTCTACAAACAGGATAGACATAATCTCAGCTTGAAAGCCAAAACAGAAAAATATGCCAAAATCATTGCAAAGACAATTATATTCTGTGATGGAGAAAGTGCATCCAGTTATGGACAAAATAGTTTTTTCTATGATTCGGCTGAAGGACTGTTAACTTCGATTATACTCATCATATCTGAGTTTTGTCCTACAAGACAAAGACATATTGTGAGTGTGTTTAAACTTGTGCAGGATTTATTGAAACCATCAAAGATTAAAGGTAAATCCAGTTTTCAAGTGATGATGGATTTGTTACCAGACAGTCATAAAGCAAAGTGGTTTGCAGGTTCTGCATTGAATACAGGAGAACAGGCGATGATGTCAGTACTATCAACAATTCTTTCAAGATTGAATGCATTTATTGACAGTGAAATAGAACAAATACTATGTTTTGAAACAGCTATTGATATAGAGAAGTTCTGTGCAGAGAAATCTGCCATTTTTTTAGTTATGCCCGAGGAAGACAATACGAAACACTTTCTCATCAGTTTATTTATTCAACAGTATTATAGAGAAATGCTGGCATATGCAGATGAACAGGGTGGACGATTAAAGAATAAGGTTGTCATGTATCTTGATGAGATAGGAACAATACCAGCTATACAGTCAGCAGAAATGATGTTTTCAGCATCCAGATCAAGAAATATATCAATTGTTGCGATTATTCAATCACTTGCACAGTTGGAAAAGAATTATGGTAAAGATGGGGCATCTATCATTATGGATAACTGTCAGGATACATTATTTGGTGGATTTGCCCCTAACTCAGAAACAGCAAAAATCATGAGTGAGAATTTAGGTTATAAGACCGTTTTAAGTGGTTCTGTCAGTAAAGGTAAGAATGCTCCATCACAGTCATTACAGATGATTCAAAGACCATTGATGACAACAGATGAATTAAAATCCATGCCAAAGGGGAACTTCATATTGATGAAAACAGGAAAGAATCCTATAAAAACAAAGTTAAGACTATATAAAAAATGGGGTATTGACTTTAACAGAGCATATGAAATGAAAATGAGAGAGCATAGAGAAGTTGAATATGCAAGTATGTATGAAATTGAGTCATTATTAAAAAGTAAAAATCAAGATATAAATATTATGCAACATATTGATTTCCAATCCATTAAAAAGGGAGGTGTCAAAGTTGAATAAAGATTATATTTATTTTTATACAAAAGTTTCAAGTGCAAATATCTCTCCAACAGCAAGATCAGTTTATAGAGCATTACTGCAGTATGCGAACAGGAAAACATGGTCTTGCTTTCCATCTGTCAATACTCTAGCAAGAGATACAGGGCTAAGTCCAAGAACAATAAGACGTTCTCTTCAAATATTAGAAAAAGAAGAACTGATATTAAGAATCCACAGAACTAGAGAAAATAAAGGAAATACAAGCAATATGTATTTTTTTAATTGAATTTTTATATTGGGATGAGTCTATCTTACTAATGTCATGGGGATGGTGACATGATGACATCACTGTAACTTTGAAATTGAAATATATATTTACAGAGAAAAATTTTTTTATATCAAACAATTAGAATTATTGTTACTTTAATTTATAAATTACTACATAAAATAGAAAATAACCTGATTAAGTAGTTGTATTACTTTATCAGGTTACTTTACGAATAACGATTATTTATTTTTATTTAATTTTTTTAGGATGTTCATATATTCATTTGTTAATTCTAAAACTTGTTCTTTTATTGGAGGTACAGGTATATCTTTATTTTTAACTTTTTTTAGACGATTAATATAATATTCTTGGACAATAGATAGATAGTTGTCTTTTATTTTTAGATTATATAGTTTTTGCCATTTAGAAAAGTTTTTATTGAAATACTTATAGATTTCTATAAAATCTTTTTTTTCTTCAAAATAGTTTGATCAGTTCTAAAGGATCGTTAATAACAATATCCAAAGATTTTAAATAGGTGAAGAAATGGTATACTTCACTATTGTTCATGATTTGAAATGAATATGTGTTATAAGGTGTATTGATATCAATATAAATAAAATATAAATTATAAATGAAATAATAACGCCCATCTTCTCCTTTTGAACAACATAAAGAAATATCAACAGAATGAATATCTTGAGTAAGTATTTCATTATTTCCATAATTTATTTTTTCTTGAGAGTAATTTAAAGGGATATAATTATTTTCTATTTTGTTTGATAGAGGTAATTGATTTACAAGAGTAACCTTTGTCATTTTAGTACATTCTTTAATTCTCTTTTCTAATTTTTCTATTTTCTCCTTTACACTTTTTAAATAATTTTGTTTAGTATCAAAACAGTTTTTTATTGATAATTTACCAGAAAGAATAAGTTTAATTTCGTTAATAGAAATTTCTAAAGAACGTAATAATAAAATACCTTGAAGAATTTCAATATCATTTTGTGTATAATGGCGATAATTATTCTCATCTCTTGAAGGATTTATCAGCCCTTCCTTTTCATAATAAACCAAAGTTTGTTTTGTTATGCCTAATTGGATTTCGACATCGTGTGTTTTCATAGCATTTTCACCTTTCCTTTACTTATATTAAACACTATATGCTAGGAATATAGTCAATACTTTTTTAACTTTTTAATAATAAAAATATCAAAAACAGTAAAATATACATTGCAATAGATAAATTACATTGTTTAAGTTTAAAAGAGTCATTATATGATAGATTATCTATGATTGAAATGTATTTTATGAGTAAGAATATTAACATTTATTTCAAAAAAAGATAAGTTATATATGAAAGGAGTGTATATGAGTGATGATAGATTAAGTTTTGATGATTTCAATCTTGATTTACAATTGGGCGAAACATCAGGTGGACATAGAACTGCAAAAGTAGCAACGGTAGTAAAATATTTGGTAACAAATGGAGATATTTTAATAGTTCAGCATCTGTTTGTTGTGCAACAACTACAAATGTCATGGAAAGTTACAGTTGATGTAATGGACGTCCATAATGGTTAAAAAATTAATTTATTAGGAGCAGATAGATATAAAAAATATGGAAGAAATAATACAGAAAATAATGTGTATGGATTGGGCATATGTGAAAGCAATCAGGAAAATTTAAAATTTAGTTAGAAGATACAAAAAAGTAATTAACAATAGAATTTTAAGTGTATAAAATTTGAAAAGATTTTTTTACTTGATACTCTTTGCTACAATAAACATGTAATTTTTATAGTATAAGGGAATTTTAAAAGGTAAAAAATTGAAGTTATATAATATTTTCTCAAAGGAAATGAAATATGAGGAGAAAAATATAGTATTGTTACTTACAATTGAGTCGATGAAAAAATCAAATAAAAAACTTATTATTAAAAGAGTTTTTAATAATAGAAAAACTGTAAAAAAAAGTACATCTGTGTTAAAATATTTATAAGGTTAATATTAGATAATTACAAATAACTAATAGAAGGTGGGATATATATGATATATATTGCGATTGTAGATGATGATTTAAATTCATTAGATATGATGGAAGTAAAGATCAAAAATGATGAAAAATTAAAGATATTTGATTTTCTAATTGATAAATATAATGATATTGAGATGTTAAGAAACAATTTAGGGAAATATGATATTTTTTTTCTAGATATTGATATGCCTATAATTAATGGAATAAATATTGCCAAAGAAATAAGAAATAAAATTTTTGATGCTATTATTATTTTTATGACAAATAGAAATGATTTAATGCATCTTTCTTTTTCTGTTCAGCCATTTTATTTCATCAGAAAAAGCAATTTTAGTGAAGATTGTGAGATACTGTTTTCACTATTAATTGATCAGATAAAAAAAAGCAAAAAAGAAATAATGCTCGTTATTAATGGTCGCAAAAAAGTATTAAAAGTCTCTTCAATTATTTATATTGAATCATTTAATCATTATATTAATATTCATTTAAAAAATAATGAAATATTAGTTTTAAAGAAAAAACTTTTAGATATTTTGAAGGAAATAGGCACGTTTAATATGGTTCAAATACACAAATCTTATATAGTTAATTTAATGTATATAGATTACATAAAAGGGGAAATGATTTTTTTAAAAAATAAAAATAGTTTGCCTTTAGGAAGAAAATATAAAAAACAATTTATTTCAAATTTAGAAAGATATATGCTATGAATTGTTGGGACATATTAATTAATTTAATAGAGGGATTTATACTAAGTGGTTTTTCAGCATATTATTTTAATTTAACAAATAAATTAAGATACATATTTGTTATTACTATAATTTTAACTTTAGAAATTACTTTATCAAATTATATAAACCAACTTTCTTGGTTGTTAATATTTATTGAAATAATAACTTTATTTGTAAGTTTAATTTTGAAAAAACAATCGAAACTTTCAAGTGCCTTTATGTGTATAGTGATTAATGTGATTTTGCTGTGTTGTAATGGAATTGCTTTATTTTTTACATCTTTTATGTTTGAGATACCAATGGATCAATTAACGATGATTCAAAATCCACACGAATTTTATATTGCTATTATCATTTCTAAATTATGCTTAAGTATAATTGTAATATGTTTATGTAGATATAAACTAACCTTAGCTAACAACTTAAATTTAAAACAATGGTGGATGTTTGTTGTCATCATGTTTACTTCATTGTTATTATCTATTATTATTCTTGAAATTATAATGAAAAAAAGTTTTAAATTTAATATAATGATCATAGCGTTAATATTAATTGTGGTAAATATGTTTTTTATTATTTTGTTATTTTATCGAACAAATATCGAAAATGAACGATTGATTAATATTACTACAAAGATAAACAATGCTAAAAATAAAGAAAAAAGTTTTAAATTGTTGGAAACTGTTAATAGAGATATGGAAAAAGTAATGCATAATTCAAAATATTTTTTATTAACAATTAAAAACGTTTTAAGGACTAAAGATTATGAAAAAATAGAAAGTTTAGTTGATAAAAGAATAAATGAAATTTTGAGACTTCAGACATTATTAGATACTGGTAATTTGTTGTTTGATTATAATTTTAATTTTAATTTAAGAAAGTATAATTTGCAGAATCGTAATATTAAATTTATGATATCTCTTGATGAAATTGATTTTGTTAATAGCCAAATATTTATAGATTATATTAATAAAATATTGTATTTCATAAAATCAGATTTAAAAGATAATTATATTTCTTTAAATATGTTTAATACTAAAACTCATATAATAATACGTATTATTTTTAAAAAAAATATTGTCTTAAATAAATATTGGGAATTACAGTTGAGAGAATTAAATGAGATAATATATTTGATTTACGAAATAAAATCATATGAAAATTTTATAAAGGTATCTATGGTTATACCAATAAAATATGAAGAATATTAATGAAAGTGAGTTTCCTCGCTTTTTTTAAATTAAACTTTAATTATGATAGCATCATTTAAAAAATTTAACTCTTAGAATTAAGAAATTGATTATCATAAAAATGTAATCATTCGTTGTTTACGTACTAAAATTGTAAGTTTACTCCATAATCATTGAAAATACAAACAATTAATATATATTTAGTGATATAGGAGGCAATAATAGATGCTATGTTACATATAATACTTGAATATTTAGACAAACACCAAAGCGGAGAAACAATAAAACAAGAAATTGATATATATAGATATGGATTAGAAGTATTTATTTTGAATTTTTTAAATATAATATCAATTTTATTGTTAGGATATTTGAGTAATACAATTTTAGAGGCACTAATATTTTTGATTACATTTATAATACTTAGACAATTAACAGGAGGTTTTCATTTTAAAAGTTATAATTTATGTTATTTTTCTTTTATATGTATGTATTTATTGTTTTTACAATTTTATTATCTAAGAATAAGGGAATTGGATCAAAATATTTATTTTATTATTCTTACTAGTTGCCTAATATATAT
Organism: Candidatus Stoquefichus sp.; assembly: GCA_021768625.1. GTDB lineage: Bacteria > Bacillota_I > Bacilli_A > Erysipelotrichales > Coprobacillaceae > MGBC163490. The sequence goes on along the minus strand of JAETUM010000001.1, from coordinate 68,013 downwards.
AATGTATATGACACCTATAGAAAATGTAAATAAGCCATTAAGTAAAAATAAATTAAAAATACTTAAAGTAAAAAAATTTTATGTATCAATAATTTTTTGGAGTATATATATAATTTCTAAAGATTTGATTATAATGAATGCAATGGCTTATGCAATTATATTGGATGTTCTCCTAATAATTATAGAAAAAGTAAAGGAGGTAGTTAAAGATGAAAAAGTTAATTTGTGAGTTATTTTTAAAATTTTTAAAAAGAACAGCAATTAATTCTGCATTTTGTGCATCAATATTTGGGATGGGGCAACCTAAAGAACCCAAATCATTAACTGATTTGTAAATAAATGTCAAATCATAAAATATTTAATAGTTTATTTATATTTTATTATGCTTATTTTAAAAGTTTATAACTTGACTTATGTAATAAACTAAGTGCATATAAAATATAGAATATACAATTAAAAATAATGTATAAAAAATAGACGTGATAAGAGATGAAATTTGTAAGGAAAGAAATAAAATGAAAAATATGGATATTAAACGATGTATCAATAATATAAAGTATATTTTGAGTATGATTTTTGAATACAAGAAGAAATATTTTATTGTCTTGTTTATAACAACGATTTTTACTAGTATATTACCATATATATCTCTCTTTAATACACAGAAAATAGTTAATTTAATACAATTAAAAAGTACTGATTTTAATAGTATAACTATAAATATTATTTTATTCATTATTATAGGGATTTTATCTATTGCTTTAACTAATTTACAGTCAAATTGGTTAAGTAAATATAAAGAGTATTTGTATTATGAGTTAAATGCTAAAATCTTACAGGAAACTAAAAAATATAATTTATGTGATTTTGAAAATCCAAGAGTTTATGATATGTTACAAAGAGCTGAACAGGAAATAGGAATTAGACCTATTAATATTATTTCAAATTTGTTAACAATTATTTCTTCCATAATTTCATTTTTAACTTCTTTAATTATACTTTTTAGTTGGCACAGTTGGGCAATAGTGGGCTTTTTATTCTTGCCTTTCATTGCTTCAAAGTATTTTGCATCGATAAGTAAAAATGAGTATAAGGTAGTATATAATCGAACAAATTATGAAAGAAAATCATGGTATATTGCTCATTTGCTTACCAAAGATCAATACATAAAGGAAGTCAAATTATTAAATTTGTTTGATTACTTGTTAAATTTATTTAAAAAACTAAGAAAAAAATTTTTTATTGAAAATGTAAAATTAATTAATAAAAAAAGTTTATTTTCAATATTGTATCAATTATCAAATTTTCTAATTACTGTAAGTTTAGTTATTGTAGCGTTTGTAGAAGCTTTTTTTCAAAAAATATTAGTTGGGAATTTAATGACTTATATTAATACCACATCAAAAGTTGAAACAGCAATAAAAAGTATAGTTGGATCTTTATTTACGTTTTATCAAGATGGACTTTTTGTTGAAAATATTAAAAATTTTTTTGAATATAATTCATTAAATGATAATATTGTAGAGAAAAAAATGCATATTGATAAAATAACATCTATAGAATTAAAAAATGTTTCTTATAAATACCCAAACAGAGAAGAATATGCTTTAAGAAACATTAATTTGAAACTAGAAAAAGGAGAGATAATAGCTTTAGTAGGAGAAAACGGTTCAGGAAAAACTACATTAATAAAATTATTAAATAATTTATATATAAATTACGAGGGTACTATTCTAGTTAATGGAATTGATATTAAAAAAATAAATAATGATGATTTAAAAGAAAAAATTTCTACAGTTCTTCAAGATTTCAATCAGTTTCAATTTACGATTAAGGAAAATATTGGGTTTGGAGACATTAATAATTTAAATGATATGAACAAGATTGAACAAGCAAGCAAAATGTCCAATGCCAATAAGTTTATAGAGTTGTTACCAAATGGTTATGAGCAACAAGTTGGATATTGGTTTGCAGGTGGAACACAGTTATCTGGGGGGCAATGGCAAAAGTTAGCAATTTCAAGAATTTTTATGAAGGGTGGAGATTTCTTTATATTGGATGAACCAACTGCTGCTCTTGATCCAAAGGCAGAATATGAATTTTTTGAAAATTTTAAATCAAATATTAACGATAGAATTGGTTTATTTATAACTCATAGATTTATAAATGCAAAATTCACAAAAAAAATAATTGTTTTAGATAAAGGTAAAATTATAGAACAAGGATCTCATGATGATTTAATTAAACTAGATGGTATATATAAAAAAATGTATGATTTTCAAATTAGATAAAAAAGGATATATAAATTTTGAAAATAAAATATGATTATGATCAATTAATTAAAGTCGGATATAAATTATCAAGACTATACTTATTAACGTGTTTTACTTTAGCGTGTACGTGTTTTGGATTACTAAATTATTATTTAAAAGTAATTATTCATTTTAAGATAGCTATTTTTGTAGTAGCTATAATATATATTTTTTTCTTGTTGGTTATTAATAGGGAGTATAAAGAGTTTAATGGTGAAGGAGTTATTTTCCATAGTAAATTAAAATTCTTTGATTTATTGAGATTTCATGTTAGTAGTTATTATAGAAGAGAATATGAAAAAAAATATCAATATATACCTTATAAAATGATGAATAAATGTTATGTGAATAAAAAAAGATTTCTATATAATGTTGTATTGGAGTATAAAATTTTTGATTCTATAGAAAAAAAGCAATTTAAATTAAGTAAGAGAAAATTGATTCCTATATTGAATAAATTAAATAGATTTAATATAGAAATAGTTTGTGATTCTAGTGCTATTAAGTAAAGTAATAATTATGATTTTGAGTAATTGTGTGGTAAAAAAGAAAAGTTTCAAATGTTTATGCGGATATATTTAATTAATTATATGATTAAAGATACAAAGAGAATTCAAGGTGAATTCTCTCTTTTTGTATACAATAAAACCCACAGATAGTCTGTGGGTCAAGAAAAAGCTTTAGCGAAGTGATAATGGAAAAAACCTCCTATATAATAGAATTGCGTCCTGAGAAACTGCAAGACAAAAACAGGAGGAAAATCAAATGAATGAAAAAAATCAAACAAATGACTTACATAGTTTATCACATACAAAATGGAGTTGTAAATATCATGTCGTATTCGCACCAAAATACAGGAGGCAAGCCTTCTACGAAAGTAGAAGGGTTGAAATAGGTAAGATATTAAAAGAATTATGTGAGTGGAAAGAAGTGAATATATTAGAAGCAGAAGTATGTAAAGATCACATACATATGTTATTGGAAATACCACCAAAAATAAGTGTATCAGGATTCATGGGATTTTTAAAAGGGAAGAGCAGTCAAATCATATATGATAGATGGACAGATTTAAGATATAAGTATCGAGGGAGAAGTTTTTGGTGTAGAGGATATTACGTAGATACAGCGGGAAAGAATACAAAGAAGATACAAGAGTATATAAGGAATCAATTAAAGGAAGATCAGGCAGCAGAACAACTTGTGCTTGATTTAAAGGATCCATTTAATAAGAAATAGTGCAAGAGGCAGGGACAGGTCGCATGAAATGAAGGGGCTTCAGCCTTAGCTCTGGGAGCAGGGCTATGCCCGCACAGGCAAAACCTCTGGCTAAGCCAGAGGATATTTATTTGGTATCTAGAAGATTATGATTTGGCTTTGAAATATGTTTAAATCGTATGTAATCATGCTTAATGATAATTATTAAACAAATATTTTAATTTAAAAGGTGTTTTGTTTAAAAATAAAAGTATAGAGATTTTTGAGTATTTCACCCTATTAATGACATTGTTTTTATGAAATGATGACATTATCTCAAAGAAATTGACGACACAATATTTTATGTCGAGAAAATTCATTGATTTATAAATTTTTGAAATCAATGAAGGAATTGGAATAAAAAATTGTCATTATTTAGATTGATACGGTGTATTCATGTCACTAAAATATTCATTTTTTTGTGAAATACAATTCTTTGTATTTTTTGACATAATTAGGAATCTTTCTTAGTAATTTGCATTTGCGTACTGATTAATGTTGTTTGCGTTAAAAATGATGAAAATAGAAAAAAATGTATATATACTAACAACAGAGAAGATAATTGAACAATAATATTCAGTTAAGGAGATAATGTAAATGAAAAATATTTTAATAATAGGGGCTCATCCAGATGATATAGAATTGGGTTGTGTAGGAAGTTTAATGAAATTAAAAAAAGAAGGAAAAAAGATTGTTTATTTAGTAATGACAAATGGAGGAAATTGGGAGAAAAAAACATACAAAGATAGAATAGGTGAAATTAAACAAGCTTTGCTTCATATTGAGGTTGATGAAATAGTTATTGGTGAAATTAGAGACGGATATTTATTACATAATCCAGAGGTTATTGATTTTTTAAGTAATATTATAAAAAAGTATTGTATAGATACAATTTTTTGTCAATATTATAAAGATTCGCATCAAGATCACATGAACATAGGATTAAATGCTTTATCTATCTCGTCATTATGTAAAAATTTAATATTTTATGAATCATTAACAAGTACTGAGTTTACAGCAAATTATTTTATAGATATTTCTGAATTTGAAGAAGATAAAAAGAAAGTTCTTAGAATGTATTCAACTCAAATAAAAAAATATAAAAATAGAAAACAAGACTTGATATCATATATAGATGCTAAGGATCGCTTAAATGGTATAAAATCACATGTAAATTTTGCAGAAGGATTTATTATAAACAAAATGATATATTGATTATTTATGTAAATAATAAAGAAAAAAGGAGGTGTTTATTATGTACGAAGTAAGTGATAAATTTTATTTGAGAGTACCAATAAAACCAGTAAACTTTAAATTTGATGAAGATAATATTATACAATACTGTAAAGAAAGATTTAGTGAGAATATTGCTATTAATTCAAGATCATTATTAGAATCAATGATTACTGGGAAAGGTAATAACAAGAATTGTTCTATTTCCTTGATTAAGTATTTAAATAGAGCATCTACGAGGACAACACCATATGGATTAAATGCATTTGTATCTCAGGGTGAATTTACTAATTGTAAAGATAAAATCAATTCATTTAATACAATAAATTATAAAAAGAATTTATTGTTAGATTATGAATGGATAGTTGGATTTTTAAAAAATGCTGAAAAAGAAATTGGTAAGTCTCTAAGAATTACTATAAGTAATACGTTAGAGATAAATGATGATTTAGTTTTAAATAATTGGATAGATTGTTTTCATGATGAAAAAGTATATTTACAGAATCATGTTTTGATAAAGAAACAGAAGCCTTTTAATATTTTAAAACAAGTAATTTTTAATAAATTTGAAACTATTGAAAATTTAATAAATTGTATTTGCTCTGAATATAGCGATATTGAAACAGAAATAATTCATCAGTATATTTTAAAACTATTGGAAAATGGATTTTTAATTTCAGATTTACGTTTATCATCTTTAGAAGAAAGAAATATTGAAAATTTAATAAGAGTGTTAAAAAAATATGAGATAGAATTGAAAAATTATATTGATGCTTTGAAGTTAATTAAAGTGGATTTTGAAACCTATAATACTAGTACAGTAGGAATGGGAACAGAAATTTATTTGAACATCATACAAAGGTTGAATCAAATATATAAAGTTGATAATACTGTTTCTGTAGATTTAATTCACAACCAAATAATATATATGGATGAAAAGATTAAAGAGGATATTTTAGATTATATAAACTTTTTAAGTATATTTTGTGAAAATGATTATTGCTTATATGACTATTATATGAAATTTATTGAAAAATATAATTATAATGCGGTGCCTGTATCTATTGTATTTAATGAAATAAAAGGAATAGGAATGCCTAAAAAGCAAGGTAGAAAATTTAATTGTTTCAATAAATATCTATATAAAATTAATAGTAATACATTAGATTTATCCGATGTAATTGTTGATGATCGTATAGAAAAAAATCAATTACTAAAAACACAATTTGAAATAGCATTAAATGTTTTTAAAAACGATAATGGTTATTATTACGTAACAACACCATTGATAGGAAGTGATATGGCATATAAATCGTTAGGGCGCTTTTATAAAGTGAGAGAGAGTATTAAATCTGAAATTGAAGATGATTATGATAATGTTGAATTATTATATCATCCAAAAAAATCTAGAATTTTGAATGTATTAAATTGTTATAGTGAAAGTAAGTATTATTTAGAATATGGAACAAATACAGAGATAAGAGATAAAATCTCTCTAGATATAAATGATATTTATGTTTGTCCAATAAATGGTAAACTTAGGTTTATTAATATAAAAACTGGTAGAATAATTCATTTTACTATTAATAATGTAACTAATTTAAATTTTGCACCCGAATTTTTTAAAGGTATAGCAACCATAGAACAATGTGCAAAAATAAATATATTTTCTTTATTTGAACAAATTGCTGAAACATTTAAAAATTCTATCATATGCCCTAAAATAGTGTATAAAAATTTTATTATAAGACCATTTGAAATAAGGTTAAAAAAAGATGATTTTATATGTGATAATGAGATTAAATTCAAAAGTAAAATATTAAAATTGTTAAAGAAATATAATTTATGTACTAGAGTATATTTTGGCTCTGAGGATAATTATTTATTATTAGATTTATCTCAGTCTATCAATATGGAAATTTTAAGAAAGCAGTTAATGACAAAGGGATATATAAATATTAGAGAGGTATATTTTAACGAAGATAATGTTTTATTACATGATTTTAATGAAAATAATGCATATATCAATGAATCTGTTTTTCAAATTAAATATAAATCAAAGACAAAAGAAAAGCTATTAAATAAGGATATATATATAGAAAAGCGAGATACTGATTGGCTAAGCATTAAATTATATATGAATGAAGTATTTATGGATTTTTTCATAGTTAATCATTTGGAGACTATTGTAAATAAAATTGTTGATAAAAACATAACGAACTGGTTTTATATAAGATATAAAGATCCTAAAAGTCATATTAGATTACGTATACAATTAAAAGGTAAAGAAGATGTTTTAATAAGTAAAATAAAAAAATATTTAAGTGATTTTGAGAAAAAAGGTATTATTAATTGTTATATCATTGATGAATATATACCTGAAATAAATAGATATGGTGGAGTTAATTTAATATATAGAGTAGAAGAATTGTTTATTGAATCTACTATAATAAGTAAAAAAATTTTAAATAAAACATATAAAGATTTACACGCAAGATATAAATTATACTTTATATGGACTTTAAATTTAATTGAAATAGTTAGCAAATATTATGATATAGAAGAGTTGATGTCAATATACAAGAAATATTATCAGAGAAATATAAATATTAATAAATTAAGAAAATATATTATCGTTAATTATACAAGTAATCAAAAAGATGAAGATTTTCAATGGATTCAGCAAATAAGTAAAACATTTAATATGAAAATTGATAATATGCTTCCTGAACTTATTAATCAACACAATTCCAAAGATATTATACTTAGTATATTTCACATGAATTATAATAGAGTTTTTACAATTAATAGAGTTAAAGAAAATGAATTGATGAGTAATATAGAAAATGTATTTTATAGTTTAAAAAGTGTATTAAGGAAAGGAGAAAAAAAATGAAAGTAGTTTTTTTAACAAGTTATTCAGTGAGTCATATAATTCCTATAAAGGGTTTAATTCAATATTTTTTGAAAAATGGACATAATGTAATATGTTTTATTCATAGCAATAATATTGAATATTGTAAAAATAATGGGATACCATACATTGCTTATCCAAATAGCTATTGGGAAAAGAAACATCACAAACTTATTAAAGAAAAAGAAAAAAAGTTTGAAAAATATAACAGAGGAAAGGATTTTATGAAGCTCTATGATGCTTTTTTAGAAAAAGATGCTATTGAAATTTTTAATTATCATTCTAGTGTGGCTAATTTTATTGAAACGAAAATAGAACAATATGATCCAAGTATTGTGTTTCGAGATTCTACAGATATATATTGGATGAAATTAAAAGAGAAAGAAAAATTTAATAATATTAAAACTATAGGTTATATAACAAATAATCTATATTCATGGGATTACTTAATGAAAAACTATGATACTATCCTACCTATATTTTTGGGAATTATAAACTTTCTTCCGTTTGTAACAAAAAAATATTTACAAGAATTTAAAGAAAATATACAAAACATATATAAAAAAATATCTTTGGAATTAAATGAGGATTATATTAGACCATTTTACCAATATGATCCTGATGAAAAATACAATATAATATTTTCACAAAAATTCTTACAACCTAAATTACCAAACAGAAAAAACATAATAATTTATCCACCTACAAAAAGAGACTTTGCTATAGAAAGTAATATCTCTTCAGACATTATTGAATTATGTAAGGATAATAATTTAATATATATATCTACAGGATCATTTATGAGTAGAGAAATAGAATATTACAGAGAAATATTAAAGACTATTTTAGATAACTTTAGCAAATATAAAATTATTATTTCAGGTGGAAAAGCGACTGAATTAATACAAAATTTAATTATTGAAATGAAAATAAGTGAAAAGGTAGCGGTTAAAAAATTTATACCTCAAAAATATGTGTTAATGCATTGTAAGTTCTTCATAACATCAGGAGGATTAAATAGTATAAAAGAATCGATATTTTTTAATACCCCTATGATTGTATTTCCTATATCAAGTGAGCAAAGACTAAATGGTTTAATTCTTGAAAATTTAAAAATAGGTTTTTCAATGTATCATTTGCCTGATCCAATTGAATATTTTAAGAAAAATATAGTTACTATTTTTAATACAGATTACAGTAAAGGGTTTGAAAATTTAAAATTAGATAGTTATGATAGTGAGTCTGTAATAAAACAAATATTATCTGAATTGGAATTGGATAATATATGAGCAAGTTAATTTTAAAAGAAGATGAAACTGGACTAATATTAAATTTAGAAGGACAGATTGTAAAATTAAAACTATTTAACAAATACGAAAAATATATGGCATATAGGGACTTAATAATTTATATATCATATTTAGCATTATATACAGATAAAGGAAAAATGTATTATTTTGAAAATAAAGAATGTATTGATTATTTTATATTAGAAATAAAGAACTTTATAAAAGAAGAAAAAAACACTGTAGGTCTTGGATATGGATTTGCAGGAGTGGGTTATATGTTATACATTTTAGGAAAATTAACTAATAGATATGAAAAAATGTTTAATGAACTAAATAAATACATTTTAAATTACTTTAAATTAATAGAAAACAATCAAATCGTATTAAATATAAAAAATAATTTTACATTATTTAAAACTTATATTGACTACTTTAATGGTTTGATAGGTATTTTGAATTATATGGAATTAATTGGAGAAGATAATATAGTATTGAGAAAAGTATTATTACAAATGTGTGAAACAATGAGTGAAAAAAAAGACTTTGATAAAGTTCCTTTAGGGATAGCACATGGTATTTCTGGTATATTGTTGTATATTGTTCAAACAAGTTATCTAACTAGTGATGAAAAAAAATATTATTTAAATAAATTTTATCAAAAAATAAAGCATAAAAAAATTATATATGGAATATCATCTGATGAGTTAAGTTGGGGCAATGGTATTTTTGGATATTTGTATGTCTATAGTATTTTAAAATGGTTTTTAAATAAAAATTTTAATAATGAAATAATTAAAATCTTTAAAATAGTGAATTACAAAAAATATAGTATTACCAAAAAAAATGTGTGTTCAGGATATTTTGGATGTAAAAAAATGATAATGAATTTGTTCGAATATAAAATGATAAGTGAAGAAGTAAAAGACAAATTTATAAATTCATTGAATAATAAATTTATAAATAAAGATTTTCTGTCAGAAGTTAGTGTGAAAGAAATTTCTATAATCAATGGAATATTAAATGAAAAAATTATAGAAATTCTTAATGAAGAGGGTAAGAGACTTTTTTATAGATATTATATGATTTAGACAGTTTGAAAAAATTGTTTAGATATAAAATCAAAAGAAAGGAGGGTAAATATGTCTGAAAAATTAAAAGATTTTGATTTGGATTTAGTAGGGGACAAAGGTAATGATGATGGTGCATCACCTGCAAGTCTTACAACAGTTACAACTTCATCTGCTCCTTGTATAGAAGCAACAGTAAGTTTATTAACTGCTACATCCCAAATCACTACAGGTTCAAATTATACTGAAAGTAGTGATTGTTAAATTTCAGCATTGCTTATCTATATGGTAAGCAATGCTATAATTAAAAAGGAGAAATAATGATAAATATATATACTTTAATTGCTAGTAGACGCAAAAGAGGGGTGAGTAATCACTTTGCTGAGTTAATTAACACTGAAATAGAAAAAAATTTTTTAAAAAAAGGAGAGAAGATAAATAAGACAATCAAATATATTGAAGACTATAATATAAGGAATTGTAGTGGGTGTCAAAGTTGTTTTAGAAATGGGAAATGTATATTTCATGATGATCAAGAACTGTTTATCCAAGATATAAGTGATTCAGATATAATTATTTTTTGTGTTCCAGTTTATATTAATAATGTACCTGGTGATTTAAAGTCACTATTAGATAGAATTGCATACTTAATGCATCTTATGCCTTTTATAGGAAAGCATGGAATTTTATTTACTTCTACTTCTTTATCAGGAAAGGAAATGGTAGAAGGATATATGGAAATGATTTTTAGTTATTTAGGAATATCATTAGATTTAAAAATTGGATATTTTGATAAAGAGAAAATATTAAAAGATGATGATATTTCAAAAATTCAAACTTTCGTTGATTTATATATAAATAATAATTTTGAAATACCACAATTATTAAATCAAGTATTTAAATATTATCATAATCATTTTACACCATATAAGGATTTGGATATTGATGATAATGAGCTAAAATATTGGGTAAATAATTATTTATGTTATAATAACATCGAAGAAGTATTAAAATACAAAATAGAAAAAAAGGAGAAAATGAAATGAAAAAAATTTTATTAGGTAGTAAAAAATCTGGTTGGGCAGTAGATGATGAAAATAAAGAAATTATTATTTATCATCCACAAAGTTTTGTAGATAAAATGCAAAAAAAAATAAATAATACTCAAGTAAAATTTGAAGATATAGAATATATAAAAGTTGGTTGGAACAATGTTCCTTTAGCAGCGGGACAAAATCAACATTTTGTGATTTTTGTTATAGAATTAAAAAACAAAGAAAAAATACAATTTGATGGTACTTCTAATAATATTACAAGAGATATTTTTAAGGAAGCTATGATAGTTCTTAAAAAGAATAGTATTGTCTTTAAAGATGAATATCATATTATAGATGATATAATAAATACGGAAAATTTGATTTGGAATATTTTGGATAATGCTGAATTAAAAAGAAGAAATAAGTAATTATGATTTAAGATACATCTTTTTTAAATTACAGAGAATATTTGAATTGAAGTAAAAATATTTAAAAAGGTAATACAATTGATTAAAAGAAATGAAACAAGTATTTAATGAGGATAAGATTTTTATCTTTTAAAATGCTTGTCTTTTTTTTATCAAAATAATGAGTAAAAAAATTTATCTTGGATGAAACTTAATTAAAAAAATAAAAACGAGTAAATGAAAAAATTATAAAAGAAATATTTTGTAATTTTTAATGTATATAAACTAATGAAAAAATCTTATTTTGCAATAATACAGGAAATATAATGGAGTTTTACAAGAAGAATTATGGTGTCTGTTTTATTTCATATAGAAATCAACTTAGATTAAACATGAAATAGAATTGTTTAAAAGAAAAAGAGAATATTTTAATGTTAGATTCGTATCTTATTAATCAAAATGACAATATATTATTAAATTTATAAATTTTAAATCAATGAATTTTTGTCATAAATATTATATGTTGCTAACAAGAATTAAGATATATAAAAAAGATATAAAGATATTTTTCTAATATTATACAAGATGAGTTATTATTTGTTCTAGAATTGAAAAAAACAAAAAAATTTGTTTATAAGCAAGGGAGTAAATTAAAATATAATTTAAGTGACATGAAATCATATAAAATATTTAATTTTCTAAATCTGATCATCTAAAATCAGATGCTTTTTTTTATTAAATAAAATATTAAAAACGTCCTATGAAAAATATTAAAACATTTATTTGGATTGGGATAACTAAAAAAAGCCTGTCCAAATATAATTTGCGGAGTTTTTTAATGAGTAAAAATAGATCACCTCCATTTTATGAAATTTAAATAATCAAAATTTCAATGAAGTAGGAGGAAAAGTAAAATGAAGAATGATTATAAAAAAGATTATTTTTGGATTAAGATAGATGAGTTAGGAATGAAACACTATTACTTTAATACAGATAGAGGATTGATAGAAGTAAATAAAGAAATTTATTCTGTATGTTTTTGTAGTTATTTAAAAATGAACAGGGATATAAAAAAAGACATCAAAGCTAATTTGATAAGTTATGATTATACCAATAATAAAGGACATACATTACTAGATATTATTGGAAAGAATGTTGATTATAATAAAGAAGTTATTATTTCACAAATATTAGATGAAATTAAAAATTTGACATATGAAGAACAAATGTTAATTAAAGGTTTGTATATTGATGGGAAAACCTTAAGAGAATTATCAAAGGAATTAGGCAATCCAGTTATGACTTTACAGAATAGAAAGAAAAAAATATTAAAAAAGTTAAAGAATAAAATAAATTCAAATTTGTAAAAGAAAAACTCTGTTTTAATCATTTATAATTTTTTAAAATATGAAGTTGAGTATAATGACATTATTAATAATTCTTTTTGATATCGTTTATAATGTTATTAATAAATAGTTTTTAATTTTTAAATCAAGATTAATATATTGAAAAGATGCTATATTAATAAGTGCTGTACTGGTAAATTGATTTAAAAATAATTTTAATAGTTCTTATACATTATGTAGGAGGAAACGGAAACAAAGAATAAATAAATTTAAATTATGAACAAGAGTGTAAACTTTTGTTTTTTTACTTTTTTTGGTACAAAATGTCAAAACGTTTTAAGTAAAGGGGTGAGAGGAGTTTTAACAATCTCCCCTCAATAGATCATTGAAAACTGAATAGGGAAATGCAAAGACTTTAACCAATGAACCAAGCACATTGTTTGATACGCCATGATATCAAAAAAAGAATCTCTTACTTTTTTGATGGAGCGAGAAAATATTAGAACATAAATTATTCGTGAAGAATAACTGCCAAGCGAGAATTGGGGATAATGCTACTTCACTCTGTCATGGGTGCCTCTTTGGCGAGGGGACGTGAAATTCGTATGGTGTCGCAAGACCATTTGTATTTCTAGGTGGCTACGTTATAGCTTAATTTAAATAAATTCATAAAATGGACATAGTTTCTTATTATTAGATAGTGGCACTTAGTGTTGAAATGATGCTAAGTGTCATCAATGTACTAATAAGAAAAATAGTACAGGGAAGAAGGAAAATTATGAACAAAAGAACATTGGTTTTAACATCAGGAACTCAAACAATATTAAATGGTGAGGGTGAAGAAAAATATATGAAATATGCAAAAGAGAATAACTTGAATATAAGTGGAGAAATGCATTATCCACCTGTTATGTTATTTATAGCACCTGAACAGATCGTTGATGCAGTTATGAAAGTCAATCCAGAAATCATTATAGCTGATGATGTAGATTTCATTGTCGCAAATGCTTATCATGATGGTCGATTCATAAAAATGTTTGAAGATAAAGGAATAAGTGTTGTTAATTCTAAAATGCTTATAAGTTTTTCAGACTTTAATAGAATGATAGATGATGATATGTTGGAAGAACTGAAAGAAGCTGTTCATTATGCTATTGAAGAAACATTCAAAGAAAGAAAAGACAGGATTGCGATTATAACGAATGATTCATCAAGAGATGAATTTATGGATTTTGTAAAGAGATTGTCTGAGGAAAGTAAAAAGGTTTGTATCATTGAGATGACTGCATTTGATTCAAGGATGAGCAAGCATATTGATTTTTGTATAAAGGATTCAGATGTTAATAAAATCATTGTCTATGATGATGAGCTTATGACCATGCCAATGCAACAGTATCTATGCAGGTTTCAAGAAAATGATAGTATAGAAGTTAGTTTTATGGAAGAATATGATATAGCAAATAATCAATCATTAAAACTTCAAGGAATGATACTTAATTAAAATTGTTTTTTGATCTAATGTTGATTGCTAAAAAGAGAGTATAAATCATATATAAGAATATTTATAGCTTTAATGGATAACATTGATGATTTTATGATGTGATATATCTTTTGTGGTATAATTATGGTATAATAAATCCATAGGAGGTGTTGATATGCCACAAATTATTCCAATTAAAGATTTAAAAAATACTGCTGAGATATCTGAATTATGTCATAAGTCATCTGATCCAATTTATATTACAAAGAATGGGTATGGTGATATGGTTATTATGAGTATGGAAAATTATGAGAAACTAATAAAAAAAATTAATTTATATAAGGAACTTGAAATTTCTGAAAAACAGATTGAAGAAGGAAATGTTAAGGATGCAAGAACATCGTTATCTTCATTAAGGGAAAAGTATGATTTATAATCTTATTATTACTGAAAGAGCGGAAGAACTTCTAGAGAATATTATAGATTATCTTTTAAATACACTTCATAATAGGAGTGCAGCAATTCATTTACTTGATAACATTGAAGAGATATATGGAAGGATAGAAAATAATCCTTACGAGTTTCCATATAGTCAAGATAACTATCTTCGTTATAAGAAATACAGAATTGCAGTTATACCAGATATGAATTATCTTGTTATTTATTTGATTAAAGAGACTAATATCTACATCCTAGGAGTTTTCCATGATTTAGAAAATTATAAGAGTCAATTTTAATTTAGAGTTATTCAAAATGATGCAATTGAATAACTCTTTTTTGATTTTTAGAAATTATAAAACAACTGTCAAAAATAACTGCAACTGTCTTTAGAAATTCACTAGCAATTAACAAATTAGTGTGGTAATGTATGTGCTAACAGAAAGGAGATTAATGAATATGGAAGTAAGAATAATAGAACCGACAGTGCTACCTTTGATTCAATCAGAAGCGATTATTAGAGTTTGTGCATACTGTAGAGTTAGTTCGTCAAGCAAGGAACAATTAAATTCTTATGCCTCACAGATTTCTTACTTTAAAGCGTTCATTGATTCTCAACCAAACTGGAGATTGGTTGAAATTTATACAGATAAAGGAGTCAGTGGCAGAAAGACAAAAAATAGAGATGAATTTAATCAAATGATAGATGATGCTTATAGAGGATTGTTTGATATGATTATATGTAAATCAATTTCAAGATTTGCGAGAGATATAGTGACATCATTAAAAATATGTAGAGAATTAAGAGAAAAGGGTATAGATGTATTTTTCGAAGAGGAAAACATCCATACTCTTTTTTTAAAAAACGAGCATTATTTATCTGTTCGATCTGCTTTAGCTCAAAGTGAATCTGAAAATATTTCAACAAATACTTTATGGTCTATTAGAAGAAGAATGAAAAGAGGAACATTTATACCTTCATGTCTTCCATTAGGGTATAAATTAGAAAATAAAGAAATTGTCAAAGATAAGGAAAATGAAAGATATGTGTATCATATTTTTAACTCTTTTATCAATGGAATGAGTGCAGCTAAAATTGCTCATTACTTAAATGAACATGGTGTAAAAAGTAATAAAGGCATCTACTGGTGTGAAAGTGGGTTTAGAGAGGTTCTTAAAAATCCTATTTATACTGGAGAACTTGTTTTACAGAAAACTTATACTGATACAACAACTTTTCAAACAAAAATAAATAGAGGTCAATTACCAAGGTATCATTATCATGACAATCATGAACCTTATATAAGTAAAGATATTTTTGAAAAAGTACAAATGATTTTTGAAATCCGTAGAGAACAGATGTCTTGTAATTGTAACAGCAATAAATATAAAAATAGATATCCATTATCTGGGATTATTGAATGCAATCAATGTGGGTCAAAATTAAAACGTGTCAAAATACAAAAAAATAACAATGAATCCTACTTTGCATATGCATGTACAGGACATATCAAAGATAAAGCAAAATGTTCTTTTAAAAGATATCTAGAGGATGATGTTTATCAATCTTTTATCAGATTATCTAATAAACTTATTTCAAATTCCCATATCCTTAAAAACTATTTAAAGGATTTGACATATATCAATGAAGAAGCAGATAGACATATGATTGTTGATTTACATAATCAAATGGAAGCTCTATATAAAAAGATTGAAAATATAGATATACACTACTCGATAAAAATATATACTGAAGAATTTATAGAAGAATTAAATCATGCGTTGTTGGCACAGATAGATGAACTGAGAAAACAGTATCACCAATATATAGATATGTATGATATTAGCAAAGAAATAGAGAATACAAAAACAATGATGTCTATATTTGATAATTGTGAAATATCAGATGAATTTAATGAAAGTTTATTTGAAGTCATAGTTCAAAAAATAATAGCTATTGATCATCAGCAATTAAAATTTATTTTGATTAACGGATTAGAAATTATGGAAAGGGTTGGTGAATAAAAATGGATGAACATCATGTTTATGTAGGATATGCAATAAAGAATGGAAAAATTATTATCAAAAAAGATGAAGCTGAAATTGTAAAAAGAATTTTTAAATATGCAAAGGAAGGCAAAAGTGCAAATCATATAGCAAGAATTTTAAATAACGATAAAGTTAGAACTTTCTATAATGCTAAAGCCTGGTATCATCCAAGGATATTACAGATTATTAGAAATCAAGATTATACAGGTATAGGGATATATCCAAAGATTATACAATCAGCTGACTTTCAAAAAGCTAATACTAATATCATTAATAAAACACCAAAATTAAAAATAGAACATCCATTCATAGGATTTATAAAATGTGATAGTTGCCATTGTTTATATCATCCATATAAAAATAGATATAATCATTCAAAAATTGAATGGTATTGTAATACAAGAAAGAATAAAGGTAAAAGATATTGCAATTCATGTGTCATTTTAAATGATGAATTAGAAAATTCAATAAATAATGCATTTAAAAAATTGATAGATAATCCACGGAAAATTGAGATCCATCCAAAGATAATTCATCATCAGCATTCAGCAGAGATTAGACATCTTCAACACAGTTTGGAAGATGGAATAACAAATAAAAAGGATATAAATTATCTTTTAAATATTGCACAGATGAAAGCTCAATTTGAATATGATGATTCCCTGATTGAAAATCATATGCTTTTATATCAGAAAGTTTATAAGAGTTTATCGATGATGAGAAATAGAGATATGTTGGATTATAAAATGATAACTGAAATTTTAAAAGAAATCATTATAGATTCAACAAACAAGAAGGTCTATATAGAACTTATTAATAATCAGATTATTGAAGAGTCTATAAATATTTAGTTATAGGAAGGAGGGGCTAACAGTATGGCTAGAGCAACAAAGAGAATTACTATAGATGAAGTTAATCCATTGCTCATAAAGAATGATTTTAAAAATCCATTGCGAAAGTTAAGAGTTTGTGCGTATGCCAGAGTTTCATCTGATGATGAAGATCAGATAACCAGCTATAATAATCAGGTGTGTTATTATACTGATTATATTCAAAGTAATCCTAATTGGATATTTGTTGATGTATTTACTGATGAAGGGATAAGCGGTACGAATACTTTTAAAAGAACAGGATTCAATAAAATGATTAAGATGTGCAAGCAAGGTAAAATTGATTTGATTATTACTAAATCTGTGAGTAGATTCGCTAGAAATACTGTTGATTCTCTCATGACATGTAGAATGCTGAAAGAAAGAGGGATAGGAGTATATTTTGAAAAGGAAAATCTTAATACATTAGAAGATAACATTGAATTACATTTAACGATTGCTTCAAGTGTTGCTCAGGAAGAAAGCTGTAGCATATCAGAAAATGTGAAATGGGGTTATAAAGCTAAATTTGAAAGAGGAGAAGTCATGCTTGTTACCTCCAGATTTCTTGGGTATGATCGAGATGAAAATGGTGAACTTATTATTAATGAAGAAGCAAGAATTGTCAAAAGGATATTTAACCTCTTTTTGAAGGGACTCAATTATAGAGAAATTGCTGATATACTAACAAATGAAAGGGTTCCAACAGTTACAGGAAAAGATGTATGGAATCCATCAGTTATTAGAAGTATATTAGGAAATGAAAAATATGCAGGTAACTGCATTAATCAAAAAAGCTATACAAAAGATTTCTTAACACATAAACGAGTTAAAAATAATGGAGAGGTTAGAAAATATATTGTAGAAAACTCTCATGAAGCTATTGTACCAAAAGAAATATTTATTGCAGTACAAGAAAGGATGGCAGATATTAATGATAAATGGAAACAGAAGCGTGGTGAGAAGATACTTAATTCAAAATATGTCTTAAGCAACTTACTTGTTTGTGGGAAATGTGGTAGTCCTATGCGAAGAAAATCATGGACAAAACATAATGGAAATATAGAGGTAAGATATGGATGTAAAGAACGACTAAGAAAAGGTGTAAAATGTCATTCAGATTATGTAATAGAAGATAATTTGAAACATGCACTTGTTGAATCGATTAATTCATATAGAAATTGTCAAATCAATGAAAAAAGTTCCCAAACGACATTAGATATTGATGATTTACAAAATAAGATAAGACAGATTGAAGAGCAAATGGATAAACTTAAGGAAACTATAAAACAGATTATGTTAGATCCTGATAATGAAGATAAGCTGATTGCTATAGGAACAAAGATGAAGGAATATAAAAGTCAAAGAGATGATTTAAATAATGAATATAGAAGACTTAAATATCAAAATGATTTAAAAAATAATGGGAAGATGGATATAAATCTTAAACCAATAACGGAATATGATGAAACACTAATAAGAAAGTTAATTAATAAGATAGTAGTAAA
Source organism: Candidatus Stoquefichus sp. (assembly GCA_021768625.1). GTDB lineage: Bacteria > Bacillota_I > Bacilli_A > Erysipelotrichales > Coprobacillaceae > MGBC163490. The sequence continues at coordinate 48,810 of JAETUM010000001.1, read as the reverse complement.
AAATAAAAATGAAATAGAAGTTCAATTTAAAGGTGGGTTTGTTATTAATCAAAAAATCTAATAAAAATTGAGATGAGAATTATAAAAGTTAAATTGAAATAAATATAAGGTATAATTATGCATAATAATGGGGGTGTATATTCATGAAGGAGTTTTATAAAAATTGTCAAGTTTTTACTCCAAAAGATATAGTTGATTTTATGCTAAATACTATTGAGTATAACTCCTCTTTATTTGGAAAAAAAGTATTAGAAAATTCATGTGGTGACGGAAATATATTAGTTGAGATAGTAAAAATGTATATAAATACATCATTAGATGAAGGTTATTCTATAAAAGAAATAAAAAAAGGTTTAGAAAAAGATATTTATGCATATGAAATAGATAGTAAGCATTTACAAAAATGTCTAGAAAGAATAAATAATGAAGTTAAAAATTTTGGGATTAAAAATGTTGATTGGAAAATTTTTGAGAGGGATTTTCTAAAAGAGGATATACAGATGAAGTTTGATTATATTATTGGTAATCCACCTTATATTTCTTATTCGGATTTAGATATAGAGACAAGAATATATATAAAGTCAAACTTTATATCTTGTAAGGAAGGTAAACCTGACTATTATTATGCATTTATAGAAAAATCTCTTTCAGTATTAAATCAAAGTGGAAAACTTGTATATCTGATTCCTAATAATATATTCAAAAATAGATTTGGGCAAAAGATTCGAGAATTAATTTTACCTAAAATTAGAGGAATAATAGATTATGATGATATAAAGTTATTTAATAAGAGACTTACAACATCATCTATTATTATATGTGATAATGAAGAAGTTAGTAACATTAAATATAGAAATATGTCCAAGCATATAGAATACAACATAAATAAAGAGTCTTTAGACAATAAATGGCTTTTTTATAATTTGAATGAAAATATAAAGTATGATAATACGTTTGGAGATAATTATGATGTTTTCATTTCAATTGCAACTCTCTTGAATGAAGCTTTTGTTTTAAAAGAATTTGAAGAAAATGAACAATATATTATTGTTGGAGAAGATTCTATAGAAAAAGAAATTGTTAGAGATGCGGCTAGTCCAAGAGGACTTACACTGAATAAAGAAGAGAAAATTATTTTCCCATATAATTACTATAATGGGAAACTGGTAAGAATCGGTCCAAAATTTCAGAAAAAATATCCAGGAACATTCCAATACTTAAATAGATTTAGAGAAAAGTTAGATAAAAGAAAAAAGGATGTTTCAGCACAGTGGTATGAATATGGAAGATCTCAAGCTTTATCACATTTGAATCAAGAGAAATTGTTGATGTCAACAATTATATCTAAACAAGTGATAATAAATAGATTGGATGAAAATGTTATTCCTTATTCAGGAATAGTTATTACAAGTAAAGAAAATAATGACTTAAATAGAGCTATTGAAATATTAACAAGTCAAAGATTTATTGACTATGCAAATATAGTTGGTATCAAATCAAATGGGACATCTGTAAGAATTTCTGTAAATGATATAAAAAATTACCAATATTAAAAGCGAAGGGAGTGATTATATGTCAAAAGTTAATTTTAATGTTAATGCATATACAGCTAGATTGATAGGTAGAGAAAATGTTGCTACATTAAATGGGGCTATTTTAGAACTTGTTAAGAATACATATGATGCAGATTCCTCAATTTGTATTTTGTATTATGATGATATAGATGACAATGTTTATTTAATTGATAATGGTTGTGGAATGACAGAAAATATTATTATTAACCATTGGATGACAATTGGTCGTTCTACCAAAAGGAATAAGTATATTAGTAAAAAAGGTCGTGTCCAAACTGGAGCTAAGGGAATAGGACGATTTGCTTTAGATAGAATTGCAGATTTTTGTGAAATGCTTACAATTAACGATAATGAAAAATTGTTATGGAAAGTAAATTGGAAAGATTTTGAAGGGGACAGTAATATCACTGATATAACTGCTGAGTTGGATAAAACTGATATTACTGTTAAAGAGTTTTTAAAAGATGTTCATAATGATTACATAAACCAATTAATAAATAATGTTGAATTTGAAACTGGAACAATTTTTAAATTATCTGGGCTTAGGGATAAGTGGTCTGAGGCACGAATCAATAAAATTATGGATAATTTGCGTTCATTAATACCAATCAATATTTCTAAACAATTTAAAATTTATACATTTTGTAATAGATTTAATATTGATGAAGCAGAAGTATTAGTAAACGCTGAGGATTTTAATTATGATTACAAAATAACCTTCAAAGTAACTGGTGATAGAGCTTTAGTCAGCATTTATAGAAATGAATTTGATTTAATTAATGAGTTTGATAAAATAAATATGACATTAAAGGAACATAATTTTGAGGGTTTTAGTGAAGTGGATAAAAAATATTTTGATTCTGCACCAATAGAATATAATTTGGATGTTACAGAAATGTTACCAGGATTCAATGAAGGATTTGCAGGGAATTTTGATGGAGAACTCTATTTTACTAAGTTAAATACTACAAAAAAAGATAAAGAAAAATATTTTTATAGATATCCTTCGCCAAAAAAAGTTAATGAAATATTTACAGGTATTAAGCTATATCGTGATAGTTTTAGGGTTAGACCTTATGGAGAGTACAATACTTCAAGTTATGATTGGTTGCTATTAGATAGAAAAAAAGCAAAATCACCCGCTGCAATAACAGGAAAAGGAAGTTGGAAAGTTAGATGCGATCAAATATTTGGCGTAATCAATATTTCGAGAACAAATGATAATTTAATGGATCAATCTAATAGAGAAGGTATTGTAGAAACAAAAGAATTTTTAGCATTAAAAGAAACAATTTGCTATGTGATATCTTTATTTGAAATTGATAGACAATATGTATTTAGAAATTTAAGAGAATACAATAATATTATTGAAGAAACTGAAAGATTAGAAAGTCAAATTGCAGAAATTGCAAAACAAGAGTTAAAAAATGAAGAAGAAAGTGGTAAAGAAAATATCTCTACTTCTCAGCCTACATTAAATGTAACAGTTTCAGCAGTTGACGCACAAAAAGTAATTGATAAGAAAAATGAAGAGATAAAGGATTTGATAGATGAAAATAACTTATTGATGACATTAGCCGCAACTGGTATAGTAACAAACACATATATTCATGAACTAAAGGCACTAACATTATTGTTAGGAAGTAAAACAAGAACAGCCTTAAATGCTTTAAATAGAAACGATTTAGATATTTGTAAAAAAGCATTAGAGGATTCTTACAATGTCAGAAAAAGTTTAAATTCTTGGTTTGAAATTACAATTAATTCATTAAGAAAAAACAAGCGAAAAAAGCAAAAAATAGATATTGTGGATCATTTAGAAAATTTATTTCAAAATTGGAATGAATTATTAGCTCCAAAAGGAATATCTTTAGTATTAGAAAGTATTGATCCTACTGTTATGTTTAATTGCTTTCCATATGAAATTGAAACTATATTAAATAATTTGATTACTAATAGTATTGCTTCGTTTGATAAAGAAGATAGTGTAAATAAAGAGATAAAAGTAAAAATAAATTTAGATACAGAATTAGAAATTGAATATGAGGATAATGGATTAGGGCTTTCAGAGGAGTACAAAAAGAATCCTAATAGAATTTTAAATCAATTTGAAACGGATAGAAGAGATGAATTTGGTGAATTAATTGGAACTGGAATGGGAATGGGAATAGTTAAGTCAATTATAGAGGGTTATAGTGGCAGTATAGATTTAACAGATAATAAAAGTATAGAACGAGGTTTTAAGGCAAAAATATACTTAAAAGGAGATGTATAACTTATGTATATAGCAGGTTTTATAGACGATAAGAATGATAGCTTTTCTGATTATACGTATGCTTTATCTGAATATGGAATAGAATTAATATGTACAGATAAAAAAATGTCAAAATTGGATATTTATGAATGGATTTTAGAAAATAAAATAGAATTTTTATTTATTGATCATAAATTAATTCCAAAATATGATTTTGTAGGTACTGAATTATTAGCATATTTGAATCAAAGTCTTCCTGATATGCATTTTGCTATTTTAACTAGTTATAAGACTGATTCTTTAGAAGATAAATTAGTCCCAGAAGCATTTACAATAGATAGAAAAATATTTAATGAAATTGATTTAAGTGACTTTGCTAAAAAAATTATTTATTATATAGAAATATTTAGAAATAGATTAAAATTATTGGTTAATAGATATGAAGAATTATTTGATAAGAGAAAAAGTGATTTTTTAACTTTTGACGAAGAAGAGGAATTAAAGCATGATTTTAAGATTTTAAAATCATATGGAGAAGTTGATGAAATACCTATTGAATTTCTTGATCAAAATGTAAATGCAAAACTAGATAAAATATTAATGAATTTAGATAAGGTATTGAAAGATGATTAGAGTACATGGTAAATATATTATACGACGTAGTGAAAATATTCATGAGGAAAATGATTATAAAAAATATTTACCTACATTAAGAGAGGATTTTCATCATATATGCGGTTATTGTGGGAAAAGTGAAAGAATAACTACAAAAGGATTTGAGATAGATCATTTTGTTCCTCAAAGTGTTGATCCATCAAAAAAGATTAAATATGATAATCTTGTATATTCATGTTTTACTTGTAACAGAAAGAAAAGTTCCGATTGGCCAACAAGGGATACTTCTAAATCAAATGATGGGGTAAAAGGATATGTAGATCCTGCTACTCCTGATTTTGATATTCATTTGAAAAGAAGTGAAAGTGGTAAAATTATTCCTAAAACAAAAGTTGGAGAATATATGATTAGAAAATTCAAATTTGAAAAAAGACCAATAGAAACACTATATAAATTAGAATTATTGTGGGAAAAAAAGTTAGAGTTAAATAAAAAAATTCTAGAAATTACTGAATATAAAAAAATGGAAGAGTATATTCGGATTCAAAATTCAATAGATGACTTGATGAAAAGAATTTTTAATGTAAAAGAGTAAATACATAAATATAAGTGAAATTAATATAAAATTTTTCTGACATTTTAGTTTTGAAAGTAAAGTTTAAGCATAATTTGTTTTAGTATTCAGAATAGATATATTTGGAAAATATACTATATTATGTTTTTTAATGAATTATAAGTGTATTATTATTTATAGACCAAAACGTTACAAAAAAGTGTTTCTTATTACAGATGATTGTGCTATATAATTTCAATTGTTTTTAATTAAAAAATAATGATCTAAAAAACACTATTTTATAACTGTCATTACAAAAATGACAGTATTTTTTTACGAACAGTGTGTATGAAAATGAAAAAAAGGTAGGCAGTTTTATGGTGGAGTTATGGAAACGTGTCTGGGTGTTGTAATATAATGATATAAGAAAATACTATTTGCATATGACTTGAGATAAAAATACGTTATGATAAATTAAAAGATAAATTGCAATTTATCAACGTATGGTTTTGACGATACTTTATGCAAATTTGATGTGAGACGAAATCGCATGGGATAACATGTCCATAAAGGAACTACTAGAAGCATAAGTGATATGTTTAATGTAGTATTAATTAATAAATAAATGTGGATTTAACAAATATATTACTGTAATTATCATTGTGTAGAAGAATTTTTACAGTTTTTTTGAGAATTTGATATTGATTAAAAACTATAATATTATTTTTAATTGAATATATAAATGTGTAATAATTTGAAGTTACAATATTATATTAGGAAAGGAATATGAGATGGAAAAGAAAGATTATAATCAAAAGATTAAAAAAATTTTTCATAGTGTTTTTTGTGAAGAAGTTTGGGTTAGTGTAAGTATACTTAATGAAAATATTGATAATTCCAATAAATTAGAAAACATGGGGTTAATTGCAAAATTAAATATTTTAACTAGAAGTATGTTAGAATATGATAAATCATATTTTTTTGAATCATCCAATAATAATATAAGAGAGTACAAACCATATTTTTACAGTTTTATAATTTATGGCGATTCTCATTCTAATGTATATGATAAATTGAAAAAAATGGGTGATAAATGGTATAAAGCAAGTTTTTCTAAGAAAAAACGCTTTGAATGGCATGAATATAGAGGTGAAATAGAAAAAAGTGCAAGTCCAATCATATATCATAAACATTGTGTATATATATCAGATGAAGAACTTGATAAAACAACTGTTGATGATATAAATGATGTTTATGTGAGTGTAAAAGCAAGTTTAGATTGCGAAGTAGAAAATAGGATTAAAGGATTATTAAATGGTATTCAATTTTCATTGGCAAGGGTTTATAATGTCGGTAATGGAAATTTAATTAATTTAAGAGGCAATAATATAAATGATAATACTGAATTTAATGTAATGTATGATGTGGGTTATCATTTAAAGCAACATCCATATGATAAAAGAAATAAATATGGAATGGCTGTTAGAGATTTTCATAAGATAAAACCAGATATTGTTTTTCTTTCGCATTGGGATGATGATCATATAATGGGATGCGTATATGCTCAAAATAGATTATTTGATTGTCCATGGTTTGCACCTGAGATAGAAAAGACAAGGTCAATTGGAGCAAAACGTTTAGCTGCTTATTTATCGGTAAAAAATAAATTAACTATAATCAAAAGAGATATTAATGCTAGAAAATTGGTTGAAATAAGTACACCAAGATCTAATATATTGTTTTACCTTGGAGAAAATAGAGTTAAAGGAACTATATCAAGAGAAAATTGTGGAGGTATGATTATAGAAATTAAAAATGATAACATGAATAAAAGGGTAGAAAGTTTATTTTGTGGTGATGTTCCATATGATGCAATAAAAGATTTGATTTGGAATTGTAGAAAAATTGGTTATGATATTTTGATAGTTCCACATCATGGATCGAAAATGAATTGTAGCTCGCTTAAGGTTAAAAAGGAAGCAAAAGCAGTAGTGTGTGGTGATGGAAGCTCCACAAGACCAGAAAAAAGTCATAAAGAGGCTCTAGAAGCAGGAGGAAAAGGATATAAGGTATTGGTTACGCAAGATGCATGTAAACATTCATGGTATGATTTAAATTTGAAATAAGCGTATAAATTTCCAGTTTCTTTATATAGTTAATATTTATAATTCTAAATTAAGTGATTATATTTTCTGGGATAAAAATAATGTTTGTAGATCAAAGTGTCACAAACAAAAACGTTTATTGTTATGGAGGATTATGTCTAAAGCACGGCAGAAGTTATGATGCACAACACATAGAGAACATAGTTCGACTGTCATATCAAAAAAATATTGATTAAATCAACATAATTTCAATTATTAGTTAAAAATACTTATTTTATCCTGCTTTGACTATGATAAGAGAGGAAAAATTGGACGAAAAGTGCTTGCGTAGGTTAAAGCATCGGCGTTGTTGATACCGAATGTGACTGAAAATAGTGGGCAATGCCCACTATTTTTTAAGGTTTTCAGGAATTCAACTTTGACGTCATTATATTTAGAAGTGCGTTAAGTTCAGCGTTATAAAAAAGAAACTCTTTATTTGTAAAGGAGTTTCGAATGGTTATTATCAGCTTGTTGAGACATGATGAACTATTTTGATTAACATTGAGTAAATTGTGTTGAAATATGTAGAATCATAAAATATAAAATGATATAATGCATGTAGAACAGCCATATCGGTAGGTGGTTATACCTTGGTCGTCTGACCGAAGGTACGTAATCCTTCGTTAACATAGATATCTATTCTAAAGAATAGAAATATGAAAAACGGAGGTGATTAACATGACATCTTATGAAACAGGTATGATAGTGTTAGGTATACTAACATTTATTGTGACTTTAATAAGTTTGATTGTTAAATTGCTTCTTGTCATTATTGATAAGGATAATAAAGCAAAAAAATAACTACCTCATGTGTCTGGTCAACTAGTGAGGTAGTTATTTCACTATTGTAAATTCAAGGTATAACCGCTTATCGGCTGTTCCTCTTTTCACTTACATTATAGTTTATGTAAAAGTGAAAGTCAACATACAATTTTTTTATAACAAAGTTAAATGATGAAGTCAATTTCTCATGAGGGATTGGCTTTTTTTATTGGAGGAATAAATGAAAAAGAAACAGAGAACAACAATATGGCTCAGTCAAAATGTGATGAATGAATTGGATCAAATGAGTGAAAGAGCAGATTGTAGAAGACGAAGTGAATTTATTGAAGAAGCTATCAAGTTTTATGATGGTTATATAAGATCACAAGATGAGAATCAATATCTTCCTATAGCATTTTCATCTGCAATGAATGTCTTGTTGCGATTGCAGAAATAGATGAAAATACCTTAAGGAAAATTAGAAAAAATATGCAAAGAAGTCAATGATACAATGGGACAGATATATTTTCAAAATCTTATAGATATCAAAAAAGATGATTAAGGTTTTATTAACATATTTAGTATTATTATCTTGTCAACATTTTATATATATGAGTCTAAAATATAAGTATGATATAAATAGAGGTAATAAGAAGATGAGATTTAATAATATGATTTGAGATAGAAATATGTTATGCTATATTAAAAGATAAATGAGAATTAGGAGGTGCAAAATGAAGATACTTTTATTTCTTGCAAAGGGCTTTGAAACAATGGAAGCGAGTGTATTTGTTGATATTATGGGGTGGGCAAGAAATGATTACCATTATGATGTTGAAGTAATCACTTGTGGATTTCAAAAGACTGTTATCAGTGCTTTTGGTATACCTCTAACTGTTGATATATTATTAAAAGATATTTGTATAGATGATTATGATGCGTTAGCAATTCCTGGAGGTTTTGAAGAATTTGGATTTTATGAGGAAGCCTTTTCCAAAGAATTATCTGATGTAATTAATACGTTTAATCGTCAACATAAGATGATAGCAACAGTTTGTGTTGCAGCTCTTGCACTTGGTTATAGTGGCATTTTAACAGGAAAAAAAGCTACAACTTATCATATGAACAATGGTTACAGACAGAATCAGCTGGCAGAATATGGCGTGGAAATTGTGAATGAGCCTGTTGTTAAAACGGATAATATAATCACATCATATTGTCCACAGACTGCTCCAGAAGTTGCATTTGTTCTTTTGGAAAATCTTATAGGAACAGAGGAAATGATTAATGTTAAATCGGCTATGGGATTTGAGTAAAGTACTAAATTTTTATTTAGGAGGGACATATTATGGGAATTATTATTAGAGAAGCTTCGGAAGAAGATGCCGAGCAAATAATAGCATATCTAAAAATTGTTGGTGGAGAAACTGAAAACCTTACATTTGGGGAATCTGGATTTTCCATCACACTTGAGCAGGAAGAAAAATTTCTTAAGCGTGTTCATGACGATAAAACATCAGTATACTTAGTAGCATGTAAGAATAATGATATTATTGGAGCTGGAAGTTTAAGTGGATTACCACGAAGGATGTGTCATAGAGCTGAGTTAGCTCTTACTGTAAAAAAGAACTATTGGAATCAAGGAATTGGTAGTATGCTTTTAAAAGAACTTATCAAATATGCAAAAGAAAATGCAATAGAGATTGTCAATTTAGAAGTGCGAAGTGATAATCTAAATGCAATTCATCTATATGAAAAATTCGGTTTCAAACACATTGGAACATCACCAGCATACTTTAAGATTGATGGACATTATGTAGACTTTGAAGTCATGTATCTTGATTTGAGATAATCAAGTTTCAGTTTGTAGATCAAACTGTCACAAACAAAAAAAGTTTTTATATTATAGATAATTATGTCTTAATCTAGGCATAAGTTATGATGTATAACACATGAAAAATATAGTTAACTACTATATAAAAAACATTGACTAAATCAATATAAATTTAAATAAAAATAGTGATTTAAAAACCATAATTTTGTGACTACCATTTTTATAATGGTAGTGTTTTTTATATAAAAAGTGTATATAAAGTGAGAAAATAATCAACAGTTCTACAAGAGTTTGTAGGAATATGCTTGATTATTGTTGTGATATAATGATATAGAGATATTATTCGAATATGACTTGAGATAGAAATATGTTATGATATAGTAAAATATAAAAGAAAACTTTTTAAGTTAATTATGAGTTTTAAAAGAATCTTGATATAAAATGAATATGTTTATATAAGCAAATATATAGTAAAGATGTTAATTTTTTATATTTTCATACCAATTTTTGTTTTGGTGTAATGTGTAATAGTAAAGGAATGTGGTAGTATGTGGATTTTTTATGCAATGGCTTCTTCATTTTTTGCTGGGATAACAGCAATATTAGCTAAAGTGGGAATAAAACAAATAGATTCGTCTCTTGCGACAGCATTAAGAACGATTATAGTTTTATTCTTTTCATGGCTAATGGTTTTGATAACAGGAACATATACGACTTTGTCAGAGATAACAATTGAAATATTTATATTGTTAATATTATCTGGTTTAGCAACAGGGGCAAGTTGGCTATGTTATTTTAAAGCACTACAAATGGGTGATGTTAATAAAGTTACTCCTATTGATAAATTGAGCACAATCTTTACAATGATTTTAGCATTTATATTTTTTGGTGAATCTGTGACTTCACTCAAGATCGTATGTATTATACTTATTGGAATAGGCACATATTTAATGATAGAAAAGAAAAAAAACAAAAATAAGAATATTGATGATAAGTGGATCATATATGCTTTTGGTTCAGCAATTTTTGCAAGTTTAACGTCAATATTAGGAAAAATGGGTATACAGCATATTGACTCAACTTTAGGAACCGCTATTCGTACAATTGTAGTATTAATGATGTCTTGGGGTGTTGTGTTGATTCAAAAAAAGGACATACATATAAAAAATATTGATTATAGAAATTGGTTATTTTTGATTTTATCAGGAATAACAACAGGATTGTCATGGCTAAGTTATTATCATGCTTTACAAAATGGACCAGCTAGTATTGTAGTGCCTATTGATAAATTAAGTGTCGTTATAACAATTGTTTTCTCTTGTTTTGTATTAAAAGAAAAGTTATCCTATCGTTCTTTATTGGGATTAATCATATTAGTTGTTGGAACATTAATGCTATTGTTATAGTTTTTTAATATCAATATCTATTTATATATAAGTTCATAGCATATGCTCTTGCCCAAAATGTTTTTATAAAATTAATAAATAATATTGAAAAATGTGATATACATGGAACTGTAACATATAGTATACATCTATTAACGTTTGCTAAAAATACTTACCTTGGTTATCTAATAAAATATAATTTTAGACGATTAAGTCAATTTATAGAGTTTGAAACTATAAAGAAGTTTTCCAAATTGAGAAGGGAAGAAATGAAAGGTATAAATAGAAGTAGAGTTGTGTTATAATAAAAAACAAATTTAACTTGAATATATGAGTAGATATTGATTATATAATTGATATTTTATAGTAACTGATGTAATAATGCAGAAGTGTTGGGAGACTGATAATGTTTATAATGATTATTATCAATATTGTTAGAAAAAGAGTATGATATTCAATAAAAGATTTAAAATTTTTTAGAAGGGGAGTATATATGTTAGATATCTTGATTGTAGAAGATAATATAGAAATAGCAACTTTATTATGTGATTTTTTGAGAAAAGAAAATTATACTGTGAGCATTGCTAATACTGGTGAAAAAGCAATGGACATATATGAGAAATATGGTGCTAAATTGATTTTATTAGATATTATGCTTCCAGGTATGGATGGATTTGCAGTTTGTTCTAAAATTAGAGAAAGTTCTAACACACATATTTTAATGGCAAGTGCAAAAACAGAAAAAAATGATAAATTAAAGGGCTTAAATTTAGGAGCTGATGATTATATTGAGAAACCATATGATATTGATATTTTAATGGCTAAGATTAAAGGTATCTTTAAACGTAAGTACGCATTAGAAGAAATTGTAGAAGGAAATATAAGATTAAATACAGTAAAACAGACTCTATATGTTAATCATATAGAAGTGAATGTAACTGAGAAAGAATTTGAACTTTTAAAGTTATTAATTGAGAACAAAAATGTAACTTTAAAAAAAGAATATCTTTTTAATACGATATGGGGAAGTGATAGCGATTCAGAAATGCAAACTTTGACAGTGCATATTAAGTGGCTTCGAGAAAAGATTGAAACAGAACCAAAGAAACCAAGACACATTATTACAGAATGGGGAGTAGGATATAGATTTGAATAAGTATAAGAGATTTGTTTGTTTTATTGTAATCATAGAAATTGTTTTGGTGTTAATGTGTAATGGTCTATATATCTATTTCAATGACAATAACACAGAAAAATTATATCGTGTTGAAGCAAAACGTGTTGTTAAGGATATAGAAGAGAAAATACAGACAAAAAAAGATACAGCTTCAATAGATTTATCAAAATATAAAACTATTGTTGGTGTTAATGAGTTTAGTGCTAATGAAGTCTGTAATAATGATTATGTAGTGGAAAAAATAGGAAGTCAGTTGTATCGAATTGAATATTGTACACCCAAAAGTAATCATATATTTTTTATTATGAATGGAACATTATTAGGTATGATGATTATAAGTGTTATTGTTCTTTTGTATGTCTATAAAAAAGTTTTAAAGCCTTTTAATGCTATAAGCCATCTTTCATATGAACTAGCAAAGGGAAATTTGTCTACTCCTATTAAAGAAGAAAAAAGTAAGCTATTTGGAAATTTCCTTTGGGGAATGGATATGTTACGTGAGAAATTAGAAGAAAATAAAAAAAGGGAACTAGAATTTCATAAAGATAAAAAGACTTTAATTCTTTCTTTATCACATGATATTAAGACACCTTTATCTTCTATTGAATTATATTCTAAAGCATTAGAAGATCATTTATATGATTCTCAAGATAAAAAAGATGAGGCGTTAAAAGGAATTACAAGAAATGTCAAAGAGATTAAAAAGTATGTCGATGAAATTACAGTTGCTTCTAGAGAAGAATTTCTGAATTTAGAAGTGATTAATAGTGAGTTTTATTTATCAGAGATTATGAAAGCTATAGAAAGTTACTATAAGGATAAATTATCTGTTATTCATACAGAATTCAAAATGGCCAAATTCTCTGATTGTTTAATAAAAGGTGATAAGGATCGTTTGATTGAAGTACTTCAAAACATTATAGAGAATGCTATGAAATATGGTAATGGTAAAACTATTCAAATTTATTTTGAAGATGAAGAAGACTGTCAATTGATACATATTATCAATTCTGGAAGTCATTTAAAAGTAGAAGAATTGCCAAATATTTTCGATTCTTTTTATCGTGGAAGTAACAGTCATGGTATTCAAGGAAATGGATTAGGATTGTATATATGCAAGACTTTGATGCATAAAATGGATGGTGAAGTTTTTGCACAAATCATGGATGAGAATTTTAGAGTATCAGTAGTGGTAAGAAAGGCATAAATGAAATGGAACTGTTATAAATACAATTATTTTTAACAGTTTTTTTGTATTTAAGGATTATTTAATAATTTCTCTTGTATGATGGACTTACAAGAAAAGGAAAGGAGCATATTCATGATATTCCGTATTTTAAAAAATGATCTTAAAAGAAAAAAGACAATGAATGTCATATTATTTTTATTTATTATATTGGCAACTATGTTTGTATCAAGTGGTATTAATAATGTTGCAACAATTATGAATGGAACAGATTACTACTTAGATAAAGCCAATATAGGTGATTTCATCATCATTACTATGGGAGATAATGCAGTTGGTTCTCTAGATGAAATGCTAAAACAAGAGACTGCTATTAAAGATTATCGTAAAGAATGTGTTGTGTTTGGAGCGCAAGATAATATCACAACAGAAGATGGATCTTCTGTAAAATGTAAAAATAGTACAATTTACCAATCTATAAAAACATCAGTGATTAATTTTTTTGATAGAGAGAATAAGAAGATTACAAATATTGATCCTGGACATGTTTATGTGTCAGGTGAATTTATGAAAGAAAATGGATTTAAGGAAGGGGATATTATCTGCTTTGAACACAGTGGATTAAAGATGTCTTTTATCTTAGATGGTACAGCTAAAGATGCATTGCTTGGTTCTGAGTTTATGGGAAATACAAGATTTATTTTAAATGATAAAGATATGCAGAAGTTATTTAAGAATGAAGTGATTTACGATCATTATAGAGGTGAAATTTGTTATATTGATACAGATGATTTACAAGCGATGAAATCTGCAATGACAAATGTCTCAAATGTTGCTTTTGATGGGACACGTTCTACAATTAAGATGTGTTATGTCATGGATATGATTTTAGCCTTTATTGTACTTATTTTAAGTGTTTGTTTAATTGTTGTATCCTTCGTTGTATTAAAGTTTTCTATTACTTTTACGATTATGGAAGAGTTTCGTGAAATTGGTGTCATGAAAGCGATTGGTCTTTCCAATATGAAGATTAGAAGTCTATATATTATAAAATATCTTACTTTGGCAGTGATTGGATCTGCAATAGGTTTTTTAGCAAGTATTCCATTTGGTCATTTATTATTGGATTCTGCTAGTAAGAAAATGGTTTTAGGTAATGATAATGCAATATTTATGAATTTATTAGGTTCTGTATTAGTTGTATGTGTTATTGTTTTATTTGCATATCTTTGTACTAATAAAGTTAAAAAGTCATCACCAGTGGATGCTATTCGTAATGGTCAAACTGGAGAGAGATATAGAAATAAAAGTGTTTTGCGTATTCATCAATGTCCTGCTAATAATGCATTTTTTATGGCACTCAATGATATTTTAAGTCACCCAAAACGATTTATGAGCATTATGCTTTCTTTTGGGATTTGCACATTATTTGTATTAATTATGGTTAATACAACTGCTACTATGAAAAGTCCAAATTTGATTAGTACTCTTGGAAAAGAAAGTCACCTTTATGTAACAGATGTTGCTGATGTTATGAATTATATGAATACTGGTTCTAAAGAAGGTATGAAGAAACAATTAGAAAAGATGGCTAATGAACTTGAGGCAGATGGAATGCCAGCAGAGCTATGCATAGAATTACAGTATAAATATCCAATGACATTTAATGGAAATAAGTATGTTCTTAGTTGTCAACAAGGACTTAATACAAGGATGACAGACTATATGTATACAGATGGTGTTATTCCACAGAATGAATATGAAGTAGCTATTACACCACAAATATCAGAAATAACAGGAGCGAAAATTGGTGATACTATAACAATTCATTATGGTGAAAAAGATGTGGATTGTATGGTAACAGCATATTTTCAAACTATGAATTTACTAGGTGAAGTCATTCGACTTCATGAAGATGCACCTACAGATTTTAGAAATATTTCTACAGCAATGTCTTATCAAATTGACTTTACTGATAATCCGTCTCAAGAAGAGATTGAAACACGAAAAGAAAAAATTAAGAAATTATACAATAATGATAAGGTTATGAATGCTACAGAATATTGTATTGATTGTACAGGAGTGGTAGATGCTTTGGAAAGTATACAAATATTACTTCTTGGAATAACTCTTATAGTTGTTGTACTTGTTACAATATTAATGGAAAGAAGTTTTATTGCTAATGAAAAGAGTCAAATTGCAATTTTAAAAGCTATTGGCTTTAAAGATAGTATGATTATGAAATGGCATGTATATCGTTTTGGGTTGGTAGCATTTATTGCAGTAGCTATAGCTGCAATCTTGTCTGTTCCAATGACAGATTTTTGTATTACCCCAATTTTTGCAATGATGGGAGCTACAGATATTCAGTATAATATTGACCCGTTGCAAATATTATTGCTGTATCCAAGTATTGTACTTATTATGACAGTATTTGTTGCATGGATGACATCAATATATACTAAGACAATTAAGAGTAGTGATGCTACTAATGTTGAATAAAAAAGGAGGATTAGAAAATGACAGCAGTATTAGAAGTAAAAGATTTATGTAAAACATATGTTATTAATAAAAGACAAAATAATGTATTAAAAAATGTGAACTTTTCAATAGAGAATGGTGAGATGGTAGCTATTATGGGTCCTTCTGGATCAGGCAAATCTACACTTTTGTATGCAGTGTCAGGTATGGATAGTGTTACTAGTGGAAAAGTTATGTTTAATAATAAGGATATTACAAAGTTAAAAAGTAATGAACTTGCTGAACTTCGTCTGAACGAGATGGGATTTATTTTTCAACAAATGTATATGATGAAAAATCTAACAATTTTAGATAATGTTATTTTACCAGCTATTGAGAGTAAGAAAACGTCAGAAAGTAAAAAAGAAAAAATCAACCGTGGAGAAGAACTAATGAGAAAATTAGGGATTATTGAAGTTGCAGATAATGATATTAATGAAGTATCAGGTGGACAGTTGCAAAGAGCTTGTATTTGTCGAAGCATGATCAATAAACCTAAAGTTTTATTTGCAGATGAGCCTACAGGAGCATTGAATAGAGCTGCATCTCATGAAGTTATGGAAGAATTGATAAAATTAAATGAAGAAGGAACAACAATTATGATGGTTACTCATGATGCTAAAGTGGCTGCCAAATGTTCTAGAGTTCTATATATTGTTGATGGTAATATAAAAGGGGAGTATAAAAGTCCTTTAGATGTACAGGAAAAGGATAGAGAGAGAATATTAAATAACTGGCTTATGGAATTAGGTTGGTAGTATAAAAACACTCAATGAGAATTGAATATCAATTGAGTGTTTTTTCATACTAAACTTTTGATAAACTTTAAGTTGAGGAAAATAAACTAGGTGTTGATTGAGTATATAATGAAAGGTATGTTATTATGTGATTGACTAATCAAAGGAGTGATATATGATGAAAAAACAAATTTTTGGAAATATGATTGCAACATTACATAAAGAAAAGGGAATGACACAAGTTGAGCTAGCTGAGCAAATGGGTGTTACAGACAAAGCTGTATCCAAATGGGAACGAGATTTATCTTTCCCAGATATAAGTTCAATTCCTAGACTTGCTGAAATTTTTAATATGACTGTTGATGAACTTATACAAGTCAAGTCAAATGAAAAAGTAAAAGAGAAGAATAATAAGATTTCTGAAATTGTGAATCTTACATTAAAAGGTGTAGGATTAGCAATGGGAATTGCTGTAGTTATTCTATCATTGATGAATGAAATTGAAACAAACTCAGCAATGAGTATGTTAGGTATTGGAGTTACTTGCTTAGGAATTGTACAGTTTTCTAAGAATGATGGATAAAACAAAATTGCATAGCAAGTCTCTACGTTTATTTCTCTTGGATTACTAACTCTATATGTATTAACATAAACAGAAGAGTTTAAGAAATCACAATCTTTTCAATCAGTTATAATGCCAACATTTTTTGATAATTGCTTGACTACATTAATAACAACTTTTCTGTAACTATCTTGATCCATTCTTGCTGTATCAATACTCAGTGTTTCAGCAATATCTTTACATTTTGTTCTCGTTGTAGATGTAGTACAGTTGATAAAATAATAACATCTGCAATACTATGTGAAGTATCATATAAAGCTCCTAATGGATATATCATAGAATGAACAATTCCTAAATCTACATAAAAAATTCTATTCCAACAATATATGACTCTAAAGCTACTTCTTCACGACCTTCTGCTATTCCTTCAACGACTTTTCTTAAGCTTTTTGAAATGATTTCAATAGTTTTAATATGGAACACATATTGCTATGTTTTATACTATCAGTAGCAGTAATTTTATTTCATGTGATATCTTTTAAATTTTGAATAAAATATATTGAGTTTGTTTATATGTATTTATTATCTATCATCTCAGAATCATTGAATGATTTTATAAATATATCTTTTTATTTGTATACATTGCTTTTATGATATAATAAGATTAAGTATAAAGGAGTGCAAAAAATGAGAGATGCAGAAAAAACAATTGGAAATATAATAGATAAACAAAGTATTTGCTATATTAGTTCTATAGATAAAGATGGCTTTCCTAACACAAAAGCTATGTTAAAACCAAGAAAAAGAAATGGAATTAAAGAAATTTTTTTAACAACGAATACTTCATCATTAAAAGTAGAATCTTTTAAAAATAATTCAAAAGCTTGCTTATACTTTTGTGATAGAAGATTTTATAGAGGGGTTATGATAAAAGGTATTGTTGAGATATTGGAAGATCAAGATTCAAAAGATATGATATGGAAAGATGGAGATGAGATGTATTATTCTCAAGGAAGAACAGATCCAGATTATTGTGTTATAAAATTTACCTCTCTTTCAGTAAGATATTATAGTCAGTTTAAATCTAAGGATGTAGAGTTATAAATAAAATTTTAAAGGAGTTATGATATATGGAGGCAAAAGAGGTATTATTAGAAAATATAGAAAAATTACATACTACAGAAATGGGAATAGATAGAATTAAGAAAAATTTAAAAATAGATTATGAAGATGTTGTAGAATATTGTAAAAAGAAAGTCTTAGATGAAAATTGTTATATTTATAAACAGGGGAAAAATTATTATTGTGAAATAGATCATATAAAAATAACTATTAATTCATATAGTTATACAATTATTACAGCACATTTAATGAAATAGGTTTTATAAGATGAAGAGAAAATTTTTTAAGATTTTAATGCTTATAATATTCTTGGTATTTATATATATTGTTGGAAATGGAGTAAGTATTTATAGTTATGGGGAAGTGGATAATAAACATCATGCAGATGTTATTATTGTTCTTGGAGCAAGTACTTACAATAATAAAGTTAGTCCCGTATTTCAGGAACGTTTGAATCATGGAATATGGTTATATCAAAGGAACTATGCTAAAAAAATTATTTTAACAGGTGGTTATGGAGAGGGGAATGAGCATTCTGATTCATATGTTGCTAGAGAATATATGAAAAGCAAGGGAATACCCTATGAAGACATATTAATTGAAGAAAAATCTACAATTACTCAAGAGAATTTGAAATATGCAAAAGATATTATGGATCGTTACTCTTATCAAAGTGCCATTTTAGTCAGTGATCCTTTACATATGAAAAGAAGTATGTTAATGGCTAAAGATTATCAAATAGAAGCTTATTCATCCCCA
The DNA here is from genome assembly GCA_021768625.1 of Candidatus Stoquefichus sp. Taxonomy (GTDB): domain Bacteria; phylum Bacillota_I; class Bacilli_A; order Erysipelotrichales; family Coprobacillaceae; genus MGBC163490. The sequence continues at coordinate 29,623 of JAETUM010000001.1, read as the reverse complement.
ACACCAACAACAAGATATATAAGTATAGAAAGTCGATTAGAGTTTTTAAAACGAGAAACTTTTTTATATATCGGATATAAAGTATGTAGACTATTTTTATAAAAGATAAGAAATTGTATTATCTTATTTTTTATTTGTAATACATGTATAGTTTTGATATAATTTCTAAGAAATCATCAGTATAGGAGGGAATGCTATGACAAAAAATAATTGGGAGATATTAGGAGAGAACATTAGAGATATTGTACAAAATGCCGTAGAATCTCAAGATTTTCAAAAGCTTAATCAAACAATTACTTCAGCAATGACAACTGCTGTTAAAGAAATGGAAAAAGGATTCCAAAAAACTGGTGAGAAAATCAATCAAAGTCAAGACAATATATATCAATCATATACAAAAAAAGAAAGTGATACGCATTTATTTGCAAGGACAACAAGGACCCAAGTTCTAGGTATTATTTTTATTGCTTTAGGATATGGAATGGGTGCATTGTTCATTCTGGCATTTTTAGGGATTTTATTGGGGACTCTTTTGGTTGTTAAAAATGTAGCAATGACAACATTACTTATTGTTTTTGGAATGTTATTTATTATGTTTATGCTATTGGGGTATAAAGGAACAAGTATGTTTTCCCAAACAAAAAGATTTCAAAAATATATTCATGGATTGGGTGGAAAAACATATGCTAATGTTGATCAATTAGCATATGAAGTACATAAAACATCTAAATTTGTTAAAAAAGATTTAGAAAATATGATTAATAAAGGTTGGTTTGTAGAAGGACATCTTGATCAAGATGGGAAATGTTTAATGGTAACACATGAAACATATAATGAGTATCTTAAAACAATACAAAAACCACAACCAGAACAACATTATCAAGGATTATCAGATGATGTTAAGGAAGTTTTAGAAACTGGGAACAGGTATATTTTAGAAATTCGTCAATGTAATAATCATATACCTGGTTTAGAGATCTCTCAAAAGATTTCTAGAATAGAGCTTATTGTTCAAAAGATATTTCAGTATATAGAACAACATCCAGAAAATATTCCAGATATTCGTAAGTTTATGAAATATTATCTTCCAACAACAATAAAACTACTGAAAGCTTATAAAGAATTAGATCAACAACCTATTCAAGGAGAGAATATTATCAATTCTAAAAAAGAAATTGAAAATACTCTTGATACACTTAATTTTGCATTTGAAAAATTATTGGATAACTTATTTAGAGATACTGCGTGGGATGTCTCATCAGATGTAACTGTTTTGGAAAATTTATTAGCTCAAGACGGGCTTACAGAAAAAAGTTTCAAATAAATATATAAAAAGGAAGTAGACTATGAGAATAATAATTTTCTTCTTTTTTATTTTTAATATATTGACATTTTCTTTATATGGACTTGATAAAAGAAAAGCAATCAAAGGTCAATGGAGAATATCTGAACAAACGCTTTTGATAGTTGCATTATTTGGTGGAAGTATAGGAGCATTACTAGCAATGATAGTATTTCATCATAAAACAAAACATTGGAATTTTGTTTTATTGATACCACTATTTTTAATTATTCATATTTTTTTGTTTTTATATTTTTACTTATAGGAGGCAAGAAAAATGTGTTGTGAAATTAGGCAATGGAGAATGGAAGATGCAAAAAAGCTATCTTTATTATTAAATAATAAAAAGATTTTAGATAATCTAAGAGATGGATTACCATATCCATATACTGAAGATGATGCAAAAGAATATATTCATTCAATGTTATCATCTGATTTAAATAAGGTTTTTGCTTTTGCTATAACTTTTAATGATGAGGTTGTTGGAAGTATAGGTGTTTTTCGATGTGAAAATATTCATTCAAACACTGCAGAATTAGGGTATTATGTTGGAGAGAAACATTGGAATTGTGGTATTGCTACTCAAGCTATTAAAAAAGCTTGTCAATATATTTTTGACAACACAGATATTATAAGAATATTTGCAGAACCATTTGCATCCAATTTAGCATCATGTCGAGTATTAGAAAAAGCTGGTTTTCACTTAGAAGGTGTTTTACATAAAAATGCTATCAAAAACAATCAAGTATTAGATATGAAAATGTATGCTTTTATAAAGGAAGAATAGGGGGAAGGACATAACTTTTGTTATGTTTTTTTGTAAAAAAAATCGAAGATAATCTTCGATTTATTTTACAAGTTTTGTCCAATGATATTTGTCTTCCAAACGACCCCATTGAATACCAGTTAATGTATCATATAATTTTTGAGTAACATCACCAGTTTTAAAGTCATTAATAACTATTTTCTCACCTTTATAGCATAATTCACCAATTGGAGAAATAACTGCAGCAGTTCCTGTACCCCATGCTTCTTTTAATGAACCATTACGACCAGCTTCCATTAATTCATCAATACTAAGTTCACGTTCTTCTACTTTGTAACCCCAGTCTTTAAGAATATGAATAATTGAATCTCTTGTAACACCTGGTAAAACAGATCCTTCAAGAGCAGCAGTGACAACAGTATCATTAATTAAGAACATAACATTCATAGTTCCAACTTCTTCAACATATTTTCTATGAACACCATCTAACCATAAAACTTGAGTATATCCATTTTGTTCAGCTTTGACTTGTGCAGCAATACTTGCAGCATAATTTCCACCACATTTTGTAAATCCTGTTCCACCTTTAACAGCTCTTACATATTCATCTTCAACCCATATTTTTACAGGATTAACACCTTCAGGATAATAAGCACCTACAGGTGATAAAATAATTAAAAATGTATAACTATTTGCTGGATGTACACCAACTCCAGGTTGAGAAGCAAACATAAATGGTCTGATATATAATGAAGTTTCTGGTGCAGTTGGAATCCAATCTTGTTCATATTTTACAATAGCTTCTACAGCTTCAACGAACATGTCTTCTGGAAGTTCTGCCATACAAATACGTTTATTTGAATTAATCATACGACGTGCATTCATTTCTGGTCTAAATAACAATATATCACCATCTGGATTACGATAAGCTTTTAATCCTTCAAATGTTTCTTGAGCATAATGTAAGACCATTGTAGCTGGGTCCATAGCAATAGGACCATATGGCACAATTCTTGCATCATGCCATCCTTGTCCTTCGTCCCAATCAATCATAAACATATGATCCGTAAAATACTTACCAAAACCTAGATTATTTTGATCTGGCTTTTCTTTAAGTGTTTGAGCTCTTTCTATTCTAATTTCCATAAATTAATCCCCCTTATAATTAAAAAAATTATACTCTTTTTTATGCATGTATACAATCTATTTTTTGAATTTTGATAAAAACAAATGTTTTTTTAAGGAATAAGATAAAAAATACTATTATTCAATAATTTCAAATTGCATTGATTTCATAACATCAATACTTTTTTGATGAACATCTTCATCATTACTTGCAGTTTTTGTTATATCTATACGAATAGGAATATAAGGTTGAGCTGCTTTTGCCATAATAGCATTAGATAAAACACATATATGAGAAACAACACCAACTAAAGTAATATCTTGATATTCTTTATCTTTAAGATAATTAGCAAGTTCTAGTGATGGAAATGTTTCTTTTTTAAAACATAAACAATCTTTCAAAAGTTCTCTTACTTTACCATAAACTTTCCAACCATCACTATTTTCAATACAATGTTCAATAGGTAGATATTGACCTTCATATGTTTCTAAATAGTTTTGTGGATGAGTATCCATTGTATAAATCACTTCATCATGATTAGCTTGATACTCTTTTATTAATTGAACAATATCTTGTTCAAGTTGAACAGCTTTTTCAAATCCTAAACTTCCACTCACAAAATCATTTTGATAATCTACAACAATTAATAATCTTTTCATATTTTCTCTCCTTATTTTCTTCAATTTTATCAAATAATATAAACATGTCAAATAGAATAAAGCTATATTTATCAACTAATTATAAAAAAATAACATATATATAGAATAATCAAATATGAATAAAAAAAGGAGCATATATCAATGACTCTAGATCATGTTAAACCTAATACAGTAGTTGAAATTATTCAAGTGAATGGAACAGGATTATTACGAAGAAGATTATTAGAAATGGGGCTTATTCCATACACACAAGTCAAAGTTAGAAAAGTTGCTCCATTAGGAGACCCTATAGAAATCTTCTTACATCATTATGTTTTAACATTAAGAAAACAAGATGCAGCCAAAATTGAAGTAAGGGAGAGAACAGTCTATGAAAAAAAGGAAGATAGCTTTAATTGGAAATCAAAATTGTGGGAAAACAACTTTATTTAATGCTTTAACAGGTTCAAATCAACATATAGGAAATTTTCCAGGTGTTACAATTGAACAAAAAAAAGGATATATAAATAATGATAAACATTATGAATTAATAGATTTACCAGGTATTTATTCTTTAACACCATATACATTAGATGAAATTGTTTCTATTCAATTCTTATTAGAAGATAAACCAGATTTAATCATTAATATTGTTGATGCAACCCATATAGAAAGAAATCTTTATTTAACATTACAATTAATGGAGTTAAATATTCCTATTATTCTTGTGTTAAATATGATGGATGAAATCAAGGAAAGTGAAACAGTGATTGATATAGAAAAATTAGAAAATTATCTGCAATTACCAGTTATTCCTATTTCAGCTAGTCAAAAAGAAGGGATTGATTATATTGTTAAAACAATTGATCAAATCATTGATAAACCAGTAAGACATAGAGATCTGGCTTATGGAATTATGAAAAGAACAATTGAAATGATTTCCTCAATTATTGAAAAAAAAGTATGTCAACAACATCTCCCATTACGTTATTGTACAATGTGTATGATAGAAAATAATCAAAATATGCTTCAACAATTACATATCAGTGATAGTGAACAAAAGCAAATCAAACAAATAACAAAAGAAATGGAAAAAAAGATACAAACAGATTGTGATGTAGCTTTTATTCAAATGCGTTATTCTATTATTGAAAATATTTGTCAGCAGTGTATTTTTAGAAAAAAAGAAACAAAAGGACAATTCATTTCTGATAAATTAGATTCCTTTTTTATTCATCGATATTTTGGTATTCCTATTTTTATTTGTATCATGTTAGTTATTTTTTATTTCACTTTTTCTGTATTGGGGCAACCATTACAAGATATGATGGAATTATTTTTACAATTATTAACGCAGAATATTGGGCATTTTCTTGAATCTTATCAAGTTTCTAATTGGTTAAAATGTTTGATATGTGATGGTATTCTTGCTGGACTTACAAGTGTTCTTTCTTTTTTGCCAGTTATTGTTATTTTGTTCTTTTTTTTATCTTTATTAGAAGATAGTGGATATATGGCAAGAGTTGCTTTTATAATGGATAGAGCATTAAGGAATATAGGATTATCGGGGAAATCTATTGTACCAATGCTTATTGGATTTGGATGTAGTGTCCCAGCGATTATGGCAACAAGAACTCTATCAAGTCCACGTGATAGAAAATTAACAATGATATTAATACCATTTATGTCATGCAGTGCAAAATTACCTATTTATGGCATGATTATATCAGCGTTTTTTCCTCAAAAGGCTGCAGTTGTTATGATAACGATTTATTGTATAGGTATTTTTGTTGCTATATTGTCTGCTTTATTATTGAAAAAAACTGTTTTTATAGGAGATTCAGTTCCTTTTCTATTAGAATTACCTACTTATCGCATGCCAACATTTAGAAATGTTTTTCTTAATATTTATGATAAAGCCAAAGAATTCGTTCATAAAGCTTTTACAATTATTTTGTTGTCTTCTGTTATTGTTTGGTTTTTACAAAGCTTTAATTTTCAATTACAAATGGTTGAAGAAAGTTCGCAAAGTCTTTTGGCTTATATAGGATCCTTTTTAACGCCTGTCTTTCGTCCTTTGGGTTTTGATGATTGGCGAGCAACGACAGCATTGATAACAGGTATAACAGCTAAAGAGTCTGTTGTCTCAACTTTGACAGTTTTAACAGCATCTATCAATACAACATCTTTTCATAATGCACTTATTGGTATTTTTACACCTCTTAGTTCATTTTCTTTTTTAGTTTTTACGCTTTTATATATGCCTTGTATTGCGGCTTTTACAACAATGAAGAAAGAACTTAATTCATGGAGACAAGCTATAGTCATTGTTTTATTGCAAAGTACAATTGCTTATATTGTTGCATATGTTGTTTTTAAATTAGGAAGTCTGTTGATATAAGTTGAATATTGTTAAAATATGAATATAATATAATAATGTATATAGAAAAGGGTGGAGAGATTATGGAAGAAAATTTAGAGAAATTATTGATGATTAAAGGAAATAAGTTGATTAAAGCTTTTGAAAATCATAATATGGTTTGTATGTTTGTAGAAAATGAAGAGGAATTAAAAACTTATTTGAAAAATACTTTAACAGATGGAAAGAAGGTTGCTGTTGGGGGAAGCATGACACTTCAACAATTGGGTGTTATTGATTTAATAAGAGAACTTGATGTAGACTTTATAGATCGTTATGAAGAAGGTATTTCTAGAGAAGAAATGGAAAATCGTTTTAGAGAAGCTTTTTTTGCTGACGTTTTTATGACGAGTACAAACGCATTGACAATGGATGGATGTTTATATAACGTTGATGGAAATGGGAATCGTGTTGCAGCTATGATTTATGGACCTAAAGAGGTTATTGTTATTGCAGGAATGAATAAAATTTTTGAGAGTGAAGAAGAGGCTATTGCCCATATAAAAAATTGTAGTGCTCCAGCAAATGCTATGCGTCTAAATAAGAAAACACCTTGTACAAAGACTGGTAAATGTATGCAATGTCATAGTCCAGAACGTATTTGTAGTAGTTATGTTAAATTAGGCTATCAAGGGAAAATGAATCGTATTAAAGTGATTATTGTTAAAGAGAATTTAGGATATTAGGTGAAAAATATGAATAAAGAGGCAGGACTTTTATTTCCAATATCATCACTACCTAATAAGTATGGTGTTGGAGATTTTGGAAAAGAAGCATATCAATTAATAGATAAAATGGCAGAGGCTCATTTGCGTTGTTGGCAAATCTTACCACTGAATCCATTAGGCTATGGGAATTCACCTTATCAACCATTATCATCACAAGCTGGAGATGAAATTTATATATGCTTAGATAATTTGGTTGAAGAGGGATTATTGAATAAGGAAGAGGTGACTTATTTTCATAGTGATTTGCCTTTTGTTGCTTACCAAGAAGTTAGAAAGGTAAAAGAAGAATTATATTTAAAAGCATTTTCACGTTTTAAAGAAACTGATGATTATCACAATTTTTTAAAAGAAAATCAGTGGGTTCATGCTTATGCATTATTTAAAGTATTTAAAAAGCAAAATCAACAAAAAGCATGGATTGAATGGGAAGATGAATATAAATATTATAATCAGGAAAAATCTTTTTCACTTATTCCCTTTATCAAAGATATTTCTTATGAAATGTTTTTGCAATACTATTTCTTTAAACAATGGAAAGCGTTAAAAGATTATGCTAACTCAAAAAACATTCAAATTATAGGGGATATGCCTATTTATGTTGGCTTAGATTCTGTTGATGTATGGATGAACCAAGAAAGCTTTTTGTTAGAGGAAGATGGAACACCATCATTTGTTGCAGGTGTGCCACCAGATTATTTTAGTAAATATGGGCAAAGATGGGGAAATCCGATTTATGATTGGGATTATTTAAAAGATAATCATTTTCAATTTTGGGTTGAAAGAATGAATGCTGCTAATCAAATGTATGATGTTGTGCGTATTGATCATTTCAGAGCTTTTGATACTTATTGGAAAATTCCTGAATCAGAAACAACAGCTATTATTGGAGAATGGATAGAAGCTCCAGGATACCAATTATTTGATACTTTATTAGAAAAAATCCCTCAATTATCTGTTTTGGCAGAAGATTTAGGTGATTTAAGAAATGAAGTTTATGAATTAAGAGATCATTATTCTTTAAAGGGTATGTATGTTTTTCAATTTCATTACCAAAATGATTTTGATTTTGACAAAGTTATTGTTTATACAGGAACACATGATAATGATACATTAGTTGGTTGGTTAGACACATTAAGTCAAGAAGAATATAAAACATTAGAAAAAATATTAGAAGATTATAAAGAGAAAGAAGATTTTCAAAAAATTATACATTATTGTTTAGATTTAGATGCTCATCAAGTTATTATACCTGTTTGGGATATGATGGGAAGCGATAGTTCATGTCGTTTTAATGTGCCAGGAAAGATTGGATCACCAAATTGGGAATATAGATTAACATCTTTTGATGAATTTGATTCATATTTAGAAGTCTATAAAAATATGATAGAAAGTAGTCATAGAAAAGAGGAGTTATAATGAAAAGAGCGTTGGTGCTTGCTGGAGGGGGTTCAAAAGGAGCCTATGAAGTTGGATTTGTTAAAGCATTACATGAATTAGGTATTGATTATCAAATTGTGACTGGAACATCAATAGGTGCATTGAATGGATGTTTATTGGCACAACAGGATTATTCTGCAATGGAAAATTTATGGAATACAATGAGTATAAAGAGTGTTTTTGCTGGTGACTTTCATGAAGATTTCTCTATAGATTTAGATTCTGTTTTAAATCAGTCACACTTGTATATATCTTTTTTTAAGAGTTATCTTAAAGAAAAGGGAGCTGATATTACTCCATTAAAGAAAATCATTAGGAATTTATTAAATGAAGATCAATTACTCAATTCACCTATAGATTTTGGATTATGTACAGTACATTTTCCATCATTAAAACCATTATTTATTACAAAAAATGAAATGGAAAAAGAATATATCTTTGATTATTTAATTTCAAGTGCTTCTTGTTTTCCTGTATTTCCTATTCATTCATTTAAAGGTGAATCATTTATAGATGGGGGATACTATGATAATGTTCCTATTGATTTAGCTTTTGATATGGGAGCTGATGAAGTTATTGTTGTTGATATGCATGAAGGTGTTACACATAAATATTATCTCAATAGACCTCACGTTATTTATACAACACCATATTTGGATTTAGGAACTTTTATGGATTTTAGTCGTGAATCTCTAGATAGAAATCAACGTATTGGGTATCAAACAGCAATGAAGTATTTTGGAGATTATGGTGGTGTAAAGTATACTTTTAAACCATTTGATACCCCATTATTTAATGAATTTTATAAAGAAATTTTGTATTTAGAAAGATATGTAAGAACTTTAACAAGAAGTGATACAGAAAGTCATTTGTATGATAAATTTATTGAATCACATAAAAATGAACCATTAAAAGAAAAAGATTATCTTTATATTGTATTAGATTGGTTAGCAGAAATAATGAACAGAGATCCAAGTTATGTATATAATTTTGATTTATTTACTACTGATTTATTAGACTTTTATAAAGAATATATAGATAAAAATTATCAAATGATTTCATTTCGTTCTTTTGATGATGTTGTTCATTCTTTACAAGATATGAGTAAAAAAGGAGTTATAGGAAGGCTATTACATGGTTTGTTATATCCTGAAAAGGGAAGTGTTGATATTGGAAAATTAATGACTGTTTTTCCTAAAGAACTTGCAATGGCTAAACTATTATTTATGTTATATAATGAAAAAAGGCTTAAATAGCCTTTTTTGTTTTCTCGTATATAATTTTTAGTCCTTTAAATGTTAAATCAACATCATATATGTCAATTTCATCAGTTTCATTAGCAATAATTCTACCTAAACCACCTGTAGAAATAACTTTTAAATCTTGCCCATATTCTTCTTTTATTTTTTTAATAATATATTCAGTTAATCCAATATAACCAAAAACTGTACCAGCTTGCATAGATTTGATTGTATTTTTTGCTATGATTTTTTCAGGTTTTTGAATTTCAACTTCTGGAAGTTTAGCGGCTTGAGATGATAGGGCATGTGCACTAATTCCAATACCAGGAGCAGTGGCTCCACCTATAAACTCTCCATTTTTAGTAACAACATCATATGTTGTTGCAGTACCAAAGTCAATCACAATACATGGTCCCCCATAAGTATAAAAGGCACCAGCAGCATCTACAAGTCGATCAGCTCCAAGTGTTGAAGGATTATCTATTCTAATATCAATTCCTGTTTTGATACCTGGTCCAATAAAGATTGGATTTTTATGTAAATATTTCTTGATAGAATTAGTAAATGAATAGTTAATCTTTGGAACAACACTGCTAATAATAATATCTTCTATTTCTTCACTTTGAATAGAAGAAGCATTAAGAAATGATAATATCATAAAACCATATTCATCAGATGTTCTTTCAAATTTTGTTGTTAAACGATAAGTTCCAATTAAATGATTTTGATTATAAATTCCTATTGTAATATTTGTATTTCCAATATCAATAACTAATAACATACTATTCCTCCATATTCATTATTAATTCAAAAATTTCATAAGCTAAACTATCTTTTGATTGTAAACCAAATTCCTTTATACCACTATGAGTTAATATAGAAACGATATTTGTATCACCCTGAAAACCTGCACCTTCTGTTTTTAAGTGATTAGCAACAATTATGTCACAATTTTTCTTTTTTAACTTTTCAGAAGCGTTTTCAATCAGATGTTCTGTTTCCATTGCAAAACCACATAAAATTTGATGATCATTTTTTATTTGGCCAAGTTCAAAAAGAATATCTTTATTCTTACATAATTTCAAATGAAGGAAATCATCATTCTTTTTGATTTTTTCATCTGCAATTTCTACACATGCATAATCACCAACTGCTGCAGACATAATGATAATGTCTTGAGAAGGGGCAAGAGGCATAATTGTGTGATACATTTCAGAAGCACTTGTTATAGGTTTTAAATCAATTCCATATGGTTGTTTTAAATGTGTAGGACCACTTACTAATGTGACATGAGCACCTAAACAAAAAGCAGCCTTGGCAAGAGCATAGCCCATTTTACCACTAGAATGATTGGTAATATAACGAACTGGATCAATACTTTCTTGTGTAGGACCAGCACTGATTAATATATTTTTACCTTTTAATTTCTTTGGAGTTAAAGCATATTGAATCATTTCTAAAAGATCTTCTTCATCAGCAAGCTTTCCATTTCCAATATCACCACAAGCTAGTAATCCATTGATAGGTTCTACAAATAAAATCCCAAGTTCTTTCAATGTTTGTATATTGTTTTGTGTGATTGGATTTTCATACATATGAACATTCATTGCAGGAGCAACAAGTTTTTGACATGTTGCTGCTAAAAATGCACTCGTTAGCATATTATCAGCAAAACCATGAGCCAATTTTGCAATCGTATGAGCACTCGCTGGTATAATTGCAAATAAATCGGCATCTTTGACAATATCAACATGAGTAATAATAGCTGGATTTTCATCATCAAATGTATCAACATAAACTTTTCTCTTTGTTAGAGATTGAATACATACAGGCGTTATAAATTTTGTGGCACTTTCACTCATTATGACTTCAACACGAAAATTCTTTTTAACTAAATCGCTGATGAGTTGTACTGCTTTAAATGCTGCAATACTTCCAGTTATTCCTATAATAATTTTTTTTGACATATAAGGACCTCTCTTTACTATTTTATTTTTATTAAAACACGAGATACAAGTACAGCAATAATTGTACCTACAACAGCTTCTAAAATACCATTAGTTGTGATAATACCAAGTAAATAAGGTAATAGTTCAGAAAAACTTTTTCCTAAAGAAGATGCGTATTCACTTCCAAAAATAACATAAATACCACCTAATACAAGTAAAGTATTTGTCATAGAACCTAAAAAAGAACCACATATCATTGCAAAATAATCATTCTTTTCTTTTAACAGTTCATAAATCCAACCAGCAACATATCCAATGAGAACTCTTGGAACTATAGCAATAAGAGCACTCATAACAGATCCACTGATGAATGGTGAAAAGACAAAAGATGTGACAGTAGGCTGAATAGTATTCATAATAAGACTTGATATTCCAAAAACAAGTCCAATCCCAGCACCTTTTTCCTTACCAAGAACAATCCCTGCAATAATAACAGGAATATGTAAGGTTGTAGCACGAAGGGGACCAATTGGAATAAGGCCTAAAAAAGGTACCATCACCATGAGAATTTCAATCGCTATAAATAGCGACATGAACGCTAGGTTCTTAGTTTTTTGATTATTCATTTTTACCTCCACTATCGCTTCAAAAGAATGCGACGTTTTATTAAATTTGTTAAAAGATTAATAAAGTTAATGCTAAAAAGTCATTACTATAGATATCTCCTTTAACAAAGCTATTATACATGAGTTATAAGTAAAAGACAATAAATGATTTTTATTAAATAGTAATGATTATTATTATTAAATTACTTGATTTTTACAAATTTTGTAGTATAATAAAGCCAGATAATAAAATAGGAGGAAAAAAATTATGGCAAAATGGGTTTGTAGCGTATGTGGTTACGTACATGAAGGTGATAGTGCACCAGAACAATGTCCTGTATGTAAAGTAGGGGCAGATAAATTCACAAAACAAGAAGGAGAAATGACTTGGGCAGCTGAACATGTTGTAGGAGTAGCACAAGGTGTTTCTGAAGATATTATTAAAGATTTAAGAGCTAACTTTGAAGGTGAATGTAGTGAAGTTGGTATGTATTTAGCAATGGCTAGAGTTGCACATAGAGAAGGATATCCAGAAATTGGATTATATTATGAAAAAGCAGCTTGGGAAGAAGCAGAACATGCAGCTAAATTCGCTGAATTATTAGGAGAAGTTGTTACTGATTCTACTGAAAAGAATCTTCAATTACGTGTAGATGCTGAAAATGGAGCAACTGCAGGTAAAGTTGATTTAGCTAAACGTGCTAAAGCTGCTGATTTAGATGCAATTCATGATACTGTACATGAAATGGCTAGAGATGAAGCTAGACATGGAAAAGCATTTGCTGGATTATTAAAAAGATATTTTGGAAAATAAAAAAGTTGAATTTATTAATTTTGAGATATGATCATGAAAATGGTCATATCTTTTTTGTATGCCGGGCATGGCATATATCTAGGTGGTGAAAGTCCACTGTGGGGGCGATGTCGCAACTGCCAACCACTAGCCAATATCAAGGGTGTCCACCGTGAGGTGGAATCTGAAAGAAGATGGAGGCAAAACTCTGGTCCGAGGAATACGAATCATATCAGGCATATAATGGGGATGAGTGTGCAAAACAACACGAAGTCATAAGAGGTTGCGGAATAGAACTGTTATATGTAAATATGGCGGATATATGGAGGGAAAGAGATATGACCTTATCCCGGGAGGTCTTGTGATGGATAAGAATATCCTAGTAACAACGAATCACAAGAAGTCAGCCGAGGTCGTAGTAGTGAGGAAGTTACTGTAATGGTAATGGAGTGAAGGACTGAACAAATCTATCAGTTATTGAAATGGGAATTGTACTTATGCATGGTCTTGGGATATAAGGAAAACTAGTGCCATGAGTAGACAAAGAACGGATGAAAGTGGAAGTGAGTGCATAGGTAAGCGAAGAAATGGAGGTAACGAATATTGAAAACTGATAACACATTACTAGAAAAGATGCTCAGTGATGAAAATATCAATGAAGCATACAAACAGGTCAAAAGAAATAAAGGAGCACCTGGCATTGATGGAATGACTGTCAGTGAACTCAAAGGATATCTTGAAGAAAATCTAGATGTCATAAAGGAACAGATAAGAACAAGGAAATATAAACCAAGTCCTGTAAAAAGAGTAGAAATACCCAAAGACAATGGTGGGACAAGAAATCTAGGAGTTCCTACGGTCATTGACAGATTAATACAACAGGCGATAGTACAGATACTTACACCAATTTATGAACCACTATTCAGTGATTCGAGCTATGGATTTAGACCAAACCGATGTTGTGAGATGGCGATAATCAAAGCACTTGAATACATGAATGATGGGTATGAATGGGTAGTGGATATTGACCTAGAGAAATTCTTTGACAATGTCCATCATGACAAGCTTATCTCATTGATTATGAAGGATGTCAAGAATGGAGAAATCGTATCACTTATAAGGAAATTCTTGATGAGTGGAATTATGATAGATAATGAATATAAGGAATCTGTCATAGGAACACCACAGGGAGGGAATTTATCACCGCTATTAAGTAATGTAGTACTTAATGAAGTGGATAAGGAACTTGAATCAAGAGGACTAAAGTTTGTAAGATATGCAGATGACTGTATTATATTGGTACATTCATCAAAGGCAGCAGACAGAGTCATGAAGAATGTATCAAAGTACATAGAAAACAAACTAGGTTTAAAAGTTAATATGACAAAAAGCAAAGTAAGCAAACCAAACGATATCAAGTATTTAGGATTTGGATTTTACAAAGACTATAATGCAGGCGGAGTATATAAGGCAAAGCCACATGAGATATCAATAGCAAAACTAAAAGCCAAAGTAAAACAGCTAACATCAAGAAGTTGGTCAGTAAGCCTAAGATATAGGTACCTAAAGATTAAACAACTTGTAGTAGGATGGGTAAACTACTTTAGGATAGGAAATTTCAAAATGAAGTGTAAGCAAATAGATAGTTGGCTACGATTTAGGATAAGAATGTGCATATGGAAACAATGGAAAACACCCAAAAAGAGAATCAAGATGATGATGAAGTTGGGAGTGAATAAGAATAGGGCAACAAGAACAGCGTATTCAAGAAAGGGATATGCAAGGATAGCCATATCACAACCATTGAATTATGCACTCAGAAATGAAGTACTAGAATATAATGGCCTAGTATCACTACTAGACCAATATCAGTTAAAACATATTTAGTTATAGATTTGAACCGCCGTGTGCCGAACGGCATGCACTGGTGGTGTGAGAGGACGAAAATAAATAAGTAATTTATCTATTTTCTCCTACTCGATTATGAAATTAATTGTATTTTGAAACATAGTTATAATGAATAAATAATAAAAGTCATTAAAAGATATATTTTTAGGCTTTACAAAAAGTTAATACCTGTTAACAAAAAGATAACTTTTTATTAACGTTATATGATATTTAATAATATTCAAAAGTTTTATAAATAAAGTGTAATTTTTTAATAGGAGGTTATTTATGAAGAATAAAAAATTATTAGTAGGTATGTTAGCATGTTTGTTAACTTTAAGTGCATGCGGTACGTCAACAACATCATCAGTGGTTGATTTAAATAGTATGTCTATTGATGAAATTGTTGAAAAGGCAAAAGAAGATGGAAAGATTGAATCAGTTGGTATGCCAGATTCTTGGGCTGATTGGAAAGATACATGGGAAGGTATCACAAAAGAATATGGTATTGCTCATAATGATACGGATATGTCTTCAGCAGAAGAATTATCTTTATTTGAGTCTGAAAAAGATGATGCAACTAAGGATATTGGAGATGTTGGACAAGCATTTGGACCAATTGCAGTAGAAAAAGGGTTGACTTTACCTTATAAAACATCTTATTGGGATAGTATTCCAGATTGGGCAAAAGATGAAGAAGGAAATTGGATTATTGCATATTATGGTACGTTATCTATTATGACAAATACAAAATTAGTCAAAAATCCACCAAAATCTTTTCAAGATATTTTAAATGGGAATTATAAGGTTTCTATTGGTGATGTAGCAACAGCGAATCAAGCACAATTTGTAGTATTAGCAGCAGCAATAGCTAATGGAGGTAGTGAGAGTAATATTCAGCCAGGATTAGAGTATTTTAGAAAATTAGCAGAACAAGGTAGAATTGATAAAGGAGAATTTTCAATATCTAGATTGGAAAAAGGTGAAATAGAAGTTGCTTTATTATGGGATTATAATGCATTAGGTTATAGAGATCAAATCTTACAAAACAATCCAAATGCTTCATTTGAAATCAATATTCCAGCTGAAGGTTCAATCCAAAGTGGTTATTGTACAATTATTAATCGATATACTCAAAGACCTTATGCTGCTGCCTTAGCAAGAGAATATATTTTAAGTGATCAAGGGCAGATTAATCTTGCAAAAGGATATGCTCGTCCAGTAAGAAATATTAAATTACCAGATGAAGTTAAAAGTAAATTATTACCTGATGAGCAATATAAAACATCACGAATGATTAAAGATCAAGCAGCATGGGATAAAACAACAAAGTCAATTGCTCAAGAGTGGAAAGAAAATGTTATGGCATATGCTAAGTAGGGTAGTATTATGGGTCGATTAGCATTTATATTATTAGATGGTTTAAATTATGAAACCGCTCAAAATAGTTTAGGTTATTTAGAACATTTGGTTGAAAGTAAAAAATGTGCAAAATTGCATGTTCATGGGGAATTGCCTTCATTATCAAGACCAATGTATGAAACGATATTTACAGGATTACCTGTATCTCAACATCAAATTACAAACAATTATGTCAATAGATTGTCTAACCAGACAAGTGTCTTTGATTTATGTGCAACAGCAGGATTAACAAGTCTTGCAGTTGCATATCATTGGATTAGTGAACTTTATATAGGTACACCATTTCATCCCATGAAAGATATTATTTTACATGATGATTCAAAAAAGATTCAAAATGGATTCTTCTATTATGAAGATACTTTTCCAGATAGCCATTTATATTCTATTGCTTATCAAATGATAGAAAAATACCATTCTGACTTTGTCTTTATTCATCCTATGAATATTGATTATAATGGACATTTATATGGTTCTAAAAGCAAAGAGTATCATGTTGCGACTATGAACAATAATTTATATTTATCTACTCTTATACCTTTTTTAGTAGAAAAGGGTTATAGCATTATTGTAGCCAGTGATCATGGAATGGACGAACTGGGATTACATGGTGGAAATAGCTTATTACAAAGGGAAAGTTTAATGTATGTGATTGATGATAAAATTAATAAAGATATGTCTATGACAATCAATACATTACAATATGCTCCCTTGATGTGTAAAATATTAGGATTAAAACCTACAAAAGATATGGCAGAATTAGAGGTGAAGTTTAATGAAAAATAAAAAATCCTTAATAGCATTAGTACCTTTTCTTATTATTATTCTTTTATTTGAATTGGCACCATTGGTATCTATTGTAGTGAGAAGTTTTTCACCAATTGATGGGATTGGCTTTACATTAGAGCATTTTATAAAGATTTTAACTACAGATTTGTATATTGATTCTATCAAGGGAAGTCTTATTATTGCTATGGTTTCATCAATTTTGGGGATTATTATATCTTTTTTAGGAGCAAAGGCAGTTCATACAAATAAAAGAACTGGAAAATTTTTTCGAACAATTTTAAATATTACTTCTAATTTTGCAGGTATTCCTCTAGCTTTTGCTTTTATTATTTTATTAGGAAATACTGGGGTTATTACATTATTTATGAAAAACTTAGGATTTGATTTATTAAAAGTTTTTGATTTATATTCACTGAAGGGTTTAATTTTAACTTATGTGTATTTTCAAATACCATTAGCAACATTATTGCTATTACCTTCATTTGATTTAATAAAAAAAGAATGGAAAGAAGCGGTACAATTGTTAGGTGGATCAAAATTCACATACTGGTTTAAAGTTGCTATTCCTAATTTATTACCAAGTATATTAGGAACATTTAGCGTATTATTTGCTAATGCAATAGCTGCATATGCAACAGGATATGCACTACTTTCAAGTAATGCTATGTTATTGCCAGTACGTATTTCTGAACAATTTGTTGGAGATTTGGTACAAGCTAAGGAATTTGGCTCTGCATTAGCTGTTGTTCTTATGCTATTAATGGTTTTAGCAACACTTATTTTAAGTAAAATTCAAAAGCAAGGAGAACATTTGCAATGAGAAAAAGTTCAATATTAGATAAAGGTATTATTATAGTTATTGCAACATATTTATTAATTCCTTTAATATTAACATTTATTTATTCAGTTTTTAATGAATGGACATCTATACTCCCTTCTGGATTTACTTTTAAGTACTATGAACAAATTCTAAGTGATCCTTTGTTTATAGCATCATTATTAAGGTCTTTAGTTATTTCATTCGTTCCTGTACTTGTTTGTACAATAGCTATGATTTTGGTTATGTATGTTACAACATTATATTTTCCAAAATTAGAGAGGATAATTGAAGTTTTATGTACGATTCCTTATGCTATTCAAGGTATTATTATTGCTGTAGGAGTTTTATCATTGTATTCAGGTATAGGGGGTATTCTATCTAATAGATTTATTTTATTAGTTGGAACATATTGTATTATTATTTTACCTTATATTTATCGTGGATTAAGAAATAGTCTTCATGCTATTCATGTACATACATTAATAGAAGCTGCTACGATGTTAGGATGCAGTAAGCCAAAGGCATTTTTTATGATTATTTTACCAAATATGGTATCAGGAATCGTTGTTTCTATGATGATTTCTATAGCTATGATCTTTGCAGATTTTGTTATAGTTAATATTATAGGAGGAAGTTATTTTCAAACAGCTTCAATGTATTTATATAAAGCAATGAGTAAATCTGGACAGATGACCAGTGCAATTATTGTTATTTTATTTGTAACGACTTTATTTGTTTCTAGAATCGCTAGTTATCTAGAAAATAAATCAAAATGAAAAGAGGAATAAAAATGGCTTTTATTGAGTTTAGAAATATTATTAAAAAATTTGATGATCATATAGTTTTAAAAGGAATTAATCTATCGATAGAAAAAGGAAATCTTGTAACTCTACTAGGTCCATCAGGCTGTGGTAAATCAACTCTTTTAAGATGCTTAGCAGGTTTAGAGGAAGTAACAGAAGGGGAAATATACTTAGATGGGGTAAACATTACAAATTTACAACCTCAAGAAAGAGGAATAGGGATGGTTTTTCAACAATATTCATTATTTCCTAATATGAATGTTTATGAAAATATAGCTTTTCCTTTAAAACAAAAGAAGAGTTCTAAGGATGAAATAGAACAAAAAGTCTCTGCTGCATTAAAAATGGTAGATTTGGTTGGAAGGGAACATGCTTATCCTCATGAATTAAGTGGTGGACAACAACAAAGAGTTGCTTTGGCACGTTCAATTGTTCAAGAACCAAAAGTTTTATTATTAGATGAACCATTAAGTGCTATAGATGCAAAACTAAGAAAATCATTACAAGAAAAAATAAAATATATTCAAAAAAAATTAGGTATTACAACAATATTTGTTACTCATGATCAAGATGAAGCAATGATTATGTCTGATTGTATTCATTTATTTAATCAGGGAAATATTGAACAGTCAGGTTCACCTGTAGATATATATACAGCACCAAAAACAAAATTTGCTGCTGAGTTTATAGGAAATTATAACATTATAGAAAGTCAATCACTAAAAAATATTTTTCCTTCATTATCATTGAATTCTTCTTATGTTGCACTTAGACCTGAGACGATTCAACTTTCAAAAGAAAAGATATTAGATGCTGATTATATTGGACAAGCAACTATTGTTTCATATTTATCACATGGTAATGTATTAAGGTATAGTTTGAAATGTCAGGAGATTAAATTCCATGCTGATGTTTTATTTAGAAGTTTTACTTTATATGAACCAAATAGTTCTATATATTTTGGTATAGATCAGCACAATATTTTGGAGGTTAGTGAAAATGCAGACATTTAATTTACATACTCATACATATAGATGTCATCATGCTTTTGGATATGATGAACAATATATACAAGCAGCTATAGATGCAAAAATGGAAGTCATAGGTTTTAGTGAGCATATGCCTTATCCAAATGTAGAAATTGAAAGTGAACGTATGTTTAATAGAGATGTTGAAGAATATTTAAATACAATGAAATTATTAAAAGAAAAATATAAAGATAAAATAAAAATTCTTGTTGGATTTGAAATAGAGTACTATGATAATCAAAAAGATTATTTATTATCTATGAAAGATAAATGTGACTATTTTATTATAGGACAACATTATAAATATTTTGATGGATATAATTACGATTTTTATTGTAGTGATGAAGATGTAATAACATATGCACATCAAATAGAAAAAGCTTTAGATTTAGGATTAACAAAGTATGTTGCTCATCCTGATTTCTTTATGTTAGGGCGAAGATGCTTTAATGAAGCATGTCAAAGAGCAGCACATATTATTTGTAATGCAGCAATAAGAAATGATGCAGTTTTAGAAATTAATTTAAATGGATTGAGATATGGTCAACTTTATTTTGATACAATCAAATATGCATATCCATATAGAGACTTTTTTCAAATTGCAAGTCAATATCATTGTAAAGTTTGTTTTGGTTATGATGCTCATAAACCTGTAACATTATTAGAAAAAACAAGAATTGATAAATGTCAAGAGATACTAGAAGGTATACATCTTCAATATGTGTCATCATTCGATCAATTAAAAATATAATAATTTATATATTTGATTTTTATATAAATGATAATCATTGAAAACTAATGAATACAAAAAGGGTTAGAATGTTTCTATTACCCCTTTTTTTAATGGTTAATATTTGATTAGTTATTATATTAATATTTGTTTAAAAGATATATGAATGACTTGTGTTATACATCTAAAATATATATAATACATTTGCTAAATGTATTATATGGAAACAAATTGAGAAATTGTTGATATATCTTAGGAAGATAATAAGAAGTAATTCAATTTTATGATTTGAATAGAAAACTTATTAGAGTTAGAATTTTTATAAAATGAGTGATAAGTATAGGGGTATCATAATGGAAAAAGAAAGAATAAAAATAAATCATATTCCATCAATCATATGGGGAGAAAAAAGTCAAAAAGTATTTATAGCAGTACATGGAAATATGTCTCATAAAGAAGATGAAGTTATAAAAATATTAGCTGACACTATTACAAATAAAGGTTATCAGTTAATGAGTTTTGATTTGCCAGAACATGGAGAGAGAAAGTTAGATACAAATTATTTATGCAAAGTTCAAAATTGTGTCAATGATTTAGCACAAATTATAGAATATGCGAAGTCTAATTATAATGAAATAAATATATGGGCTTGTAGTATGGGAGCATATTTTAGTTTATTGGCATATAAAGAAGAAAATATAAAACAATGTTTATTTTTATCTCCAGTTGTTAATATGAAAGTTGTTATTGATAATATGATGATGTGGAGTCATACTTCTGAAAAGTTATTAGAAGAAAAACAAGAAATAAAAACTGATTTTGGACAAATTTTATATTGGGATTACTATTTATATGTTAAGAATAATCCAATAGTTAATTGGAGTAAAGAAACATATATTTTATATGGTAGTAAGGATAATATGCAAGATAAGGATATTATACAGACATTTTCTCATGATTTTCATTGTGAATTATCTGTATTAGAGAATGGAGAACATTATTTTCATACAAAAGAGCAATTAGATTGTTATAAAGAGTGGCTAGATAGAACAGTTATATAATTTATAAGAGAAAAGCATCATGGAAGAAGAATTTAATTTAAAAAAAGATTATATTAATACTTATTGATTTCATTGTTTTTTGGACTGTTATTACAAATGCATGGGATTCAGATATATATTTAGAAATAATTCTTCTGAAATATGATCATATATTTATGGGTATATATGTGGGTCATACCAGCAATGTTGCTAATTATGAAGTATAATAATAAGTTGAAATTTAATAAAGAGAAACTATTTTCTCAACTTCAATTGAGTCGATCTTTTCTTTTGGTTATAATAGTCTCATTGATTTATATAGTTATAAGTATGTTCATTATTCATAATGGATTTTGGTTTAATAGCAAAATTCATTAAGTTTAGTTGTTATGAAATTTATTATTGTTGGTTTTGTTGAAGAAGTTGTTTTTAGAGATATAATTCATTGACCAGTATTTTATCACATAAAAAAGCAACAATATTAACTACATTGTTATTTATATTAATACATATTCCATCTTATTTTATTAAGTTATTAAGATTTGGAATTTTTGATTTTACAGGAATGATAGGGCAAAGTATGAGTGCGTTAATCTGGGGAATTATATTTTGTTGGTTATTAAGAAAAGTCTATATGGAATCCAATAGTAGTACATACAGTATATGATTTAATGTATGTATTATTAGTAGGTGGAATCTAATCAATGAGAATCTATTGTATATGGGAGTGATTAAAATGGATATTGGTAAAAAAGTAGATATGTTAGTGTGTTCAAATAATAAGCAAGCATATAATGTTTTAAAAGAATTATTAGAGATAAGTCAACAATGTAATGATTTATATCCATATTTTGATACATTTGTTGAAATGATGAACAATAAAGATAATTCATATATTCGTACTAGAGGGCTTCGTCTTATTGCATATAATTCAAAATGGGATATTAATAATCAAGTTAATTCTATCATTGAAGAATGGCTCAAACATATTGAAGAGGAAAAGCCAATAACAGCAAGACAATGTATTAAAGATACAGTTATTATAGCAAAAAACAAACCAGAACTTATAGAAATCATTCTTGAAAAACTAGAGAAAATGAATGTCATATATGATGATAGTATGCAAAGTTTAATTTATAAAGATAGACAAAAAGCAATTCGTCAAATAAGACAATATACATGCTAAACGACTAGTTTTTAGAAATGAAGGAGTTGAGAATATGAAGATAACTCTTATACAAGTAAATAATAATATTATAGGTGTTTCTAATAAATTAAAATATATTGAAGAACAAATAGAAAAGGTAGGAGAAACTGATTTTGTTGTTCTGATAGAATTGTCTACATCAGGCTATATTCCTAATAAGAAAATATGGCAATATGCAGAAACAGATGGAGAAATAGCAAAACAATGGGCAACTGAAATGGCAAGAAAGTACAACATATATATTGGAGCAGGATTTGTTGAAAAATCAAGAAATGATATTTATAATTCATATTTATTAGCGAATTCAAGTGGTGTATTAGGAGTAATTAGAAAAAGTGAACCAGAATCTAATGTTTTCAAGAGAGGACATTTTGGACATATTGTAGAAACTTTATTAGGGAAATGAGTAATTTAAAAATCGAGGGATTGAATCCAAAATATTTTTATAAAAAATAATTTGAGATGTATTAAATAAATGAGAATTTTCGAGGAAGAATAATGATGAAATTGTTTAATAAGATTAAGAAGAAAAAAGAAAGTTTATTGCGATACCAATATTTGCGAACAGGCCCAGAAAATGGCTGGACAATGAGCTCTGATTTATATGCAAAATGCCCTAAGTGTGGTTATTATATGTCGCTAGATCCAACGCAAAGTGATATGTGTCCTTGTGGTAACTTGATTAAAGATATTGATTATGGAAGATTTGGGGCAAGAACTGGTGATAAAACTATAGAGATATATCAAAAGAAAGAATAGCAGTAAATGAGAGTTTAATGAGGTAATATAAAGATGAAATTATTTAACATTTTTAAGAATAAAGAATCAAAAGATATAGTTGAAAACAAAATTACATCTAAAAATAAAAAAATCGTTAAACAGAAAAAGTCTTCAAAAAGAAAAACATTAGTGAAAGAATTTGAAGAAATTGTTGAAAGAGGAAATGAAGAAGAAATCAAAGAAGTCTTTAAAAAATGTAATATCAATGCATATGAAACGGGAGTTCATAAAATGAATGCATTAGGATTTAATTTGTCTGAAGATATGATGTCTTGGTTAATTGAGAATGGTGCAGATATTGAATATGAAGATTATTTTGGATGTACACCTTTAGCTATCCATGCTGGAAGAATAAATGGGCATCTTGAGTATTTAATTAAGTTAGGTGCAAACATTGAATCAAGGGATCATGAAAAAAATACTCCATTATTTCATGCCACTAGACTTTATTATATAAATAATGTGAAAATATTAGTGGAAGCAGGAGCTAATGTTAATGTAAAAAATAGTTCAGGTGAAACACCATTATTGAATGCATTAAAACGAGCAAGAAATGGTGATTTACCAGAATTAGTAGAACTTGTTAAGTATTTATTAAAACATAAAGCTAGATTAACAGGAAAAGAGAAAGATGAAGTTAAACGTATTGGTGAAGAATTTGAATGGTTTAGAGATGACATTAATAAAGATTATATTGATGAATTAGATAATAGCTTAACAGAATTATATACAATTTTTAAAGTTAAACCTGTACCAAGAAGAGTATTATATGATGAAAAATCAAATATTATTGTAAAATCTAAAACTTGGCAAAAACAAAATGAAGAATTATGGAATCTTTTAGTTCCTAGTGTTGGTGTTGCTTCAACAGTACAAGGGGAAGTTATTCGAGTTTGTGGACGACTATCACATGAAATATTGGATAATGGTAAAATAAATTGGAGTAGAGACTTTTTAAAAATGGTACGTACGTTACTAAAATATATAATGCAAGGTAATTTGTTATCAGATGAAGAAAATACAGAAATTCACAATATCATAAATGATACAAGTCATTTGTGGGAAGATGAACTAAATAGATTAACAGAATTATGTGTAAAATGGGTTCTTTTGAATCCTAAACCTATAATATTAGAAAAAGTTGACTACAATCACTAAATTCTTATTTAGAATGGTTGATAAAAGCAGAGAATGAAGGAAGTAATATTTATGGAAATGAAAAGCGTTATGAATTAATTTATGTAGATTATGAAATTGATTTAAGACGTATTTCAAAGAAAAGTTATTATTGGTATAAAAAATATATAGAAGATCATATAAATAATGATTAGGAGATGAGTATATGGATATTAATTATGATAGACTTTGGAAGAGAATTCATAGTCTAGGAAAAATTGGAATTGATGAAACAGGTGCAATAACACGATGGCCTTTTACTAAAGAAGATATGCTAGCTAAAGAATGGCTAAAAAATGAAATGGTTGAGGTAGGATTGTTTGTTTATGAGGATAATGTTGGAAATATTATAGGTATATATAATCCTGCAAATAGCACTGAAAGTCCTGTGATATGTGGATCACATTATGATACAGTAATTCATGGTGGAATGTTTGATGGAACATTAGGATTATTAAGTTCTTTAGAGGTTGCGCAAACGTTAAAAGAAAATCATGTTATGCTAAAAAGACCATTTTATGTGATAGGTTATAAAGACGAGGAAGGAAATCGCTTTAGTAGAGGTATGATTGGAAGTAAGGTTATTAGTGGTAAGGTTAGTGAAATTGATTTTTGTTCAAAAGATTCTCAAGATATATCGTTGTTTGAAGCAATCAAAACGGCTGGATATCATCCTGAAAAATATATAGAGAGTAAAATTGATCCAATTTACGCAAGTTTAGAACTTCATATAGAACAAGGAAAAGTATTAGAAGACAATGATTGTACTGTGGGTGTTGTGGAGGGGATACCTTATATACAAAGGTACAAGATTAGAATGAAAGGTATTAGTGGACATGCAGGAGCAACACCAATGAATCATCGAACTGATCCAGTAATTGCTATGTGTAATTGGATAAATGAAATAACACGTATTGTGAAGAACAAACCTTATACAATAGCTACAGTTGGAAAAATAAATACAGTTCCAGGAGCACCTAATATTATTTGTGATCATGTTTCATTGACTTTGGATATTAGAAGTATAGAGGAGCATATTCTTAATGAATGTCTACTAGAAATTAAGGAATATGAAAAAAAATTAGAAAAAACAGGTATACATATAACATATGAACTGTGCCAAAATATAGAAGGTGTAAAATGTGATGATAGATTGAAAGATATGATGGAATCTATTATGAAAAAGAGAAATTTATCATTTATTCGATTGATGAGTGGTGCTGGACATGATAGCCAGAACTTTAAAGACAGATGTCCAGTGGCTATGATTTTTGTTAAATCAAAGGGAGGCATTTCTCACAGAAAGGAAGAGTATACAAGTAAGGAAGATTGTAAAAATGGAGCAAATGTTTTACTTGATATGGTTTTAAAATTATGTAATGAGTAAAGAAAAAAGAATGACAATAAAATTTAAAAATATTTTGTAGATATACTTAAAATTGAGTAGAATGACATGCTGTAATCTACTTGTAAATAAGACAGCATGACATCAATGTAAGAGGTAAGGGTATGCGATTTCTTACCTTTTTTTATATAATAAAACTTATAAATAGTCTATGAAACAAGACAAAAGCTTTAGCATAGTGATAATGAATAGTATTGTATTCTAAGAAAACTACAAAACTAAAACACAGATGAAGAATCAAACAAATAACTAACATAGTTTATCACATACAAAGTAGAATTGTAGATATCATGTACTGATTGTCTCAAAATATAGAAGTGCAGTGTTTTATCATAATAAAAGAATAGAAATAGTAAAAATATGAAGTGAGTTGTGTGCATGAAAATGCGAAAATAGTCAACAGTTCTATGGTGAGTTTGTGGAAGCATATATTATTATATCAATTTTTTGTTATATTATGTTTTAAGATAAAAATATGTTATGATATATTAAAAGATAAATAGGAATTTATGAAGGAGAATACAATGCTTGAAAATATACCATATCAATCAACTATGATTGAATTACTTGGACATCCTTTGTTTGAAGTCTGGCAAGAGTTATGTTCGACTATTGATGAAAAATACGAAATGGAACGATTATGGAATACTGGAGGTAAGAAGTGGACTTACGAGTATAAATATCGAAAAGGTGGTAAAACACTTTGTTGCTTATACGCAAAAAGTAATTGTGTTGGTTTTATGATTATCTTTGGGAAAGATGAAAGAACCAAATTTGAAGATATAAGAGGTACTCTTTCTAATGCTATTTGTATGCAATATGATGAAGCAAAAATCTATCGTGATGGGAAATGGGTAATATTTGAACCAACCAATACTGCTGAATTTGATGATTATATGAAATTGTTGGCTATTAAAAGAAAACCAAATCGTAAATAACAAGTAACAAATAGGATTTGAAAGTAAGTTGAACTATTTTGAAAATAAAATATTTGTTTTTAAGTTTAGCATGAGTTATAGGAGTTTTTATATTAACAGGTTGTCAAAATAAACTAAATGATTTGCCAGATAAGCCTATAGTTTTTAAGCCCGGTGAATTAAATATTGACAATGAAGATACAGGTTATAAAACTATTGAGTATAATGATAAAGCATATATAATGTATGGCAGAATAAAATCAAATGGGATATTTAGAGATGTTTCATATGCCTATGGCGATTGTTTAGGATATATTGAAGATGATAAGTCAAATAGAGTTTATGTCTTAGCAAACCAACCCATAGATGAATGGCTTATCGAATATTATGTTGATGGAATAATGGAACAGCCAGTAGTATTAAGAGAAATATCTGCAAAAGGAAATAATAGTATTCCAGATAGCATTGAATCATTTGATTATGAATATTGGAAATAACAATTACAACTTAGGAGTGAGATTATGAATAAATATTTAGAAATTAAAAAAATATTTGAATCAAGAGAAGATAAAGAAAACGCTATTGCTATGTCAAAATATATGAGAAATATGTTTGATTTCTATGGACTTCCTACTCCAAAAAGAAAAGAAGTGTATAAAGACTTTATCAAAGCAGAAAAGAAAGCGAAAGAGATAGATTGGGAATTTTTAGATAAATGTTATGAAGATAATCACAGAGAATTTCAGTATTTGGTATATGACTATTTAATTGCTATGAATAATTTTCTAAATTATGATGATATTCCAAAAATAAAAAAATACATAAAAACTAAACAATGGTGGGATACAATCGATTTTTTAGATAAAGTAATTGGAAAGATAGGTTTAAGAGATAATAGAGTTGATAATCTAATGTTAGAATGGTCTAAAGATGAAGATTTATGGGTAAGAAGAATTGCAATAGATCATCAACTTTGTAGAAAGGAAAAAACGAATACTGAATTATTAGAAAGAATAATAGTCAATAACTTTGGTAGTGATGAATTTTTTATAAATAAAGCGATTGGTTGGGCATTAAGAGATTATTCTAAAACAAATCCTGAATGGGTAAAAGATTTTGTTAATAAATATAATACCAAAATGGATAGTTTAAGCATAAAAGAGGCAAGTAAGTATATTTAGAAAATTGTAATTTAAGAAGGAATATATGATGGAATTTAATGAGGATTTAGAACAATTTGTATTTGAGTATAAAGGATTGATTTTTGCTTGGGATGAAGAGCCTAGAAAAGATTATATGGAACAGGTTAAGAAAATTTCTGAAAAATATAATACACATCTAGATTTAATTATTGAATTTATGATGCCTAACATTACAGAAGTTTTTGGCAAGTTCAGTTTTAATGAAGTTAAAGAAAAATTAGGTAAGCCTGTTATTGACTATGATAATGGACAAGTGAATTATTTTGAACAATCATTTGATGATATGCATATATTTACATTTGAATTTTTAGATGATGAATTTAGGGATTTACAGTATTTTTCGATAGATGGTTAATAAATAAATTAGAACTTGTAAGACAAAAGGAGAAGAAATGTTATGAATGAAATTTTAATTAAACCTCATCATTTTATAGATATTATTAAATTATATGGTTCTGGTATTACGCATTTTGTGCCTGATGAAAAGATGGGACATGATTTCTATAAAGTTGCAAATGAGATTATAAGCAATCCAACTGTTAATTTAAAATTAACAGTATATGGAGATGATATCTGCAAACCATGTAAAAAATATCAGAAAAAATGTATTGATAGTTTAACACACATACTAGGTTATGCAAGTAAAGATGATTATAATCTAACTTTAGATAAAAGAATTATTGATATGTATAATTTAAAAGATAAACCTTATACGGCACTACAATTTTGTTCTATTATTTTTGAGAATAAAGAAAAAATATTTAAAGTTTGGGCAGAAGAAGAAAATTGTATAACAGAAAAGAGATATGAACTTTTTGTTAAAGGTGCAAACAAGTTTTTAAATAGATAAATGAGAATTTATCACGCAATATTATAATGGTGATATGCTTCATTTTCTCTATTTTGTTTATAAATAATTTTTCATTATTTTGATGTTGGAAGGTGAAAATGGTTTGTCAAAATTAGTTATTATACGAGGAAATTCTGGAAGTGGTAAGACAACAGTTGCCAAAGTACTTCAACACAAATTAGGGCATAATATCATGGTTATCTCTCAAGATGTTATTCGCAGAGATATACTATGGGTAAAAGATGGGATAGATACAAAGGCATTACCCTTATTGTCAGAATTGCTTGTGTATGGGAAAAATAATTGTGAGATAGTAATCCTTGAGGGAATATTAAATTCAAAATGGTATATGCCATTATTTGAGTTAGCGAAAAAACTATTTGGAAATAATATTTGGGCATATTATTATGACCTTACTTTTGAGGAAACTTTAATCAGACATCGTACAAGAAGCTGCAAGGATGATTTTGGAAAAGAGGAAATGCAAAAATGGTGGAATGAAAAAGATTTTATTGAAATCATTCCA